>JBFWWD010000263.1:0-8219 GCA_050246385.1 Geminicoccaceae bacterium
AGCTGCCGCTGCATCCGCGCTTGGCACACATGGTCCTGACCGCAGGTGAGCACCGTCCCACGGCCGTCGCCGCCGCCGCGCTGCTCGGTACGCGTGCCGCCGCCGATGCAGGAACCGACTTCGCGCGCCGGCTCGGCGAGCCGATCGTCGGAGAAGCCCAGAAGGTGCGGCGCCAGCTCGCGCGGCTGGCCGGCCTGGCGCCGCAGCCGGCCGATCCGGCCGCCGCGGGTGCCGTGCTCAGTCTCGCCTTCCCCGAGCGGATTGCCCGTGCGCGGCCAAGCGCGCGCGGCATGTTTCTCCTGGCGGGCGGGCGCGGCGCGCGTCTCGCCCCCAACGACCCGCTCGCCGCCGAGCCCTGGCTCGCGGTCGCGGAGCTCGACGATATCGGCACGGATGCTCGCATCAGGCTGGCCGCGCCACTCGCCGACACGGATCTCCGCCAGTTCCACGCCGCGCGGATCGAGACCGATGCCGAGGTGCGCTACGATGCCCGGACCGAATCGGTCGCGGCTCGCCAGGTGACGCGGATCGGAGCGATCACGCTCAGCGAGCGCCCATTGGCATCGGAGCCCGACCAGCTCGCGCGTGCGCTGTGCGAGGGCGTTCGGCAGCGCGGGGTCGATCGCCTGCCCTGGTCGGAAACCGCACGGCAGCTGCGTGCCAGGGTGGCGCTGTTGCGGCGCGTCGAGCCCGAGGCCTGGCCCGACTTCTCCGATGAGACACTTGCGGCCGAGCTCGAGACCTGGCTCGGCCCCCATCTTGCCGGGTTGCGGCGGCTCGCCGACCTGGTGGGGATCGACCTTGCCGCGATCCTGCGCGATCGCCTGGGGTATGGCCGTGAGCGCGAGCTCGCCCGTCGCGTTCCGGAACGCTTCGCGGTCCTGAGCGGTCGCACGCATCCCGTCGACTACACCGCCGACGCGCCGGTTCTGGCGGTCAGGCTGCAGGAGCTCTTCGGCCTGCTCGACAATCCGGCGGTCGATGGAGGCCGAATCCGGCTGACGGTGCATCTGCTGTCGCCGGCCGGGCGTCCCTTGGCCGTGACCCAGGACCTGGGCAGCTTCTGGACGAACACGTACCCGACCGTGCGCAAGGAGCTGCGCGGCCGTTACCCGAAGCACCCCTGGCCGGAAGATCCGCTCAACGCCACACCGACGCATCGCGGCGGCAAGGCGGCGGGATGAGGCTGGTCAGCCCCGATGCACCGCACCGCCGAACACCCGCTCGAACACGTGGTCGACATGGGCGAGATGATAGTCGAGGTCGAACATCGCCGTGAGCCGCGCCTCGTCGAGGCGCTCCGTCACCTCCGGGTCCGTGCGCAGCAGGCCCAGGAGCGGCCTGCCCTCCCGCCAGGCGACCATCGCATGGCGCTGGACCATCTCGTAGGCCTGCTGCCGTGGCAGTCCGGTCTCGGTCAGGGCCAGCATGACGCGCTGTGAGCTGTAGAGGCCCTGGCTCGCTTCCAGATTTCGCAGCATCCTTTCCGGATGGACGACCAGGCCGTTCACCAGGCCTGCGAGCCGATGCAGCGCGAAGTCGGTCAGAATGCAGGCGTCCGGCAGCATGACGCGCTCGACCGAGCTGTGCGAGATGTCGCGCTCGTGCCAGAGCGCCACGTTCTCGAACGCCGGAACGATCGCGGCCCGGACCATCCGCCCGATCCCTGTCAGGTTCTCGGACAAGACCGGATTGCGCTTGTGGGGCATGGCCGAGCTGCCCTTCTGCCCGGCTGCGAACGGCTCCTCCGCTTCGCCGACCTCGGTCCGCTGCAGATGCCGGATCTCGGTCGCCAGCCGCTCCACCGCCGCGGCGAGCAGCGCGAGCGCCGCGACGAAGGCGGCGTGGCGGTCGCGCGGGATCACCTGGGTCGAGACCGGCTCCGGGCGCAGCCCGAAGCGCTCGGCCACCATCTGCTCAACCCTGGGATCGACGTTGGCATAGGTGCCGACCGCGCCCGAGATGGCGCAGGTCATGATCTCGTAGCGACCTTGGACCATCCGGCGGCGGGCGCGGTTGAACTCGGCGAAGTGCCCCGCCAGCTTGAGGCCGAAGCTGGTCGGCTCGGCGTGGATGCCATGGCTGCGGCCGATGGTCGGTGTCCGCCTGTGCTCGAACGCCCGGCGCTCGAGCGCTTCGAGCACGGCGTCGATCTCGACCAGGATCAGGTCGGCCGCCCGCTCCAGCTGGATTGCCAAGGTGGTGTCGAGCAGATCTGACGAGGTCAGGCCGAGATGCAGGAACCGCGCCTCGGCGCCGCAGACCTCCTCGACATGGGTCAAGAACGCGATCACATCGTGGCGGGTGCGGGCCTCGATCTCCTCGATCCGGACGGGATCGATCAGCCGCTCGCGGTGTGTCGCCATGGCGGCCGCCAACGCCTGGACCGCATCGGCGGGTAGGGTGCCGATCGCCGCCATCGCCTCGGCAGCGGCGAGCTCGACGTCGAGCCAGATGCCGAGCCGGGTCTCCGGTGTGAAGATCGCCGCCATCTCGGGCCGGCTGTAGCGAGGGATCATGCAATGCTCACGGACATCGACGGGGACAATGGTCATAGCAGCGGGGGCGGGAGTGGGCGAGGGCATCACACGCCGTCCGACGTGCTCGACTTCTGGTTCGCGCCGGGCAACGAGGCGCGATGGTTCCGCAGCGATCCGGCGTTCGATGCGGAGATTTCGAGCCGCTACGCAGCCTTGGTCGAGGCGGCGAAGGCCAGCCGGCTGCACGATTGGACCGCCACGCCCGACGGATCGCTCGCACTTTGCCTGTTGCTCGACCAGTTCCCGCGCAATATCTGGCGCGGGACGCCACAGGCCTACTCCTGCGACGAGCGGGCGCGTCAGATCGCGAACGATGCCATCGCCTGCGGCCACGACCGCGCGGTCCCGGTCGGTCGTCGGCTGTTCTTCTATCTACCGTTCGAGCACAGCGAGGATCTGGCCGACCAGGAGCGCTGCCTCGTTCTCATGCGCGGCCTGATCGACCGCGAGCAACTGCATTGGGCGGAGCGTCACCACGCCGTGATCGCTCGGTTCGGGCGATTCCCGCATCGTAATCAGATCTTGGGCCGAGAGAGCAGTCCTGAGGAGATCGAGTTCCTCGGCCAGCCCGGCTCCTCGTTCTGATCACGAGCCCCGTGCGGTTGCGCATGCCCGCTCGACCGAGTACCTGACGCGCCACGCGAATCGGCGTGCGGGTCGTGTCGGAGGGAGATCGGGCGGAGTGCAGCGCGACGCGGATCGTGGCGGAGCGCCTGCCGGAATTGGTGTGTTCGCCTCGCTTGCACGGCGCCAAGATCTGAGTGCCTGGCGCGCGGTCGCTCAGCGGCTGGCCCCCTATGTCGTCGGCGCCGCAATGTTCGGCATCGCCGTCTGGGTCCTGCGGGGCGCGCTGCACCGCTATGGCCTTGCCGACCTGCATGCGGAGCTGGTCGCACTGACCTGGCGACAGCTCGTGCTCGCGGTGACGTTCACGGCCCTGAGCTTCCTGGCGCTGATCGGCTATGAGTGGTCCGCGCTGAGTCTGGTCGGCAAGCGCATGCCGTTCGACCATCTGTGCCTTGCGTCGTTCACCACGCAGTCCATTGCTCACTCGACGGGGTTCGCCTTCGTGATCGGCGCGACCCTGCGTTACCACTTCTACTCGGACCGGGGCCTCGGAATCACCGATGTCGCCAAGGTCCAGATGTATTTCACGGCCACCTTCACGCTCGGCGTCGCGACCCTGGCCGGAGCAGTGGTGCTGATCGAGCCCGGGCGGCTAGCGGAATCGACCGGCCTTCCGCCGCTCGTCTGGCGATTGGCGGCGGCGGCGGCCCTCTTGCTGGTCTCCGCCTACGTGGTCTGGGGCGGGTTCTTCCACCGGCCTCTGCGCTGGCGCGGACGAGAGTTCGCGCTGCCCGACGCGGGTGCGACCCTCATCCAGATCTTCTTCGGCGTGGCGGACCTGATCGCCGTCGCCGCCGCGCTCTATGTGCTCCTGCCGAGCGACCTTGGGCTGGACTATCTCGAGGTGCTGACGATCTTCATGGCGTCGATCGTAGTCGGCCTCCTCAGCCACGTGCCGGGCAGCCTCGGCGTCTTCGAGTCGGCGATCGTCTTGCTGATCCAGCCGAGCGAGGAGCATACTCTGCCGCTGATCGGCGCGCTGCTCGCCTTCCGTGCCGTCTACTATCTGTTGCCCCTGCTCTGCGGCGTGCTTCTCCTCGCGGTCAGCGAGCTGCATCGCTGGCGTTTGGCCCTGTTTGGGCTGGCCGACCACGTTCGCATCGATCCCGGCCCCGCCACACCGACCATCGCCGCGGTCCTGGTTGGCTGCACCGGCCTCGCTCTCATTGTTACGGCATCTCCGCTTCAGATGCAGTCGGCTTCGACCACGCTCGCCAATATGGGCAGGCTCGGCGAAGTCGTGGCAGGGCTCATCATGCTGCTTCTGGCCCTAGGCTTCTGGCGGGGGCCTGTCGGCATCTGGCGATGGGTGCTCGTGACGATCGCCGTCGCGCTCGTGGCGGTGGCGGCGGCAGGGGGGCCTCTCAGTCTCGCTTGCTGTCTCCTGCTGCTCGCCATCTTCCTGTTCGCCAGTCGCGCTGCCCTATTGCGGTAGCTCGGATCCCATATCCGCCGCCGCGGCTTGCGGAATGCACAACGAGCCAACCGCGCTCGGCGCCCCGGCAGCTTGAACCCACGCACTGAGCAGCAGCGCGGGGTGGGCTGGGCGAGGTTGGATCGCGCATCCCGTCCGGTGCTGGGCCGGCCGACTCTTCGACCGGCAGCAAATGATCGCGTGCGCCGTGATGAGCTGAGCAATCCGAGTGCACGGTCCAGTGGACTGGCATGGTACGACGAATACGTCTGCGACAGATAGACGCAAGTATGCTTCTACCAAAAATAGATTGTCTATTCATATTCATCAACTTTCCGGCGCCGAGTTGCTCTATGGGGAGCTTCACAAGATCGAAGCTAACTTAACCATGCCTTGAACCCGGCGCCCCGGCTCCGGTCGCGACGACATGGACCGCGAAAGCGTAGAACTTTCTCACGCACCGATTGCAAGAGAATTGACCAAAATAACTCGTAAAAATGTATGAAAACAATAAAGATTTTTTGCTGCAAAGTAACAGCAAATGTAGTTCCAAAAAGTTCTTGCGCCTAGTGTTGAACTTGGTTAACTGGCCTCAGCTTTCTCCAGATCACCATCACCGGCGTCTCCTCAGCAGTTTTGACTGCAGTGTGAGCATGCAAGGACGGGGGTTCTTCACATGGCCGTCGCTTACAGCGAGCTCCGCAGCCTCATTGGCCGGATCGACAATGACAATCGACCGGGATTCTTTGCAGTTCGCGCGGACTTACCGGCACAACTGCCCAAAGTTCGCACCGATACGCTAGAACTCGAATACGCAAATCTTTCGACCCGTCTTGAGGCTGAGACGGGCATTCTCTGGGCGTGGATGCGCCACCAGGAACGCGCCTGCTTCACCCCCGGATTAATGGCTGACGGGCGACACTTCCAAGGTTGGTTGCGCGACGAGTTCGGCTGTCGCGAGCGCGACGAGATGCCCTTCCGGTATCTGGTCTGGGGATCGCGAGCGAATGGCGCTTGGTGCATGGGTGGTGATCTGGCGACGTTCACACGTGTGATTCGAGCGCAGGACGAGGCCAAGCTCCGTGCCTATGCCTACGCAGCGGTCGATGCGGTCTATGAGAACTACTCGGCGATGGATCTGCCGATCATGACCGCTGCCCTCGTCCAGGGCGATGCCGTAGGCGGCGGATTCGAGGCCATGCTCGCCATGGATCTGGTCGTCGCCGAGCGTACGGCGAAATTCGGGCTGCCCGAGACCTTGTTCAACCTGTTCCCCGGGATGGGGGCCTACAGCCTGTTGCGGCGCCGCGTCGGTGAGCACATGGCCCGGACGCTGATCGAGGACGGGCGCACGCGAACCGCGGACGAGCTGCAAGCGTTAGGTCTGATCGACCTTGTCTGCGAGCCCGGCGAGGGCGAGGCGGCGCTACGCGCCCTGCTCGCCGAGCGTTCCAAGCGGTTCGGGACCGAGCTGGCCCTCAAGCGCGTGCGGCGGCGCAGCGACCCCATCAGCAGGGCCGAGCTGGTGGACATCGTGGAGGTCTGGGTGGAGCTGGCGCTGGATCTGAGCGAGGCCGATCTCAGGCGGATGGACTGCCTCGCCCGCCACCAGGAACGGCGGCGCGCGGCTGCCTGACGCGTCTGGGCTATGAACGTCCGGCGAAGCGGTTCGCCGCATTCGCCTCGCTGGCGGACCCGGCGACCCAGCGTTGCTTGAAAGCCTGCATGGCGATCGTGGCACGCTGAACCTCTTGGCGGAGCCGGTCGAGTTCCGCATCGGCGCGCATCAGGAGCGCATGGTCGTCCAGCTCGCGCCAGCTGAGGCAGAGATCGAACAGGGCCATCGCGCCGACATGTGCCGCGCTGCTGCGGAGTGCGTGGGCGCGATCGCGAAACGCCCGGGCATCGCCCTCGCGCGCGGCACTGTCGAGTTGGTCGAGGATCAGGTCGAGATCGGCGATGAAGTCGTCGATCAGGCCGGTCAGGAACCCGTCGTTACGGTCGAGCTCTGCAAGACTTGCCAGCCGCCGCTCGTCCACGGACGACCCGCCGGAAGGCAGAGCGCTCGATTTGGAGGTCTCGCCGGCCGGATCCATCTCGCGGGTCGGTGGTGAGGCGTCGGCCGGCCTCTCGCCAAGCCCCGTCAACGTGGCCACGGTCTGCAGCAGCAGCCGTGCGTCGATGGGTTTGGTGAGGTAGGCCGAGAAGCCCACCTGGCGGCAGGCCTCGCGCGTGTCGGCGGTGGCATCGGCGCTCACCGCCACGATCGGCGGCAGCTCGGCGGGATCGTGCATGAAGCGGAGCAGCTTGACGGCCTCGATGCCGCCGAGCTCGGGCATGTTGAGGTCCATGAGGACGATGTCGAACGCCTCCTGCTCCATGGCCTCGACCGCCTCCTGGCCGGTCGCCACCAGCGTGACCTGATGGCCGGCCTGCTCCAGAAGCTTGAGGATCACCTTCTGATTGACGCGGTTGTCCTCGGCCGCGAGCACGCTGAGGCTGCGGTCGGGAACGGCCGTCTCCCGATCGGGAGTGGCCGGCACGTCCTCCAGGCCCGCGGGGCGGGAGCGCAATGCGGCGCGAAGGGATGTCCGCAGGCGCGAGGCTGACGGTTCGCTCGCGAGATCGGCCAGGGTCACCGGGTCGACGTCGGTAGGCGGCACGCCGATCCCGATCAGATCGATCGGCTCGACCGACTGAACTTGGCCGAGCATGCGTGCCAGCGTGGAGAGGTCGACCGGCGGGTCGCGGCGCAGCACCAGAACGGCCGCTCGCGTCGCGCCATGGCGCAGAAGCTCGAGCGCGGACTCGACCGTGGCGACGCAGCGCACGTCGCACCCGAACCGCTCCACCATGGCTGCGAGCCGACCGGCCTGCTCTCTTCCGCCCAGGATGATCACCCGGCCGTCCAAGCGCTGCTCCTCCTCGCCCGCTTCGGCCGGAGGCAGTTCGAACGGCAGCTCCATCCAGAAGGTCGATCCTTGTCCGGGGGTGCTGGTCATCCCCACGGCGCCTCCCATGAGTTGTACCAGCTCGCGTGTGATGCTGAGACCAAGTCCGCTGCCGCTGATGCCCCGCCGCACGCTCTCGTCGCTACGGGTGAACCGCTCGAACAGGCGCGCTTGCACGTCCGGCGCGAGGCCTATCCCTGTGTCCTCGACGGCCAGTCTAAGCCGCACCTCCTGCGCACTCCTGCCTATCGTCTCGACCCGGATCAGGACGTGACCAACATCCGTGAACTTGATTGCGTTCCCTATCAGGTTGACCAAGGTCTGATGCAGCTGCCGCGCCCCGCCGATCAGGCGATAGGGAACGTCGGGCGCAACCCGCAGCCGCAATGCCAGGCCCTTCGCGGTGGCGAGATGGCCGAGCAGCATTCGAACGCGCAGGAGGCTGTCGTGCAGGTCGAAGGTCTCGACCTCGATCGCGTAGCGGCGCTCCTCGATCTTCGCGAGGTCGAGAACCTGATCGACGAGGCCGAGCAGGCTGGCGGCGGCCGTTCGCACCGTCCCCGACATGTCACGCTGCTCGGCGTCCAACCTGGTCTTCTCGAGCAGCGTGCTCATGCCGATGATGGCGTTGAGCGGCGTGCGCAGCTCATGGCTCATCGTCGCGAGGAAATGGCTCTTGGCGCGGTT
>JBFWWD010000264.1:0-8207 GCA_050246385.1 Geminicoccaceae bacterium
TCCCGACCGGCGAGCCGATCCGCAAGTTCGACCAGATCATCGGCTTCGCGACCCAGGACATCGCCCCGGGCGAGCATGTCCACGTCCACAATTGCGGCATGCGCGACTTCGCCCGCGACTACGCCGTGGGATTGGACGTGCGCCCGGTCACGATGGTGCCCGAGGCCGAGCGGGGTTCGTTCGGCGGCTATGTGCGGGGTAACGGCAAGGTCGGCACCCGCAACTATATCGGCATTCTCTCGACGGTGAACTGCTCGGCCTCGGTATCGAAGTTCATCGCCGAGCGATTCCCGCAGGAGGTGTTGGCGCAGTATCCGAACGTCGACGGCATCGTTGCCATCACCCATGGCACCGGCTGCGGCATGGCCGACCGCGGCGAGGGCTACGCCACGCTGCAGCGGACCTTGTGGGGCTTCGCGGCGCATCCCAATTTCGCCTCGATCCTCATGATCGGCCTGGGCTGCGAGGTGATGCAGCTCTCCTTCATGAAGGAGGTCTACGGCATCGAATCCGGCCCCGCGTTCCGCACCATGACGCTGCAGGGTGAGGGCGGCACGCGGCGCACGATCGAGCACGCGCACGCCATGATCAAGGAGATGCTGCCGCACGCCAACGAGTTCGGCCGCCGGCCGGTGTCGGTGGGCGAGATCAGCCTGGCGCTGCAGTGCGGCGGCTCGGACGGCTATTCGGGCATCACCGCCAACCCGGCGCTCGGCCACTGCGCCGATCTCCTGGTGCGCAACGGCGCGACGGCGATCTTGTCCGAGACCCCAGAGATCTATGGTGCCGAGCATCTGCTCACCCGCCGTGCCGTCAGCCAGGAGGTCGCCGACAAGCTGATCGAGCGCATCCACTGGTGGGAAGAGTACTGCGACCGCAACGGCGGCGAGATGAACAACAACCCCTCGCCCGGCAACAAGGCGGGCGGGCTCACCACCATCCTCGAGAAGTCTTTAGGCGCTGCGGCCAAGGGCGGCACGACCAATCTCGCCGGCGTCTACAAATATGCCGAGCCGATCACCCAGAAGGGCTTCGTCTACATGGACAGCCCCGGCTACGATCCGGCCTCGGCCACCGGCCAGGTCGCCTCAGGCGGCAACGTGATCGCGTTCACTACCGGGCGCGGCTCCTGCTTCGGCTTCAAGCCGACGCCGTCGATCAAGATCGCCACCAACTCCGCCATGTACCGCCGCATGGAGGAGGACATGGACATCAACGCCGGCACGATCCTGGACGGCGAGGAGACGGTCGAGCAGGTGGGTCAGCGGATCTTCGACCTCGTGGTTCGTGTTGCCGGCGGCGAGCAGTCCAAGTCCGAGGAGCTGGGCATGGGCGACAACGAGTTTGTGCCCTGGCAGATCGGCGCGGTGATGTAGCGGGGCACTCGATCGAGGATAGGCCAGCTGAGTGTACGGCGAGGATCAACGCCCCATTGGAGCAGCAGACTCGACTTCCGGACGATGGGGCGCGACGGCGGTAGCTACCTGGGCCAAGCCTTTCGGCTGGGATCTGGTCGGGCCGGCCCTGGCGCTGCTCACCGTCCTCACCTGGTCGACCTACAGCATCGCCTCGGCCGCGGGCGCGGCCCAGGGCCTGCGTCCCTGGGACATGACCTTGCTGCGCTTTGCTGGCGGCGCCGCGATCGTGCTGCCCTTTCTCCTGTCTCAGGGCCAGCTGCGAGACCTGGGCGGGCTCGGCTGGGGCCGGGGCATCGGCTTGGCCCTTGCGGGCGGTCCGCTGTTCGGCCTCGTCGTCTATACCGCCTTCGCGCTCGCCCCGCTTGCCCATGCCACGGTGTTCCCGCCGGCCTGTGTGATGGTCACCGGCATGGTGCTCAGCACCCTGGTCCTGGACGAGCGTCCGGGACGATCGCAGCTCGCCGGCTGTGCCCTGCTCGCGCTGGGCCTGGTTGCCCTGGCCTATGACGGGCTTGCCGCCGGCGGCGCGCTGACCTGGCTCGGCGACCTGCTGTTCGCGCTCGCCGGCTGCTCATGGGGTGTGTTCACCTTCCTGCTGCGCCGTTGGCGGGTAGCACCACTGCGCGCGGTGGCGGCCGTGACCATTCCCTCGGCGGTCGCGATGCTGCCGATCTGGCTCGTGATCACGGGCGGCAGCCTGCCGCCGACCCCTGCCGGGACCATTCTCGCCCAGTGGTTCTTCCAGGGCGCCATGGGTGGCGTGCTGGGCGTCGCTGCGTTCGGCGGCGCGGTGCGCGCACTCGGGGCGGCGAAGGCTTCGGCGCTGCCGTCCTTCACGCCTGCGGTGACGACACTCCTCGGCATTCTGGCCCTGGGGCATCTGCCGACCCGGCTGGAGCTGCTCGGGATGGCGCTCGCGACGCTCGGCCTCCTGCTGGCGATCCTCGGCCCGGGTCCGAACCGAACCGTCGCGCCGGCGGATGCGGGCACGCCGTCCGCCCGCTGAGCTCAGAGGAGTGATTCTAGCGTCTGAGGCTTGTTGCCGGCACCTTACCGCAGGTCGATGCGTTCCAGCACTCGCGCTCGACGGCGCAGCGGAAACGAGCATGTCATGGCGGCCGCGCGCTGCGCCGGGAGCTCGGCGTGGCCACCCGATCCCGGAGTAGTTGGATGGAGATCAGGCGAGTTGGTTCGCGGCCCTCGGGCAAGGGACCGGAACAGTACTTCACCGGCCAGGTCCGTCTCGATCCCCTGGCCGATGCGCCAGAGCCGGCGCGGGCGGCGGCGGCGATGGTCACGTTCGAGCCTGGCGCACGGACGGCGTGGCACCGGCACCCGCTCGGCCAGACCCTGATCGTCACCGCGGGCTGCGGCTGGGCGCAGCGCGAGGGCGAGCCGCGCGAGACGATCCGGCCCGGCGACGTGGTCTGGATCCCTCCGGGGGAGAAGCACTGGCACGGGGCCACCGCCACCACGGGCATGACTCACATCGCGATTCAGGAAAAGCTGGACGGCAAAGCGGTCGAGTGGCTGGAGCATGTCACCGACGAACAGTACGGGACCTGAGGCGGGAGACTGGGATGCAGAAACGTCAACTCGGCCGGAGCGGTCTCGAGGTCTCGGCGATCGGCCTCGGCTGCATGGGCATGAGCCACGCCTACGGCCGGCCTCCCGAGCGGAAGGAAATGATCGGCCTGCTGCGCGCCGCGGTGGAGCGAGGCGTCACCTTCTTCGACACGGCCGAGGTATACGGGCCGTTCACCAACGAGGAGCTGGTCGGCGAAGCGTTGGCGCCGCTGCGCGATCAAGTGGTGATCGCGACCAAGTTCGGCTTCGACATCGATCAGGAGACCGGGAAGCAGCGTGGCACGGACAGCCGGCCGGAGCATATCCGCGAGGTGGTCGAGGCATCGCTGCGACGGCTTCGGACCGACCGGATCGATCTGCTCTACCAGCACCGCGTCGACCCGAGGGTGCCGATCGAGGATGTCGCCGGTGCGGTCAAGCAGCTGATCCGGGCGGGCAAGGTCCGCCATTTCGGCCTGTCGGAGGCGGGGACGGCGACGATCCGCCGGGCGCACGCGGTCCAGCCCGTGAGCGCCCTGCAGAGCGAGTATTCGCTGTGGTGGCGCCGGCCCGAGGCGGAGATCCTGCCGGCACTCGAGGAGCTCGGCATCGGCTTCGTGCCCTACAGCCCGCTCGGGCGAGGCTTTCTGACCGGCAGGATGGACGACAGCACGAGCTTCGACCGCGCTGATTTCCGCGCTGCGTTGCCTCGGTTCACTCCCGAGGCGCGCCAGGCCAATCGCGGGCTGGTCGACCTGCTGGACCGGCTCGCGACCAGGAAGCGCGCGACACCGGCCCAGATCGCGCTCGCCTGGCTGCTGGCGCGGAAGCCCTGGATCGTGCCGATCCCCGGTACCACGAAGCTGCATCGGCTGGAGGAGAATGTCGCCGCGGCTGCGGTCGAGCTCACGAGTGAGGAGCTGCAGGAGATCACGGACGGAGCCGCCCAGATCGCGATCCAGGGCGACCGCTATCCCGAGCAGCTCGAGCAGATGACCGGGCGCTGACGGGTGGTGATCACGCCGTACATCATGGAGCGGAAGGAGGCGTTCGCCGCCTGCTCGACCGAGCGCCGGCTCCAAGTCACGGAGCCCGGATCGGCGTGGCGCTACGCGTTCGCGCCGACGAGCGTGCGCAGCGTGCTGGTGACGGCGGTGGGAAAGGCGTAGCCGCCGGTTCCGCTGGGGTCGATCAGGATCGAGGCAGGGTCGTAGGGGGTCGTGTAGGTGCCGGGCTGGCGGGTCGCATCGGGCAGCGGCACGTTCGGGCGGTACACGGCGCTCGCGGCGGTGCCCCGGCCGGCCATGTGGATGCGCACACGGGCAAGCCGCCCGCCCTCGCCGGCGAGCATGACCTGGTTTGCCGGCGTCGGCTTGAACTCTCCCAGCGCATAGGTCGGCACGCTGTTGCCGACCAGGAGCGTATCGCTGGCAGCCTGCATCAAATAGACATAGCGGCCGAGGTCCGACTTCCAGGAACCGGCGCCGCAGTAGAGCCGGATCGAGCCGCCGTTCGTGACGACATTGCCCAGCACGCGCGCGCCGGTATCGTTCACGAAGATGCCGCTGCCCGCGATGCGATTGCCTTCGATGATGCCGCCGCGTCCGGACGCACCGCCGCCATGACGGAAGCCGACCTGATACTGGTAATGGGGCGGGGAGACCGTATCGACATAGTTGAAGCCGATATAGACGTGGCGTTTCATATAGATCGCCATCGCCCGGTTGCCACGGATGACATTGTGGTGCACCCGAATCGACAGGTTGACCCCGGTCGGCTCGTCGCCGGGCTTCGAGTTCCCGAGATAGATATTGAACCGCTCATTCAGTGGAGCGGGCGACCCATCGGGCAGGATTGTCCGATGCGGCTCCGAGTCGTCGAAGTAGTTGTAGGCGATGTCGACGTCGGTCGGGCCCATCGAGCGGACGCGAACATCCCCGATGAAGAGTTGGGAACCGAGATAGCGGTACGGTCGAGAGCCGACGAAATCGTTGTAGGCGATGATGACGTCGGCGAGCTCAGGCGAGGCATCGTAGATGCGTACTCCGCCGAGCGAGGCGATGACGCAGCGCGTGATCCGCACATGGCTGGCGCGAATGCCGATGGCGTAGTCGTCGTTCGGCCGCGTGTCGCTCAGCGCCGGGTCGGGATCCGGTCCCATGAAGCTCGTACGCAGGGCGTGCAGCCAGAGATAAGGCGACCGGATCTGGATGCGGCCGGTGAAGACGACCTTGTGCCAGTTGCGCGCCTTGACGACGATATGCCCGCTCGCTGATCCGCTCGCGGTCCACACGCGGTCGCCCGGGTAGGTTCCGTCACGCAGCGAGACATGATCGCCCGGGCGCGCCGCGGCGAGCGCTGCTTCGACGGTCGGATAGGACTCCGGGACGCGTAGCGTGCGCTTGGCCTTGGGCGGGTTCTTCGCGATCACCCGCAGCGGCACGGAGGCGGCGAGGGCCGGCGAGGGCACAAGCCCGGCCGGCAGAACCGCGAGGCCAGCCGCCATTGAGAGCAGCTGTCGCCGGTCGAGTGCTCCGCGTTCGGCCCGCACCGCGTTTTCCCCTCGCGTGGGCAACACTCCCAGGTGCCGCCTATACCGCAAAGGTTGCAGAGATCGCGGTCGGGCGTCAATCTATACGTTGTCTACGAACGTCAGCCGACTATCCGTCCGAGGCTCGTCCTGCCATGACCGGCCCGGCGATAGGCGGGGTGAGCCGTGACGAAGCGCGCCACCTGCTCGTCGGCACCCTCGGCAGCGACTCGATCGATATCCGACCGGTTCAGTCGCAGGTCGGCCATCAGCTCCCGGTCCGAGTAAGTCGCAAGCTCGGCCCGGACCCGCCCGTAAGCGCAGCGCCAGACAAACTCGAGGTTCAAACGGCGGCCGAAATCCGTCCGTTCGATCGCCCCCTCGACGCTGCGCACAAGGTGCGTGATCCGGCTGTTCAACGACGGCCTGCTCAGGCCCGAAGCGCGAGCCTCACCGACGATCTGGGCCATCGTGGCGCCTTTGGGCCCGAGCCGTGCGCCGGCCCGTGCAACGTGCGACACATCTTCCGGCGTCATGCCGAGATCGGCGAGTGCTCGCGGCGTGAGGCGCCGCAGTTCGTGGCGGATCGCAGCGGCGCCGCGCATCTCCGCGAGATATTCGACGATGCGGTGTATGAACACCATGGCACCGTGCTCCATGATAGGCCGGTACCGGCGGACCTCAGATCCGCTTGAGGCCGGCAAATGTTGGCCGACCTCCCCGATCAAGAGACCCTCTGTCGGGGTCCGAGCAACGATGTGGTCTCGGGTGCCCGCTGCGCCACCGGCAATGTTGCAACGCAGCAATGCCGAAACGGCGCGGAAGAAGACACTGCTTTTCAGGCAGTTGCGGAACTGCCGCGTTGCGGCGCCGCATGAGGCGCTATTCTTCGGCGGGCCGATGCGTCATGGCCAGGCCCTGTTGCGCGATCGCACCGGAGCCGCCCTCGCCGCCGGCCACCGCGACCGTCGGCAGGGCGATGTGGATGCCGTTCTCGGCCAGCGCCCGCTTGATCCGATCATAGGCCGCCCGGCGGACGGCGAATTGCCCGCCGGGCTTGGCCTTGAACTTGACCCGGATCTGCATCGCGAAGTCGTTCATGGCATAGACGCCCTGCGACTTCAGCGGCTCGATGATCCCCTTGGCCAGCTCGGGATCCTGCATGATCTCCGCGCTGACCTGCTTCACGATCTTCTTCACCTTCGCGACGTCGGTGTCGAACGGCACATTGAACGAGATCTTGTCGATCACCCAGTCGCGGCTGAGATTCTGTACCGCGCCGAGATTGCCGAACGGCACGGTGAACAGCGGCCCGCGATGGTGCCGCAGCCGGATCGAGCGCAGCGAGAAGCCCTCGACCGTGCCGCGGAAGCTGCCGCTGACGATGTACTCGCCGACCCGGAAGGCGTCGTCCATCAGGTAGAACATGCCCGAGATGATGTCCTTGACCAGCGTCTGCGAGCCGAAGCCGATCGCCACGCCGACCACTCCGGCCCCGGCGATCAGCGGCCCGACCTGCACGCCCAGCGCGGAGAGGGCCATCAGCACCGCCATCACGGCCAGGATCGCGGCGAGGAAGATCCTGACGATCGGCAGGAGCGTGCGGATGCGGGCCTGCCGCCGTTCCTCGTCCGGTGTGACCTGCGACACGGTCTCGTGCCCATGGGCATCGACCGGTCCGGCAGCGGCGATCTTGCGGTCGATCGCAGCGCTCCCGAGCTTCCACAGCAGATCGGCGACGAGGAGGATCACTGCCGCATGCAGGCCGCCCCTCACTAGCCGGGCGGCGACATCATTCTGGTTGGTGAGTGCGCCATAGTCGAGCCCCCACCCCCAGGCCAATACCGCGAGACCCGAGACGATCAGCAGGAACCGCAATGCCCGATCCGCGAGAACGGCGGTGGTCGGGAGCGGGTCGTCGGAGCTGTCGGAGCCGCGAAAGAGGCGCTCCACGGCGCGGTGCGCCGCCGGCAGCACCACGATCGCCGCGTCCAGGACGATCAGAGTCCACATGAGCGGCTTCAGGCCGACGACCCATACCACGTAGATCAGCAGCACGCCCGCCGCGGCGGACCAGCGGATCGCAGGCGACGTGCTCGCGCGCCACACCAGATCAAGGGCGATCGCCAAGAGCCCAAGCCCGAGCAGATAGGCGAGGAGAAGTGCCGACAGGGGCTCGATGCCAAGGCGGCGCAGGAGCTGGATCGTGACGTAGCCGAAGGCGAACCAGCCGACGAACTGAACGGTGGCGCGGTGCCAAAGCCGGGCCTTCGCGTCGTCCATGGCCACGAGGCGAAAGCGTGGATGTCGGGGCGCAAACAGTAGCCGGGCGACAACCCATCCCGCCCTTAGAATCAGGAATGCCAGCAGGTAGCCAAGCAAGAACGAGCGCAGGGTCGGTGGCCAGGTCAGCGCGAGGAACGCCCCGATGCTGCCGATCGCGAAGGAAAGCAGCTCGGCGAGGCCGTAGATCAGCCGGGCAAGGGCCACCTGCCCGCGGCTCTTGGGCGTCTCCAGGGATGCCGCGACGAGCCGTTCGCGCAAGTTCACGGTGATCGCCAGGAACGCACGCTCCAGGATGACGCCGAGGCCGACGAAGGCCGCGATCAACAGGAACACGCGCAGCCAACCGGTGGTCTCGAGATTCGTGCGCAGATTCGCCTCGACCTCGGCCAATTGTGCCGGCAGGTCGG
>JBFWWD010000265.1:0-8156 GCA_050246385.1 Geminicoccaceae bacterium
TGGCCGAGCTCGAGGGTATCGTCCAGACGCTCGAGCGCGGTCAGCTGGATCTGGAAAGCTCGATCCAGGCTTATGAGCGCGGAACGGCGCTGCGGGCGCATTGTGCCGAGAAGCTGCGCCAGGTGCAGCTGCGCGTGGAGAGGTTGACGCTCGATCGCGAGGGGCAGCCGAAGCTGCAGCCGTTCGAGGACGCCTGAGATGGCGCAGCTCGAGCGGGCCGTCGCGGCCGTTGCCGCCGCGGTCGAGTCCGAACTCGATACCTTGCTGCCGCCCGCCGACGGACCTCAGGCCCGCCTGCACGAGGCGATGCGCTACGCGGTGCTCGGTGGGGGTAAGCGGCTGCGGCCGTTCCTGGTCACGGCGACGGCCGAGCTGTTCGGGACGAGAGGCGATGCGCCGACCCGCGCCGGGGCCGCGGTCGAGCTGGTGCACGCCTACTCTCTGGTTCACGATGATCTGCCGGCGATGGACGATGCGACGCTACGGCGCGGCAGGCTGGCATGCCATCGCGCCTTCGACGAGGCGATCGCGATCCTCGTCGGCGACGCCCTCCAGTCGCTGGCGTTCGAGGCTCTCGCCCGAGCCGACTATGGTGCGGATGCGGGCCAGCGCTGCGCACTGGTTTCCGGGCTCGCCCAGGCAGCAGGCTCGCTCGGCATGTGCGGGGGCCAGCAGCTCGATCTCATGGCCGAAAAGCAGGGCTGGGGCCTCGATGCGATCTCGACGATGCAGCGCCTCAAGACCGGGGCGCTGATGCGCTGGTCGTGCGAGGCCGGCACGATCCTGGGCCGTGCTGCGGCCACGGAGACGGAGGCGCTGCTGGCCTATGCCGACGATCTCGGGCTCGCCTTCCAGATCCGCGATGATCTGCTCGATCTGGGGGGCGAGGGGATCGAGACCGGCAAGGACGCCGGCCATGACCGTGCCGCAGGCAAGGCGACGTTCATCGGGGTGCTCGGCGAGGAAGGTGCTCGCCGACGCCTGGTCGAACTTCGTGATCGAGCGGTGGGCCGCCTTGACATATTCGGTAGCGTCGCCACGCTTCTGGTGGCGCTGTTTGGCTATGTGATCAGCCGCAAATCCTGATCCTCTCGGGCTGAGAGTCTCGCGCGTATGCCTTCGACCCCGCTTCTCGACCAGGTCCACGAGCCAGGGGATCTTCGCGTCCTCGACCGCGAGCAGCTTGCCCAGCTGGCGGCGGAGCTGCGCGCAGAGACGATCGACGCGGTGTCGGTCACAGGCGGTCATCTCGGCGCCGGCCTCGGCGTGGTCGAGCTCACCGTGGCGCTGCATCATGTGTTCGACACGCCCCACGATCGCCTGATCTGGGATGTCGGCCACCAGGCCTATCCGCACAAGATCCTGACCGGGCGTCGCGACCGCATCCGCACGCTGCGTCAGCCGGGCGGTATCTCCGGCTTCACCCGCCGCTCGGAGAGCGAGTACGACCCGTTCGGCGCCGCGCACAGCTCGACCTCGATCTCTGCCGGGCTGGGCGTGGCGGTTGCGGCCAGGCTCGACGCGATCGATCGCAACGTCATCGCCGTGATCGGTGACGGGGCGATGAGCGCCGGCATGGCGTACGAAGCCATGAACAACACCGGCGCCCTGCGCGCCCGGCTGATCGTCGTTCTCAACGACAACGACATGTCGATCGCCCCCCCGACCGGGGCGATGAGCGCCTATTTGTCACGGGTCGTATCCTCGCAAACCTATCGCGGCTTCCGGCACGTCGCCAAGCAACTGTCGGAGTACCTGCCGTCGCGGCTGCAGACGGTGGCCTCGCGGGCCGAGGAGTTCGCGCGCGGACTCGCGACCGGCGGCACGCTGTTCGAGGAGCTGGGCTTCTACTACATCGGACCGCTCGATGGTCACAATCTCGATCACCTGATTCCCGTGTTCGAGAATGTACGCGACGCCAGGGACCGTGGGCCGGTGCTGATCCACGTCGTCACCCAGAAAGGTAAGGGCTACGGCCCGGCGGAAAGCGCCTCCGACAAGTATCACGGTGTCGGTCGGTTCGACGTCATCACCGGCACGCAGCACAAGGTGAAGTCGAACGCGCCGAGCTACACCTCGGTCTTCGCCCGGCAGCTGGTACGCGAGGCGACCGGGGATGATCGCATTGTCGCGATCAACGCGGCCATGCCGGCCGGCACGGGACTCGACCTGTTCGCCAAGGCGTTCCCCGACCGCTGCTTCGATGTCGGCATTGCCGAGCAGCATGCCGTGACGTTCGCGGCGGGCTTGGCGACCGAAGGGTTCCGCCCGTTCTGCGCCATCTACTCGACCTTCCTGCAGCGTGCGTACGACCAGGTCGTCCACGACGTGGCGATCCAGCGTCTGCCGGTGCGCTTCGCGATCGACCGTGCTGGCCTGGTCGGCGCGGATGGTGCCACCCATGCCGGCTCGTTCGACGTCGCTTATCTCGGCTGCCTGCCGGGCTTGGTGATCATGGCCGCAGCCGATGAGCTCGAGCTGATGCGCATGGTGGCGACCGCCGCGCGGCACGACGGCGGACCGATCGCGTTCCGCTATCCGCGGGGCGAGGGCGTCGGGATCGACATTCCGGAGGCGATCGAGCCGCTGGAGATCGGCAGGGGCCGGGTCGTGCGCGAGGGTTCGACCGTCGCGATCCTGTCGTTCGGCGCGCGACTCCAGGAGTCGCTGAAGGCAGCGGAGACGTTGGCGGCACGCGGCATCTCGACCACGGTGGCGGACGCGCGCTTCGCCAAGCCGCTCGACCACGAGCTGATCGAGCGCCTCGCCGCGAGGCACCAGCTGATCGTGACCGTCGAGGAGGGCTCGATCGGCGGCTTCGGCAGCTTCGTTCAGCAGCACATGCTCGACGCCGGGCTCCTGGACTCGGGCAAGCCACGCCTGCGCAGCATGGTGCTGCCGGACCGGTTCGTCGAGCAGGGCACGCCCGCCGGCCAGTACCACGATGCCGCTCTCGACGAGGACGCGATCGTGGCGCTGGTCGAGCGCGTCCTGGCCGAAAGCCGCCTTCTCAAGACCACGGCCCGAGTCAGCGTGGCGTGAGTCCGCCGCAATGACGGTGGTCTTCACCATCGGCTATCAGGAATCCACGCCCGATGCGGTGATCGGCACCATGCAGTCGGCCGGTGTCGAGCTGCTGGTCGATGTGCGCGCGGTCGCCGCCTCACGTCGCCCCGGCTTCTCGAAACGTCAGCTGGCGGCGGGCGCCGCCACGGCGGGGATCGACTATCTTTATCTGCGCGGTCTCGGCACGCCCGCCGACGGCCGCCTCGCCGCCCGAACCGGCCGCTACGCCGAGCTGCGCCGCATTTTCGACGCTCATCTGACGACCGAGGCCGCCACGGTCGAGCTCGACGAGCTGGCCACGCTCGTCTCGGCCGGCAAGCCTCTGTGCCTGCTCTGCTTCGAGCGCCACGCCGACCACTGTCATCGCCGGATCCTGGGCGAGCGGCTTTCCGAGCGGCTCGGCGTCGAGGTCGTGGACCTGCTGCCCTAGCGGGCCGGTCACCGCCATGGCGGGCGCCGGGCCTCGGCCAGCGCCTGCTCACGCGTCACGCCGATGTCGTGCAGGTGGTGGTCGTCGAGCGTGGCCAGAAGCCGACGCTGACGACGACGCTCTGCGGCGGCTCGGAGCCATGTGATCAGGGAACGGCCGAGCGCGCGACTCTTGGCGCCACGAATCGATACACTCTCGATGTCGATCATTGCAGCCTCGCGATGTTGGCGTCGCGGAGGTTCGCACCGGGCCGGCTGATCGGCGCGCATGGACGCTACGGCCGAGATCGAAACGTCCATGCTGGCACGGGGACGGCTACCGGCTATCATCCAGCGGATGACGACGATGATCTCCGGCAATGCTCTGGCGGCGACCGGCGCGCTGTTCGGCGACCCGGCCCGGGCCAACATCCTGCTGGCGTTGATGGACGGTCGGGCGCTGACCGCGGGCGAGCTGGCCTGGCACGCCGGCGTCAGCGCCCAGACCACGTCCGCGCACCTCGCGAGGCTTGTGGACGCCCGGCTCGTATCCGTGGTGCAGCAGGGCCGGCACCGCTACCATCGGCTGACTTCCCGCGAGGTGGCGGGCGCGATCGAGGCGGTGGCGACGTTGGCCGTGATCGGCCCGCAGCGGCATCGGCCCACCGGGCCGCGCGACGAGGCGCTGCGTGCCGCGCGGACCTGCTACAACCATCTGGCCGGACGGCTCGCCGTCGCGATCGCCGATGGTCTAGCCGCGCGAGGCTATCTCGATCTGCACGAGGCGGACAGCGTCGGCGGCCTGTCCGAGAGCGGCGTAGGATTCCTGCGCGACACACTCGGCATCGCGCTCGAGCCGCATGGCGGCGGCCGGCCGCTCTGCCGGATCTGCCTCGACTGGAGCGAGCGCCGGCCGCATCTCGGCGGTCGCGTCGGTGCGGCGCTGCGCGAGCGCGCCATCGCGCTCGGGTGGATCGCGCTGCAGCCGCACAGCCGTGCGGTGACGATCACCGACGCCGGGCGGACCGGCCTCGCGAACTCTCTGGGCATCGCCCTCGGCTGAGGGAAGCCGTCCTCAGGCGGCTCGGTAGAGCCAGGGGAAGCCCGCCTTCTGCGCGTGCTCGAAACCGTCGATCTTGCCTTCCTGCTGCATCGTCTGACCGATGTCGTCGAGCCCGTTGAGCAGCTTGTGGCGATTGCCCGGGTCGAGATCGAACGGGATCGGCTCATTGCCCATCGGGCGATGGATCAGGCGGTTCTCGAGGTCGACCGTGAAGGTCGGGTTCGGCGCCGTCTCGGCCTCGTGGATCAGCAGGTCGACCTGATCCTTGTCGAGCACGATCGGCAGGATGCCGTTCTTGAAGCAGTTGTTGTAGAAGATGTCGGCGAAGCTGGGTGCTATCACGCAGCGGACGCCGAAATCGAGCAGCGCCCAGGGCGCGTGCTCGCGCGAGCTGCCGCAGCCGAAGTTCAGGCCGGCGATCAGGATCTGCGCGTCGCACCAGGGTGCGCGGTTCAGGATGAACTCGGGGTGCTCCGAGCCGTCCTCGAGGTAGCGCAGCGATTCGAACAGGGCCGAGCCCAGCCCCGTGCGCTGGATGGTCTTGAGCCATTTGGCCGGGATGATCTGGTCGGTGTCGACGTTCATCATCGGCAACGGCGCCGCGATCGCGGTGAGCTTGGTGAAGGACTGCATGGGAAGGCTCGGCTGCTGAAGATGGGGAGGATTATGGCGACTTCGCCCGCAGAGTTCCAGCCCGTGCTCTACGACTATTGGAGCAGCTCGGCCGCCTATCGGGTGCGCATAGGCCTCGCCCTGAAGGGGATCGCCTACCGCCGGACCGTCATCCGGCGGCTCGACGGGATCGAGGACGACGACTATCGCCGCGTCAACCCGCAGGGGTTCGTGCCGACCCTGGAGACGGGCGACGGGCGGCTGGTCCAGTCGACGGCGATTCTGGAATATCTCGACGAGCGCTGGCCCGATCCACCACTGCTCCCACGCGATCCGGCCGGACGTGCCCGGGTGCGGGCGCTCGCGGCCATGGTCGTGGGCGACATCCAGCCGCTGAACAACCAGCGTGTCCAGGACGCGCTCCTGGCCGAGTTCGGCTTCGACGACGCCACCCTGCGCCGCTGGTACGCCCGCTGGATCGCCGAGGGCTTCGGCGCGATCGAGCGCCTCCTGGCGGACGGCTCCGCGACCGGCCGGTTCTGCCACGGCGACGCGCCCACCCTGGCCGATGTCTGCCTGGTGCCGCAGGTCTTCAACGCGCGCCGCTGGTCCTGCGAGCTCGGGCCCTATCCGCTGATCCGCCGAATCGACGCGGCCTGTCGCGAGCTGCCGGGCTTCCAGGGGGCGGCACCCGAGGCGCAGGAGGACTGCCCCGAACGGCCCGGCCTATGAGGGGGCGCTGCGACCGAGGGCATGGATGCGGCCGGTTGCCGGGTCCTGGGCGATGATGGCCAGGCCGACGCCGGCCCTGGCGACGCCACCCAGATCCAGCGACCTCGCGCTGCCATCCCATTCGCCCAGCTCGGCCATGGCGCGGACCGGGTTGACGTAGTCGATCGCCACACCCGCGTTCTCGCCGCGCCCGATCGCGACATGGTGCCGGGCCTCGAACGCCACCGCCGTGAGGCGGGCCGGCGCCGCCAAGGGCAGGGCGGGCAGGCTGACCTCCGTACCGGCGACGGCGATCCGCAAGGGCATCCGATTGGCGCGGGCGATGTCGATCGCCTGCTCGAGCCGCGGGTCGGAGCCGACCAGGTCGATCTCGCCGGCCACCACCGCCTGGGGCGTGTAGGCACCGGTGCCCAGGAGTCTGTCATACCAGCGCTGCCGCTCGTCGAACCGCGGATCGCCGAGCGTGTCCCGCCAGCCGAGCCGGTCCCAATAGGTGACGTGGAAGGCGAGCGGCAGAATGTCGGGGCGGCCCGCCAGCCTGGCCAGCGCCGCGTCGGCGCGCGGGCAGGAGCTGCAGCCCTGCGAGGTGAACAGCTCGACCAGCACGGGTGCGGCCGGCTCGGCATCGGCCCGAGTGGCGGCGAGCAGCAGCGGGGTGGCGAGGAGATGACGGCGTTGCATGGGCCGGAAGCTGCCCGCAATGCGGAATCACCACCAGTCACCACTCCGTGCGTGCGCCGGCGGAAACAATGCGGTAGGCGTCGCTCGCCGCTCGCAATAGGGTGAGCCGCGACAACAATCCGAGCGCCGGCCCCGCGCGGGCCGAGATACAAACAGGGGGTATCATGCTCAGACGGCAATTGCTCGCCTGCGCGAGCGTCCTGCTCGCCGGCTCCTTCATCGTCGATGCCGCCCAGGCGCAGGACAAGAAGACGCTGGCGCTGGTGACCAACGCCTCGGCCGATTTCTGGACCATCGCCCGGCGCGGCACCGAGAAGGCGGCGGCCGAGCTGCCCAACTACAACATCGAGATGTACGTCGTCTCCGAGGCGACCGCGGCCGCCCAGCGCCAGATCCTCGACAACCTCTTGACCAAGGGCGTGGCCGGCGTCTCGATCAGCGCCATCGACCCCGCCAACTCGACCGAGATCCTGAACAAGGTCGCCTCGCAGGCCGTCCTGTTCACCACCGACAGCGACGCGCCCAAGAGCGACCGCGTCATGTACATCGGCACCGACAACGTCGCCGCCGGCGTTCAGTGCGGCGAGCTGATCAAGAAGTCGCTGCCCGACGGCGGCAAGATCATGCTGTTCGTCGGCACCATGGGTGCGGACAACGCCCGCGAGCGCGTCGAGGGCATCAAGAAGTCGCTCGAGGGCAGCAAGGTCGAGATCATCGACATCCGCACCGACGAGGTCGACTTCGCCCGCGCCAAGCGCAACGTCGAGGACACGCTGACCACCTATCCCGACATCGACGGGTTGGTGGGCTTGTGGTCCTACAACACGCCGCAGATCGTCGAGGCGGTCCGCGCCGCCGGCAAGGAGGGCCAGGTGCAGGTGATCGGGTTCGACGAGGATCCGGTGACCCTGCGCGGCATCTCCGACGGCATCGTCGCCGGCACCGTGGTCCAGCAGCCGTTCGAGTTCGGCTACCAGTCGATGATCGACCTGGCCAAGGTGATCGAGGGCGACAAGTCGGTCATCCCGGCCAACGGCCTGAACATCATCCCGACCCAGGTCATCGACCAATCGAACGTGGCCGAGTTCAGCAAGCACATGATGGAGCTGCTGAAGAAGTAGTCCAGAACGAGGGGGTCGGCCATCGCCGGCCCCCTGCGTCGACCGGAGCTGGGGGCCTGGATGAGCCGACCCTTTCTCGAGTTGCGTGGGATCGGCAAGACCTATCCGGGCGTCACCGCCTTGTCCGACGTCAGCCTCGCCGTCGCCGCCGGCGAGGTGGTCGGGCTGATCGGCGAGAACGGCGCCGGCAAGTCGACCCTGATGAAGGTGCTGGGCGGCGTGGTGCCGCCGAGTGCGGGCACGATCCGCATCGACGAGACCGAGCACGCGGCGCTCAGCGTCAACGAGTCGATGGCCGCCGGCATCGCCTTCGTCCATCAGGAGCTCAATCTCTTCGACAATCTGGACGTCGCGGCCAACGTCTTCATCGGCCGCGAGCCGGTGGTCGGCGGGCCCCTGCGGCTGGTCGACGGCGGACGGCTGCACCGCGACACCGAGGCCCTGCTGCGCCGCCTCAATGCCGACTTCTCGCC
>JBFWWD010000266.1:0-8118 GCA_050246385.1 Geminicoccaceae bacterium
GAAGCTGAAGAACTCACCGGGCTCGATCTGAACTTGCGCCTCGCGGACCGCGATGAACTCGCCGAACTGGACCGACACTCGGTCGAGCTCGACGCCAAAGCCTGCGACAGTCGCCATTCCCCCCCTTCGCCCAGGCGCGGGCCGGGACGCCGAGCTGCGGCGTCCCGGCCCGTCCGGTCAGGCGCTCTGGAACTTGTTGACGTACTGCGCGCGCACGTCGGCGTACCAGGGTTGGGTCGGGGGCCACGGATTGAGCTTCTGGAGCGCGTCGCCTGGGTAAGCCTCGGCAAAGTTCTTGGCGTACTGGGCGTTCGCGAACTTCTCGGCCCCGATCACGGGCGAATTGTAGCCGTGGGTGTCGATCGCCTTGCCTGCCGCCTCGGCATCGTAGCAGTGCTGGATGAAGGCATAGGCCTGGTCGATATTCTGCGCCCCGACCGGGAGCGACATGCCGTCGATCCAGGCCATCGCCCCCTCGAGCGCGGCACGGTACATCACCGGCTGGCCCTCGTTCTTCAGCGCGATCGGTGGCCCGTCCCAGGTCTGGCCGACGATCACACCCTCGTTCATCAACCCGTTCTTCTGGGTGTCGGCGTCGTTCCAGATCAGCTTGATGTTCTTCTTCCTGGCGACGCACCAGTCGGTCAGCTTCTCCCAGACCGGTCGCATCTTCTCTTCGCTTTCGTATGCCGACCAGATCGAGCCCGGCTCCATCTGCCCGGTGCGCTCCATGAACAGGCCGGCACAGAGCATCATCGAATGGGCGCGACCCATCGTCTTGCCGGCGTTGGCGTCGTCCCAGACGTCGCCATAGCTCGGGAACTCGCCGTTCGGCTGCCAGAGGTCGGTGCGCCAGGCCATGCTCTCGGTGCCCCAGATGTGGGGAATCCAGGCGGTGCCCGTGCCACCGAAGTCCCAGATCGCGCCGCCCTTCTCGGCCATGCCGGCATTGACCTTGTCGATCGGCACCTTGCTCATGTCGAATGGCTGCAGCAGGTTCTGATCCGCCCACTGCGGCGCCCGGTCCATCGTCGGCGTGGCGATGTCGAAGCCCTGGCCCTTGGTGGCCTTGAGCTTGTTGAGGATCTCCTCGTTCGAGCCGATGCCGGTGAAGTTGATCTTGATCCCGGTCTTGTTCTGGAAGCTGTCGACGAAGCTCGGCGGCAGATAGTCCGACCACATCAGGATGTTGACCTCGCCCGAGGAGGCGAGCACGCGCGGGCTGACGATCGCGGGCGCTGCCAGCGCTCCGGCCAGAGCGGCGCCGCCCTTGAGCACGGTACGACGGGAGCGGGTCCCGCCCGCGACCCGCTTCAGCGTGTCTGCAGTCATCTTTCTTCCCTCGCTCCTACGGCACGGCATTCATGGCCGTGGCCCTCCGTGCCGATCTTGACCGGCCCCGCTTCGGGCGGCAAGGGCGCCGATCGAATGTGGCGAGGGGCATCGTCGCCGGTTTGCCATGCGGTTCGCGCCGGCCTATCGTGGCCGGCATAGGGAAGACGGGTTCCGCGGCAGCAGCAGGCATGCCGCCACCAGAAAGGGCCGGGCGGGCCGGCACATCGCGACGGGGAGCGATTGATGATGTCCAGGAGCATTCTCGCGGGCACGGCCGCGGTCGCCGTGCTGGCGCTCACGGCGCCGGCATCGGCGGCAGGGCTGGAGGAGCTGGTCGCTGCCGCCAAGGCGGAAGGGCAGCTCACCACGATCGCGCTGCCGCACGACTGGTGCGGCTACGGCGCGCTGATCGACGGCTTCAAGAGCAAGTACGGGCTCACGATCAACGAGCTCAATCCCGACGCCGGCTCGGGCGACGAGATCGAGGCGATCAAGGCCAACAAGGGCAACACCGGCCCGCAGGCGCCGGACGTGATCGACGTCGGCCTGTCGTTCGGCCCCTCGGCCAAGGCCGACGGACTGATCCAGCCCTACAAGGTCTCGACCTGGGACTCGATCCCCGACAGCGCCAAGGACCCCGACGGCTACTGGTACGGCGACTATTACGGGGTGCTGGCGTTCGAGGTGAACAAGGACATCGTCACCACGGTGCCGCAGGACTGGTCCGACCTGCTCGCCGCCGACTACGCCAATGCCGTCGCCCTTTCCGGCGACCCGCGCGCCTCGAACCAGGCGATCCAGGCGGTCTACGCCGCCGGTCTCGCCGGCGGCGCCGCGGCGGGTGCCGATGCCGGGGCGGCCGGCCTCAAGTTCTTTGCCGAGCTCAATGCCAAGGGCAACTTCGTGCCGGTCATCGGCAAGGCGGCCTCCCTGGCGCAGGGCTCGACACCGATCGTCATCCGCTGGGACTACAACGCCCTGTCCGACCGTGACACGTTGAACGGCAATCCGCCGGTCGAGGTGGTCGTGCCGAAGTCGGGCGTGGTGGCGGGAGTCTACGTGCAGGCGATCAGCGCCTACGCCCCGCACCCGAACGCGGCCAAGCTGTGGATGGAGTATCTCTATTCCGACGAGGGGCAGCTCGGCTGGCTGAAGGGCTATTGCCACCCGATCCGGTTCAACGACCTCGTCAAGAGCGGGAAGGTGCCGCAGGAGCTGCTCGACAAACTGCCCCCGGCCGCGGCCTACGAGGCCGCCGTGTTCCCGACCCTGGACGAGCAGGCCGCAGCCAAGGACGCCATCACCAAACAATGGGACACGGTGGTCGGCGCCAACGTCCAGTAGCGACATGACCGTCGCCGCGCAGCGCGGCGGCTTCCTGGTGGGGGCGACCCTGACCGCCTGGCTCGGGGTCGCCCCGTTCTTCCTGTTCGCCGTCATGTTCCTGATCGCGCCCACGCTGTTCCTGATCGTGGGCGCGTTTCAGGATGCGGACGGCGGCTTCACGCTGCGCAATCTCGCCAATCTCGCGCAGCCCTCGATCGTCAGCGCCTACTGGATCAGCATCAAGATCAGCGCCGTCTCGGCCCTGGTTGGAGGCCTTGGCGGCTTTCTGCTCGCCCGGGCGGCGGTTCTGGGCGGCTTGCCGGAATGGGTCCGCCCGACCCTGCTGACCTTCTCCGGCGTGGCCTCGAACTTCGCCGGCGTGCCGCTGGCGTTCGCGTTCCTGGCGACGCTGGGGCGCACGGGTCTGGTGACTACCCTCCTGGTCAAGTATTTCGGCTTCAATCTCTACTCGACCGGCTTCAATCTGCTCAGCTTCTGGGGCCTGGCGCTCACCTATCTGTACTTTCAGATCCCGCTGATGGTGCTGATCCTGACGCCGGCGCTGGACGGACTGCGGCGTGAGTGGCGCGAGGCCTCGGAGATCCTCGGCGCCAGCGCCTGGCAGTACTGGCGCTGGGTGGCCATGCCGATTCTCTGGCCCAGCATCCTGGGTGCCATGCTGCTCCTGTTCGCCAATGCGTTCGGTGCGGTGGCCACCGCCTACGCGCTGACCGGCAGCTCGCTCAACATCGTGACCATCCTGCTGTTCGCGCAGATCCGCGGCGACGTGCTGCATGACCAGAATCTCGGCTATGCCCTGGCGCTCGGCATGATCCTGATCACCGGCCTGTCGAACGGGCTCTATATCTGGCTGCGCCAGCGCAGCGATCGGTGGCTGCGATGAAGCAGTCCACCGTCGGCTCCTGGATCGCCATCGCGATCGGCGCCGCCTACTTCCTGATCCCGTTGATCGGGACGTTCGAGTTCTCGCTGCGCATGCGCCGCGGCGAGTACAGCTTCGACGCCTATCGCGTCGTGCTCGCCGATCCCAACTTCCAGGCTACCTTCGCCTATTCGACGGTCGTGGCGCTCGCCACGATCGTGATCGGCGTCCTCCTGGTGGTCCCGACCGCCTACTGGGTCCAGCTCCGGCTGCCGCGGCTGCGGCCGCTGGTCGAGTTCGTCACGCTCCTGCCACTGGTGATTCCCGCGATCGTCATCGTGTTCGGCTATTTGCGCCTCTACAACAGCTCCTCGTTCCTACCGTTCACGGCGAGCGCCCGTGCCACGGATCTGCTCCTGACCTTCGGCTACGTCACCTTGGCGCTGCCTTACATGTACCGATCCGTCGACACCGGCCTGCGGGCGATCGATGTTCGCTCGCTGACCGAGGCGGCCGAGATCCTGGGCGCGCGCCTCCCGACCATCATGTTCCGCGTGATCCTGCCCAACATCCGGGCCGCGATCCTCAGCGGCGCGTTCTTGACCTTCGCGATCGTGATCGGCGAATTCACGCTGGCGAGCCTGCTCAACCGACCGGCCTTCGGCCCCTATCTCCAGCTCATCGGCGCCAATCGCGCCTACGAGCCGTCGGCGCTGGCGATCATCGCCTTCCTCATCACCTGGGCCTGCATGGGCCTGATCAACTTGGCCGGTCGCGTGCAGGCGACCCGGCAGAGGCCGTAGCGGCGGGGGCCGGAAAGCGCGATGGCGCAGCTCGAGATTCAGGACGTCCGCAAGAGCTTCAAGCATCACACGGTGGTGCAAGGTTTCGACCTGTCGGTCGAGCGCGGCGAGTTCGTTTCGTTCCTGGGTCCTTCCGGCTGCGGCAAGACCACGACCCTGCGCATGGTGGCCGGCTTCGAGATGCCGACCTCGGGCGTGATCAGGATCGGCGGTCGGGAGATTACCCGCTTGCGCCCGAACCAGCGCAATGTCGGCATGGTGTTCCAGTCCTACGCGCTGTTCCCCAACATGACCGTCGCGGAGAATGTGGCGTTCGGCCTCAAGGTGGCCGGCCGATCCGAGGCGGAGCGGGCGCGCCGGGTCGAGGAGATGCTCAACCTGATCAAGTTGCCGGCGCTGGGTGACCGCTATCCCTACCAGCTCTCGGGCGGTCAGCAGCAGCGGGTGGCGCTGGCACGCGCCTTGGCGGTCGAGCCGCAGGTGCTGCTTTTGGATGAACCGCTCTCGGCGCTGGACGCCAAGATCCGCGTCTCGCTCCGCGAGGAGATCCGTGCCCTGCAGCGCAAGCTCGGCATCACCACGATCTACGTGACGCACGACCAGGAAGAAGCGCTGTCGATGTCGGACCGGATCGTGGTCATGAACGAGGGTCGGGTCGAGCAGGTGGGTCCTCCGGCCGAGATCTACAATCGGCCGCGTAGCCGGTTCGTCGCCTCGTTCGTCGGCACGCTGAGCGTGCTCCCGGCCAAGGTCGTCGATCCGGCGATGGGGCGACTTTCGGTGGGCGGCCAGGAGATCACGGTCGCGCCCCTGACCGGTGTCGCGGCGGGCGAGTCGCGCACTGTGGCGTTGCGGCCAGAGGCGGCGGTTCTGGAAACTGGCCAGTTTGCGACCGACGATCGGCGTGTCCGCCTGCGCGGCGTCGTCGATGAGGTCAGCTTTCTGGGGCCGATCGTGCGGACACGCGTGCGCGTCGGGGACGCCGCGATCTCCCTCGATGCCTTCAACAGCTCGGGCGCGGCGCCCCCTGAACGGGGCGCTGCGGCGGCGGTCGCCTTCGCGCCCGAGGATCTGTTGGTGCTTGCGGAGCCCGGAGCCGGCTGAGGCGCTCCGCCTTGTCCTGGTCTGGGCGAGCGGCTTATGTTCGATGGCGAGGCGGCAGGCCGCGCCGTGAATGCGCGACACCGAGGGAGAAGGCGAATGTCCAGGCAGATTCTGACCCCGGCGCAGCGAGGGGCCCTGGCGACAGTGCAGGCGGCGCGAACCAGCCGCCGCTCGATGTTGCAGGCCGCGACCGCATTGGGAGCCGTCGGCGCCCTGGCGCCGGTCTATGTCCGCAAGGCGTTCTCGTCATCGGGTGAGCTGAACTGGTTCACCTGGGAAGACTACGCGCCGCAGCCGCTGATCGACCGGTTCCAGGCGGATACGGGCATCACGCTCAATGTCACGACCTATTCCTCCAATGAGGACTGCCTCAACAAGCTGAAGGCCGCGGGCGGCGGTGCCGGCTGGGATCTCGCCTCGCCGTCGATCGCCTGGATCTCGGCCCATGTCGACAATGGCAACCTGGGCGCGATCGACGAGTCCAAGGCCCAGAACATGGGCAACATCTTCCCCAGCATGATAGAGAACTCCAAGGCGCTCGGTGCCAATCGCGACGGCAAGTGGTACGCATTGCCCTATGACTGGGGCACGGAGGCGCTGGCCTGGAACACCGAGAAGGCAACGCTCGAATACGGCACGGCCTCGTTTGGCGATCTCTGGAAGCCGGACTACAAGGGCCTGATGCTCTGCCGGCAGCGCTCGAGCATGCTGTGCACCGGCCTATGGATGGAGCGGGACGGTCAGCTGCCCGCCGGCACCATGAAGAAGGCCTATGACGAGGAGGCTGCGTTCGATCTCGGCTACGGCAAGGCGGCCGAATACGTGATCGCCAACAAGGCGCAGATCATCAACTGGTGGAAGGGCAGCGCCGACACGCAGTCGGGCTTCGAGCAGGACGGTGCCGTGATCGGCGAATGCTGGGACGGCCCGATCTTCCAGCTCAAGAATCAGGGTCTGCCCTACGGCTACATGGCGCCGGTCGAGGGCGCGTTGACCTGGATCGACTCGATCGCGATGACTGCCAAGGCCGACAATGTCGAGCAGGCCTATGCCTTCCTCAATTGGGCGTTCCAACCTGAGATCGGCGGCATCGTCTCCGACAACACGAGCTACAACTCGGTCGTGAAAGGCTTCGACCAGCACGTCGCGGAGAGCTTCAAGAAGAACTTCGCCGAGGCCTATCCCGAGGACGCGATCGACAAGCTCTGGATCCAGGGTACCGAGCGTCCCTGGTTCCTGGAGAAACGGCAGGCCCTGGTCGACAAGATCTCGGCGGCCTAGCAACCGACAGGCGCGCCGTCAGGCCGGCGGCGCGCCGACAGTCCGGCGGACGCGATGGCGGACGATCTCCATCTCGACGGCGTCACGAAGCGCTTCGGCGAGTTCACCGCGGTCCGCGAGGTGAATCTCACGATCGCCGAGGGTGAGTTCTTCTCGTTCCTCGGCCCTTCGGGCTGCGGCAAGACCACCATCCTGCGCATGGTTTCGGGCTTCATCGAGCCGAGCGAGGGCGACATCCGCCTGGGCGGCCGCTCCCTGCGCGGCACTGGCCCGAACAGCCGTCCGACCGCCCTGATCTTCCAGAACCTCGCTCTGTTTCCCCTGATGAGCGTCGCGGACAACATCGCCTTCGGGCTCGACGTCCGCGGCGTGACGCGTGCCGATCGCGACCGCAGGGTCAAGGAGATGCTCGAGCTGATCGCGCTGCCGGGCTACGGCAATCGTCGGATCGACGAGCTGTCCGGCGGCCAGAAGCAGCGGGTCGCGATCGCCCGGGCGCTGGCGGTGGAGCCCAAGGTGCTGCTCCTGGACGAGCCGCTGTCGGCCTTGGACCTGAAGCTGCGTCAGCATATGCGGACCGAGCTGCGCGCGATCCAGCAGCGGACCGGCATCACCTTCATCTACATCACCCACGATCAGGGCGAGGCGCTGGCCATGTCCGATCGTGTCGCCGTGATGAGTCAGGGCAATATCGAGCAGATCGGCGAGTCCTACGAGGTCTACGACCACCCGAAGACACCGTTCGTGGCGTCCTTCGTCGGCGAGAGCAACCTGTTCCCCGGGCGGATCGCCTCGGTTCAGAACGGCTCGGCCAAGGTCGACACGGCCTTCGGGCCGATGATCGGCAGCAATCCGCACGGTCTCGGTGTCGGCCAGCACGCGCTGCTGTTCGTCCGACCCGAGCGCATGCGGCTCAGCCCGCCCGATGATGGCCCGGGCAACGTCGTGGTGTCGAAGGTCGCGGGGCAGATGTTCGAGGGCGTGCTGGTCCATCTCGCCCTCCAAGGTGCCGATGGCACGCCGCTGACCGTCACCCTGTCCAACGACGGGCACACGCCGCATCTGTCGCCGGGTGCTCCGCTGCAGGTCTATTTCGCGCCGTCCCATGCGAGCGTGCTGCCGGCCGGGCGATCCGCCGATGCGTGAGTCCCTGACCCGCTTCGGCACGACGGGTACCGCCCTGATCTTCGTGTCGGTGGCGGTCTGGCTGCTGCTGTTGGTCGTCGTCCCGCATCTGATGCTGATCGACTACGCATTCCACGCCAATCCCGGCGCGATCGACAAGGGGCTGGCCGCCGAAGGCTGGACGCTGCACTCGTTCCGCCCCCTGTTCGACCCGAGCGACGCGCTCGCCTTCAACACCTTCGTGCGAGATCGGAAGAGCAC
>JBFWWD010000267.1:0-8114 GCA_050246385.1 Geminicoccaceae bacterium
TCAGCCTGGGGTCGTAATACTCGTTCAGGCTGTCGACACCCAGGACCGTGCAGCCCTCGTCGAGCAGCCTGTGGGCCAGATGATAGCCGATGAAACCGGCAGCCCCGGTCAAAAGAATCGTGCCGGCGCGGGCGAGGGACATCGTTGCGAGACCTAGCGCTTGAGGATCGAGCGGATCTCGCCCTCGTAGTGGCGCAGCTCGGTGAGACCCTCCTCGAGCGAGATCTCGCGGTCCTCGACCCGTTGGCCGAGGTCGACCAGCGCATTGCCGAGAGCCGTGCGTCCCGCCTTCCGTGCGGCGTCGGCGAGACGTTCCATCCGGTTCTGAAAAGTGCGGTAGCGTTCGTCCGCGGCCTTGGCCTCGGCGGCATTCGGGCGCGCCGCCTGGGCTGGGCCGGACGCCCTGGAGTTGAAGTTGGCCATCACGCCCTCCGCTGTTTGCCGGGGCTGATCATGGCCGAAGGCGCCGCGCCCGCAAAGGGCGGCCGGCTCGGGCGGGGCGGGAGCGGTACGCCACACGGTGCGTGAAGGCGAGTGTCCCGATCACCCCCGGCGAAAGGAAGGGGTGGTCAGTTCGCGCGACGGCTGCGTCGGAAGCGTCGCCAGTGCCGCTCTCCCGACACGATCGCGCGTGCCGTCGGCCGCCGCAGCATGGCAATGTCGAGCGACAGGAGCAGAACACCCAGCGGTAGCATCCAAAAGCCGAGCACCGGGAGGAAGCCGAGCAGTCCCCCGCAGACCAGCAGCATGCCGAGCGGCACCCTGACCCAGCTGGCGGAGGGATGCCGCAGATGGTGCAGCCAGTCGCCGAACAGCCGGGGCAGAACACGTTCTGCCCGGTCGAGACGGCGGTCGACCACACGTCGGGCCTTGGACTGCGGACTGTGCGACATCAGGGAAGCCATACGGAGATCAAGCCGGTGCCGCCTTGTTGCGCCGCCGTGGTCGCCTTGGTCAAGGCCGCGCACCCGCCGCCTCAGGCGCTCGCCGCCGTCAGATGGTCGATGGCACTCGATTCCAGCCGCAGCGTTGCCGCCGCGATCAGGTCATCGAGCTGGGCCGGGGAGGTCGCGCTGGCGATGGGAGCGGTGACGCTCGGCCGCGCGATCAGCCACGCCAGCGCCACCTGCGCCGGCGTCGCGCGGTGGGTGCGCGCCACCTCGTCCAGAGCCGTCAGAATTCGCTCCCCGCGCTCGTTCAGATAGCCGGCGATCCCGCCACCGCGCGGGCTTTTGCCGAGATCCGCCGCGCTGCGGTACTTGCCGGTGAGAAACCCCTTGGCGAGGCCGAAATAGGTGATCACGCCGAGGCCTTCCGCCAGGCACAGGGGCTCGAGCTCGCGCTCGTACCCGGCCCGGTCGTAGAGATTGTATTCGGGTTGCAGGCTCTCATAGCGGGGGAGACCCAGCTCGGCGCTGGTCCGCAGCGCCTCGCGCAGCCGCGCCGCGGTGTGGTTCGAGGCGCCGATGGCACGGACCTTGCCCTCGGCGATCAGCGCGGCGAAGCTATGCAGCACGTCCGCGAGCGGTGTATCCGGATCGTCATAATGCGCCAGATAGAGATCGATCCGATCGGTGCGCAGCCGACGCAGCGAATCCTCGACCGCCTCGCGGATGCGCGCCGGCGCCAGTCCCTTGCGGCCGTCGCCCATGTCGGCGCCCACCTTGGTCACGATGGTCACCCGGTCGCGGCAGCGACGGCTGGCCATCCATTCGCCGATGATCGCCTCGGACTCGCCGCCGCGGTGCCCCGGGACCCAGACCGAGTACATCTCGGCCGTGTCGATGAAGTCGAGCCCGGCCTCCAGCGCCCGGTCGAGCAGGCGGAACGACATGTCCTGATCGGCGGTCCAGCCGAACACGTTGCCGCCCAGGCACAAAGGCGGGACCTGCAGATTGCTCCGACCAAGCTCACGCCGCTTCATCTCGACCACTCCGTCACTGGCGCGCGCAGCCTGTCGCAGGGCATGGCTGGATCGCGCATCTGTCAAGGTAACATTCCAGGGTGTCCGACGTTCTTATCAGCATGGCGCGAAGGAGGCGAAACCATGACGGACAAGGATCGGGTGGAGCGGGCGATGCAGGATCCAGCACGCGAATTCACCTCGCCGGAAGCCGTGCTCTCCGAGGCCTCGCTGCGACCGGCGCACAAGCGCTCCATCCTCGAGCGGTGGCGTCAGCGGTTGGGCGGCGAGCACAGCGAGCCCGCTTCGGGCGAGACCGACCTGGCGACGCGGATCGGCCGGGCGCTCGCCATGCTCGACACGGAAACCGGCGCCCATGAGACCTCGCACGACCAGGGCTTCTACACGTCGATCGGAGATATCGGAAAGAAGTGAGCCGGCCGCGCGAATGGCCCTCGCCATCGAGGACTACGCCCTCATCGGCGACTGCGAGACGGCGGCTCTGGTCGGACGCGACGGGTCGATAGACTGGCTCTGCTGGCCGCGCTTCGATTCGGGCGCCTGTTTCGCGGCTCTGCTGGGTGGGCCGGAGCATGGCCGCTGGCTCATCGCTCCGGTCGAGGAGCCGCGCAAGGTGGTCCGGCGCTACCGGCCGGGCACCCTGGTGCTGGAGACCGAGTTTCAGTGCGCCAGCGGCACGGTGGTGCTCGTCGACTTCATGCCGGTCAGGGATCGGGCGTCGAATCTGGTCCGCCTCGTGGTCGGCCAGGAAGGCCGCGTGCCGATGCGCATCGAGCTGGCTCTGCGTTTCGACTATGGCTCGGCGGTGCCGTGGGTGGTGCGGGCCGACAACGGTGCGTTGCGGGCGGTCGCCGGGCCGGACATGGTCGAGCTCGCGACCGCCGTTCCGCTGCACGGCGAAGGCATGCGCACGGTCGGCCGCTTCGAGATCGCCCCTGACGAGAGCCGGTCGTTCACCTTGACCTATGCGCCCTCGCACCAGCCGGCGCCGATGCCGCCGGACCCGTTCTACGCCCTCGCCGCCACCACGGCCCGCTGGCGAGCCTGGTCCGGGCGCTGCCAGGAGGTGGGAGAGTGGACCGAGCTGGTCAGGCGCTCGCTGATCACGCTCAAGGCGCTCATCTACGCGCCGACCGGCGGCATGGTCGCCGCCCCGACCACCTCCCTGCCGGAACAGATCGGCGGCCCGCGCAACTGGGACTACCGCTACTGCTGGCTGCGCGACGCCACCTTGACCCTGCTCGCCCTGCTCAACGCCGGCTACACGGCGGAGGCGGTGGGCTGGCGCGACTGGCTGCTCCGCGCCGTCGCCGGCAGCCCGGACCAGATGCAGATCATGTACGGCCTCGCCGGCGAGCGGCGGCTCACCGAGTGGGAGGTGCCCTGGCTGCCGGGCTACGAGGGGTCGGCCCCGGTGCGGATCGGCAACGGCGCCCATGCGCAGCTCCAGCTCGACGTGTATGGCGAGCTCACCGACGCGCTGCATCTGGCCCGGCGCGGCGGGCTCGGGCCCGACCATGCCGGCTGGGCGCTGCAGCGCGCGCTGCTCGAGCATCTCGAGACGATCTGGCGCCAGCCTGATCAGGGCCTGTGGGAGGTGCGCGGGCCGCCGCAGCATTTCACCTACTCCAAGGTCATGGCCTGGGTCGCCTTCGACCGCGCGGTCCGCGACGCCGAGGAGCTGAAGCTGGACGGCCCCGTGGATCGCTGGCGCGGCGTGCGCGACACCATTCACGCCGAGGTCTGCGCGCAGGGCTTCGACCTCCGGCTCGGCTCGTTCGTCCAGGCCTACGGCTCGCCCCATCTCGACGCCAGCCTGCTGCTGCTGCCCGAGACGGGCTTCCTGCCGCCCGAGGACGAGCGGATCCGGGGGACGATCGCGGCGATCGAGCGCGCGCTGGTCGCCGATGGGCTGGTTCTTCGCTACGACACCGCGCAGGTGGAGGATGGTCTGCCGGCCGGCGAAGGTGCGTTCCTCCCCTGCACCTGCTGGCTCGCCGACGCCTACGTCATGCTCGGTCGGCTGGACGAGGCGCGTTCGGTGTTCGAGCGGGTGGTGGCACTGTGCAACGATGTCGGCCTGCTTTCCGAGGAGTATGATCCGGCCCGGCGCCGGCAGGTCGGCAACTTCCCCCAGGCCTTCTCGCACCTCACCCTGGCGCAGACCGCGATGAACCTCGCCCGCTCCTCCAAGCCGGCGGAGCAGCGTGCCCACCGGCAGGCGATGCAGCCCGGCGCGGAAAGCGATTGACAGCCCAGGGGCGCGGCACGACCGTCGCCGCGGCCGACGGGCCTGGAATGCTGTCGGCCACGTCAGGGAGGGTTGGCAGTGACGAAATCGAGGAGAGCGGCGCTGGCGGGCGTCGCGGTTGCGGGGCTCCTGGCACTCGGCGCCGGCTCGGCCAGGGCGCAGGACATCACGGTGATGACCTCCGTGCCCGGCCTGAACTTTCCGTTCTTCGTCCACATGCTCAAGGCCATGCAGGACGAAGGCGCGGCGCTGGGCATCAAGACCATCGAATCGGACGGCCAGAACTCGGCGCCGAAGCAGACCGCCGACGTCGAGGCGGCGGTGGTGCAGGGCGTGAACGGCATCGTCATCAGCCCGATCGACGTCAACGCGATGGCGCCGGCGCTGCAGACCGCGGTCGACAACGACGTGCCGGTGGTCACCATCGACCGGCGCGTCTCCGGCGTGAACGGGATCACCGCCCATGTCGGTGCCGACAACGTCAAGGGCGGCGAGGCGCAGGGCGAGTGGGTGATGGCGGCGTTCCCGGACGGCGCCAAGATCATCAACCTGCAGGGCCAGCCCGGCGCGTCGCCGGCGATCGACCGCAACAAGGGCCTGCACAACGTCCTCGACGCCCACAAGGACAAGTACGAGTTCGTGGCCGAGCAGACGGCCAACTTCGCCCGCGACCAGGGTCTCGCCGTGACCGAGAGTCTGCTGGCCGGCATGACCACGCCGCCCGACGTGATCGTCGCCGCCAACGACGACATGGCGCTGGGGGCGATCGAGGCGGTCAAGGCGCGCAATCTGGACGTCCAGGTGATCGGCTTCGACGCCCTGCCGGAGGCGCTGGCCGCCGTCCGCGACGGAGCGCTCGCCGGCACGGTCGAGCAGTTTCCGGGCGGCCAGAGCCGCAAGGCGATGCAGATCATGGTGGATCTGCTGAAGGATCAGAAGACGCCGGAGAGCGATCTGGTCCTGCTGACCCCGATCATGATCACCAAGGACAATCTCGACAAGGCCGAGCGCCTGGGCGAGCTGAAATAGGCGGGGAGGGGCTCGCGATGGTCGAAAGCGGGCCCCTGCTGCGCATGGCCGGGATCGCTAAGGGCTTTCCCGGCGTCCAGGCGCTGCGCGGGGTCGACTTCACGGTCGGCCGCGGCGAGGTGCACGCGCTGCTCGGCGAGAACGGCGCCGGCAAGAGCACGCTGCTCAAGATCCTGGCCGGCGCCCAGCAGCCGGACGCGGGCACCATCACGTTCGACGGCGCGGAAGCGCAGCTCGCCGACCCCCACGCCGCCCAGCGGCTCGGCATCGTCACGATCTATCAGGAATTCAACCTGATCCCGACCTTGTCGGTGGCCGAGAACGTGTTCATCGGCCGCCTGCCGGTGCGCCTCGGCCGCGTCGACTGGGCCGAGCTGCATCGCCGCACGCGCGTGCTGACCGAGGAGGTCGGGCTCGCGGTCGATCCGCGCCGCCTGGTCTCGGACCTTTCGGTGGCCGAGCAGCAGATGGTCGAGATCGCGCGGGCCCTGTCGATGGACGCGAAGCTCGTCGTGATGGACGAGCCGACCTCCGCCCTCTCCGACAAGGAGGTGCAGCGGCTGTTCGCGATCGTCCACAGGCTCAAGGCCAAGGGCATCTCGGTGGTGTTCGTGACGCATCGGCTCGAGGAGGTGATGCGGATCTGCGACCGGGCGACGGTCCTGCGCGACGGGAGTCTGGTCGGCGAGGCTTCGGTCGCCGGTCTCGACGTCGAGCGCATCATCCGGATGATGGTCGGCCGCGAGGTCGACCGCCTGTTCGCGCATCGCGTCGGTGCCGGCGCGGGCTCGGTGGCGCTCGCGGTCGTCGGTATGACCCGTGGTCGGGACGCACGCGATCCGCACGCCGTCATGCTGCACGACATCAGCCTGCAGGTGCGCAAGGGCGAGATCCTGGGTCTCGCCGGGCTGGTCGGCGCCGGCCGCACCGAGCTCGCCCGGGCCGTGTTCGGCGCCGATCCGGTGCAGGCCGGGCGGGTGCTGGTCGAGGGGCGGGAGGTGGTGATCCGCTCGCCGATCGACGCGATCCGCGCCGGCATCGGGCTCGTGCCCGAGGACCGTAAGCAGCAGGCGCTGTTCCTGGCGCTCGCCATTCGCAACAATCTCTCGGCCGCATGCATGGACCGGCTGTCCGGTGCTTTGGGGATTCTGCGGCGGGGGGCCGAGGAGGAGCTGGTCGAGAGCTTCCGCCGCAAGCTCGGCATCCGGATGGCCAGCCCCGACCAGGCGGTCGGCAACCTGTCCGGCGGCAACCAGCAGAAAGTGGTGCTCGCGCGCTGGCTGGCGCTGCAGCCCAAGGTGCTCATCGTCGACGAGCCGACCCGCGGCATCGACGTGGCCGCGAAGGCCGAGGTGCACGCGCTGCTCTACGAGCTGGCCTCGGCCGGCATCGCCATTCTCGCCATCTCCTCCGAGCTGCCGGAGATCCTGACCATCAGCGACCGCATCGTCACCATGCGGGAAGGGCGGATCACCGGCGAGGTCGGCCGCGAGGAGGCGAGCGAGGAGCGCCTGATGCAGCTCATGGCGCTCGGGCGCGCGGAGGCGGCCTGACCGTTTCCAGATCTCTGCGATGCGCGCCTCGATCCTGACCGTGCTCGCCTGTCTGGCGGCGCTGGTCTTCCTGCTGCCGTTCCTGTGGGCCGGCTCGATGAGCATTCGGCCATCGCTCGAGCTCTATGCTCCGTCGGGGTGGGGCATACCCCTGCTCGATTTCGCGCCCACCTTCGAGGCGTGGCCGGCGGCGTTCGCCTATCCCGACCTGGGCAGGGCCGCCGGCTACAGCGTGGGCATCAGCGCCGCGGCGACCGTGCTGGCCCTCGCGCTCGGCATGCCCGCCGCCTGGGCCCTGGCACCGCGCGGCGGCATCCCGCGCGCCGACCTGGTGGTGGTCGGCTTTCTGGTCGTCCGGCTTCTGCCGCCGATCGCGCTGGTGATCCCGTACTACTTCCTGGCGGCGGCGCTGGATCTTCTGGATCACCCGCTGTCGCTGGTCCTGGTCAACGCCACCTTGGTGTTCCCGCTCGTGGTGGTCATGCTGCGGCAGGCCTTTGCCGATCTGCCGCGCGAGCTGCAGGAGGCGGCCAGTATCGACGGCGCCGGCCCGTTGTGCATCCTGGTCCGGATCGTGCTGCCGCTCGCGGCGCCTGCGATGGTCGCGACGGCACTCATCGTGTTCGCTTTCGTCTGGAACGACTTCCTGTTCGCGTCGAGCCTGAGCAGTCTGCGGATCACCACGCTGCCGGTCCTGTCCGTCGGCGGCTGGGCCGGTGGCGTCCGCCAGAGTGCCGTGGGTATGCTGGTCTGCATGAGCGTGCCGCTCGTCGCCGCCCTGCTCGCCCAGCGCTGGCTGGTCTCCAGCCTGACCCTCGGGGCGGTGAAAGGCTGAGGGAGGGAAGATGCCGGAGATGGCTCTGATCGAGGAAGCGGCGGCCGCGCTCGATCCCCGCTTTCTCGCCACGCCTCTGGTCCGCAACGAGACGCTCGACCGCGAGCTCGGCTGCCGGGTGGCACTCAAGGTCGAGACGCTGACGCCGATCCGCTCGTTCAAGGGCCGGGGGGCGAGCTGGCTGCTGCACCGGCTCGGGGAGGAAGCGAAGAGGGGCCTCGTCTGCGCTTCCGCCGGCAACTTCGGCCAGGGCATGGCCTACGCCGCCCGCTCGCGCGGACTTCCCGTGACGGTGTTCGCCGCGGTCAACGCCAGCCCGGTCAAGGTCGCGGCGATGCGCGCGTTCGGCGCCGAGGTCCGGCTCGACGGCGCGGACTTCGACGCCGCCAAGGCGGCGGCGCGCGGGTTCGCGGCCGAGACCGGCCGGCTGTTCGTCGAGGACGGCGCGCATCCCGCGATCGCCGAGGGTGCGGGCACCATCGCGCGCGAGCTCGACCTGGCGGACGCATTGGGCGACACGAT
>JBFWWD010000268.1:0-8112 GCA_050246385.1 Geminicoccaceae bacterium
GACCCCGCCTCACGCGCAGCCGCTACGGCGGGCGCAGACCGAACCGCCAGCAGACGCGAGCAGGACGGATCCGCGCTAGGGCTGAACAAGGTGGCGCTGCAAAAGAGGCCTGCCAGACAGCTCGCGGGTGGCTGAGGCTTGAACAGGCTCAGGAAGGCTCGATCGCCGACCACCGCGGGCGAGACCAGGTCGATGAACAGCGAGCGGCCATCAGCCGAAACCGGCCCCACCGCATGATCCGGCCCGGTCGGCAGCAGTTCCGAGTAGCGCGCCTGCAGCCTGCCCCGTGACGCCGGGCTCACGATCAGGCTCGAGCGGATGAGTCGGCCGCGGAAGTACGGGGAGAAGGCGTGGCGGTAGCAGACGAAGCTGCCGCACAGGAACGCGCTCGCAGGCGGTGCCACACCCTCCCCTGCCTGCCGAGGGCGCCCGAACCGGTCGGCACGACGCGCCAGAATCAGTGGATCGATGCCATGCCGCCGGCTGAGTTCGGTCAGGAACACGGGCAGCTCGCACTCGAGCAGCCATGCGAGCGGCCGGTCGAGCTGGAGAATGGCGGCCCAGTCCTCGTATAGGGACAGATCACGCGGGTGCGCACGACCCTGCAGCCATTTCGCGGCCCGATCGATATCGAACACGGTCGCCGGATTCACCCGGTGGAAGGCACGCGCCAGATCCTTGCGCGTGTTGGCGCCGATCATCGCCGCTGTCAGGCGCAGCTTGCGCTCGAACTCTCGAACCATCCGGGCTCTTTCCGGGCACTGCCAAGTCCTGGGCTAGAAGGAACTTCCCACAATCTCCAGGAAATTCCCGACGTGCCGTCTACGGTCGTCGGCGGCGGCGTAGGAGACGGGGTTCCCCGGACAGTCGCAGGGAGCGATCCGCGCATGTCGCCTCGTCTCGACCTCTCCCTATGACCGCCACCCGACGTGCCGCCATGGCCCTGGCATCGCTCGCCGCCGTCTCGGCCTGGTCGCGGGTTGCCTCGGCCACGGGAAGCGACAGCGATCGTCTCGCGACGATGCTACGGCGGAGCTTCGGCCAGTATCGGCTCCGCTCGCTGCTGTTCGCCGCCTGGCGTGACGGGCGGCCGATCCTGACCCGCGCCATCGGCCATTCCGCTGGTAGCCGGCCGGCGCGGCGCGTGATGCATTTCCGCGCCGCAGCGATCACCACGAGCTATCTGGGCGCCCTGTTGCTGCATCTGGTCGACCGAAAGCAGGTCCAGCTCGACGATCCCATTGCGAAATGGTGGCCGGAGCTGCCGCATGCGCGCCGCGTTACGCTGGGGATGCTCGGCTACAACAGCTCCGGCTATGCCGATTACCTGGCCTCGAAACCGTTCCAGGGCTTCACGCGCGAGGCCCTGCTGCGGCACTGGACCGATGTCGAACTGATCCGGCTCGGCACCTCGCTGCCCCTGGCCTTCCCGCCCGGGACAGGCTTTCACTATGCGCACACCAATGCGGTGTTGCTCGGCGCAATCCTCGAGCGCGCCACGGGAGAGCCGATCGCGCGCCTCCTGCGGCGGGCATTTCTCGCGCCGCTGCGGCTGGACGAGACCGAGTACCCGTCGGGGATCGCGCTGCGACGCCCGGTGCTGCATGCCTTCAGCCGCCAGTTCGATCGCTACGAGGACTCCACGCTCTGGGATCCGGCCTGGGTTTCGCACAGCGGCTTGATGAACACGGATCTGCATGACCTGGGACGCTGGGCGCGGCTGCTGGGCTCCGGCGCGATCCTGTCCAAGCGCTCCTATCGTGCCCTCACCGCGCCGATCAATGTCGGGCATGACGGCAACGCGCCCGACTTCTACTACGGCCTCGGGGTCCTGGTCCTGAACCGCTGGATCGTCCAGAATGGCCTCTATTTCGGCTGGAACCCGGTGATGGCCTATCTGCCATCACAACGCCTCAGCCTCGCGATCTTCACCACGATCGGACCCGAATCCGAGGACGGGGTGAGCCACGGCGTACGGATCCTCAAGCAGGCGGTTCGCATATTGGCACCGGAACAGTTGATTCCAGACCGCTTCGCCTAGTTGGCCGATGCGCAGGTCACCGATCGGCTTCAGAAACACCCCTCGATGCAGTAGAAAGAACGGTCGTGCGTTTTAAAACAATGCGGGTTGTGATTCTCGCAATTGTCGGGACCCAGTCGATGACCTCAGCGCGAGCCGATGAGGTGCCCTTCACGATCACCGCTCCTGCGGTCATTGTGGCTCTTTCGGTGCATTGCGTCGGCCCTTTTCTGCGCCGAAGCGAGTGTGCCGACCTGTATGGCGGTGAAGATCATCGAGTCTTCTACGGCGCGGAGAAAAATGTCTTCCCGCCATTCGGGCAGTGGACCTGCTCTCTTTACGAGCCAAACAGTCTGTGCCGGGAAGCTCTGAATTCGCTCCATTTCTGCATTGCCGATGACAGCCCTGCCCAAGTCAACCTGAGCATCAGCGGCGACGCACCGCAGCTGAAAGTCAACGCCCAATTGTGCGGTACCGGCTCGGCAGTCTCCACTGTCGCGGCCCACTCCGTCCTCGGGCAGGACGGCGAGGATGCCAGCCGGGAACAGGACCTGGACACGTGGGATGTTGGCGGCCGCCCTGGGGAGAGAATCGTACTGACCCTCGACCGAGATGGCAGCACCGGCAGCACGGGCGGGACCGCGCTTCTCCGCGTGCTCAACCAGGGCGGCGGCGAGATTGCGCGGCGCCGCGGTGTGCTGCCGATTGAACTCAACCTGACGCTGCCCGGGCCGGTGCAGATCATCGTGTAACGTCAAGCCAGTGCCGGCGACACATTCCGCGGCGGCTATTCGCTCGCGGTCAGACCGCTTTCGTCCGGTGACCTGACCGAGCGGCTCACGCCACGTGAGAATGTCGAGCAGTAGCGGCATCGCTTCAATCGGAGAGCTCTTATGACTTGGCTTCGCTTCGTCGCATTGGGCAGCTTGGCCGCGCTGTTCGCGCTCCCTCTGACATCAGCAAACGCCGATGACGTCGACTTCTATATCAATACGACCGGCGACAATAGCTATCATTGGCTTTACTGTAAGCACGAAGAAACTTGGCGTACAAGTGCCATAGTGTCCATATCTGATATCCCACGAGCACTTTTCTATGTTGCCCAGGACAACGCCATCTCGCCATTCGGCGTGTGGGATTGCTATCTTACGATCGGTCGCGGCCCGCAGGACGCACACCTTCAAGACAAGGTCTCGTTCTGTCTCGATCGGCGCAATATCAAGGTGGAGCTGCAGAGTTCAGGTGACAAGCTGTCGGTGGACGCCCCTTTATACGTCAGTGGTTCCGGCTGCGAGGCCGATGAAGGCATCCAGGCGAATGCCTTTCTCGGTCACGACGGCGAGGACGCCACACCGGGCCAGGATCGCGACACGTTTGATTTCGCCGGGAAGCGCGGCGAGAGGGTGAGAGTGAAGCTCGAACGCGACGGCGGCATCGGCAGTCTGGGCACGGGCGCCCTCCTGCGCGTGCTCGATCAGGGCGGTGGCGAGATCGCCCGGCGTCATGGTGCCCCGCCACTCAAGCTCGACCTCACCCTGCCGGGTCCAGTGCGGATCGTCGTCCAACGCGAAGGCGAAATTCGTGACGGCTTCCGCGGTGGCTACATGCTCACGGTGACACCTGCTTCCGGCCGCGCGGAGCGCCGCGTGCTGCTGCCACGAGAGGACGTCGAGCACTGAGGAGCAAGTGCGGACAGCACATCGGGCCAGCCCCCTTCAGGTGCCGACGGAGCGGCGGTCCTGCTCGTCGCCGGCCCGATCCATATCCTGCGGCGGACCTGCCAGCTTGTGGTCGAGCGAATAGCCCTCGGCGCGTACCGTGCGCAGCAGGTCGGGGTCGCCGTCGCCGTTGATCGCCCGCCGCAGCCGGCGGATCGTGGCGTCCACCGTGCGCAGCTCGATCTCCAGATCCGCGCCCCAGACCCGGTCCAGGAGCTGTGCGCGGCTGAAGACGCGGCCGGGATTCTCCAGGAAGTAGCGCAGCAGGCGGAACTCGGTCGGGCTGAGATGGATCTCGCGCTCGCCGCGGAACACCCGATGCGCGGCGAGATCGAGCCGCAGGTCGTGGAAGCTGAGGAACTGCTCGGCGAAGGCGGGTCGCACGCGGCGCAGCACCGCCCGCACCCGGGCGATCAGCTCGGCCGGCGAGAACGGCTTGCTGATGAAGTCGTCCGCACCGGTGTCGAGCCCGCGCAGGCGGTCCGGCTCCTCGCCGCGGGCGGTCAGCATGATGATCGGCAGGTGCGAGGTGTCGGCCCGGCGGCGCAGGCGGCGGCAGACCTCGAGGCCGGAGAGCTGCGGCAGCATCCAGTCGAGCAGGACGAGATCGGGGATACGCTCCTCGATCAGCGTCATCGCCTCCTCGCCGTCATAGGCCTGCGCCACGGCGAACCCGGCCGCCTCGAGATTGTAGGCCAGAAGCTTCTGCAGCGCCGGCTCGTCCTCGACCACCAGGATCAGCGGCTTCACTGGGCGGTGCTCCGCGACCGGCTGAGCTGGTCGCCATGGACGATGTAGTAGACCTTCTCGGCGATGTTGGTGGCGTGATCGCCGATCCGCTCGAGGTTCTTCGCCACGAACATCAGGTCGACGCAGGCCCCGGTGAGCTTCGGATCCTCGAGGATGTAGGTGAGCAGCTCGCGGAACAGCTGGTCGTAATACTCGTCGACCTCGGGGTCGCGCGACCAGACCTTGAGGGCCTTCTGCGCGTCGCGCTCGACATAGGCGTCGAGCACGTCCTTGACCATGGCGCCGCAGATCTCGGCCATGAGCGGGATGGTGATGAACGGCTTGATCGGGTCGTGCAGGTTGATGCGCCGCGACCGCTTGGCGATGTTGGTGGCGTAGTCGCCGATCCGCTCCAGATCATTGGAGATCTTGAGCGCCATCGCCACGGTGCGCAGGTCGACCGCCATCGGCTGACGGGTGGCGAGGATCCGCACCGCCAGCTCGTCGGCCTGCTCCTCGATCCGGTCGACCTCGAGATCGTCGCGGATCACGCGCTCGGCACCTTCCGAATCGCGCTGGACCAGGGAGTGGACGGCGTTGGCGAGCTGCCGCTCGACGATGCCACCCATCGCCATGATCCTGCCCGAAAGTTCGGCCAGATCCTCGTCGAAGGCCCGGACCGTGTGCTTGCGCGCCTCGATGTCTGCCATCGGATGCTCCTCAGCCGAAGCGGCCGGTGATGTAGTCCTGGGTCATCTGCTCGCGCGGCTTGGTGAACATCGTGTCGGTCGGCCCGACCTCGATCAGCTTGCCGAGATGGAAGAACGCGGTCGTCTGCGAGACCCGCGCCGCCTGCTGCATGTTGTGGGTGACGATCGCGATCGTGAAGCTCGCGCGCAGCTCGTCGATCAGCTCCTCGATGTGCGCGGTGGCGATCGGGTCGAGGGCGGAGCAGGGCTCGTCCATCAGGATCACCTCCGGGCTGACCGCGATCGCGCGCGCGATGCACAGCCGCTGCTGCTGGCCGCCGGACAGGCTGTTGCCGGGCTGGTCGAGCCGGTCGGCGACCTCGTCCCACAGCCCGGCGCCGCGCAGGGCCGCCTCGACGATCTCCTCCAGATCGGCCTTGCCCCGGGCAAGGCCGTGGATGCGCGGGCCGTAGGCCACATTGTCGTAGATCGACTTGGGGAACGGGTTGGGCTTCTGGAACACCATCCCGACCCGGGCACGGAGCTGCACCACATCGACGTCGGAGGCGTAGACGTCGCGGCCGTCGAGGCGGATGTCGCCCTGGACGCGGCAGCCGTCGATGGTGTCGTTCATCCGGTTCAGGCAGCGCAGGAAGGTCGACTTGCCGCAGCCCGAGGGGCCGATCAGCGCGGTGACCTCGCGCTCCACGATCTCCAGGGAGACGCCGAACAGCGCCTGCTTGGTCCCGTACCAGAGGTTGACGTCGCGGGTCGCCACCTTCGGCGACGGCTGGGCGGCGGCGACCGCCGGCACCGTCGAGGTTGCGATCTGGTCCATGGGCTCTACCATTTCTGCTCGAATTTGCGCCGCAGGTAGATCGCGAGCGCATTCATCGCGATCAGGAAGGCGAGCAGCACCATGATCGCCGCCGCCGTGCGCTCGGCGAAGGCGCGTTCGGGGCTGTCCGACCAGATGTAGATCTGCACCGGCAGCGCCGCCGCCGGCGACAGGGGCGAGGTCGGCACGTCGACGATGAACGCCTTCATGCCGATCATCAGCAGCGGCGCGGTCTCGCCCAGCGCATGCGCCATGCCGATGATCGTGCCGGTCATGATGCCGGGCAGCGCCAGCGGCAGGACATGATGCAGCAGGGTCTGCAACTTGGAGGCGCCGATGCCCAGCGCCGCCTGCCGGATCGAGGGCGGCACGGCGCGGAGCGCGGCGCGCGTGGCGACCACGATCGTCGGCAGGACCAGGAGTGCCAGCGTCATGCCGCCGACCAGGGGCGAGGAGCGTGGCAGGCCGAACGCGTTGAGGAACACGGCGAGGCCGAGCAGGCCGAACACGATCGAGGGCACCGCGGCGAGATTGTTGACGTTGACCTCGATCAGGTCGGTCAACCGGTTCTTGGGCGCGAACTCCTCGAGATAGAGCGCTGCCGCGATGCCCGTCGGCACGCACAGGACCAGCGTGACCAGCATCAGATAGGCCGAGCCCCACAAGGCGCCGTAGATGCCGGCGAGCTCGGGTTCGCGCGAGTCGCCCGAGGTGAAGAACACCCAGTTGAACCGGCTTTCCAGCCGGCCCTCGGCCCGGAGCTGGTCGAGAAAGCCCAGCGTGCGGTCGTTGACGCGCCGGTCCGCCTCCGGGCGGGTGCGATCGACGCGGCCCTTGGCGAACTGGTCGACCTCGTCGTCCGCGACCAGCCAGATCTCCCTGGTCTGGCCGATCAACGTCGGGTCGTCCTGCACCATCTGGCGGAGCTGGGCGGCGGCACCGGAGCTGACCAGCCCGCGCACGAGCCGCCGGTCCTGGCGCCCAGTGGCGTCGGGGAACAGCCTGGTGAGGCTGTCGCTGATGAGCTCCGCGTAGTTGGCCTGCCTGAGCGCCCGCGGATCGCGCGCACCCTGCGGGTCGATCACCGCCGGGTCGAAGGTGACGTCGAGCTTGACATAGGCGGCGCGGAACGCCGGCAGGCCCTGCGAGACGATCGTGAACAGGAGGATACCGAGCAGCCCCAGCGCCAGAGCGATGGCACCCAGCCCGAGGCCCTTGAGCAGGGCCTCGCGCCGGTAGCGGCGGCGGGTCAGCGCGGCACCGTCCTCGAAGGTGGGCCGCGGGCCGGCGGTCAGCCGGGCGAGCGGCGAGCCGACGGCGGCGTCAGTCATATTTTTCCCGGAAGGTCTTCATGACGTAGAGCGCCACGATGTTGAGGCAGAGCGTGGCGAGGAACAGCACCAGCCCGAGCGCGAAAGCCGACAGCGTCTTGGCGCTGTCGAACTCCTGGTCGCCGACCAGGAGGGTCACGATCTGGACCGTGACCGTGGTCACCGCCTGCAGCGGGTTGGCAGTGAGGTTGGCGGCCAGCCCTGCGGCCATCACCACGATCATGGTTTCGCCGACCGCGCGGCTGATCGCGAGCAGGAAGCCCGCGATGATGCCCGGCAGTGCGGCCGGGATCAGCACCTGCCCGATGGTCTCGGCACGCGTGGCGCCGAGGCCGTAGGAAGCGTCGCGCAGCGCCAGCGGCACGGCAGAGATCGCATCGTCGGCGAGCGAGGAGACGAAGGGGATGATCATGATCCCCATCACCAGCCCGGCCGCCAGGGCGCTCTCCGAGGAGACGTCGAGCCCGACCGATTCGCCGAGCGTGCGGATCGCCGGCGCCACGGTGAGTGCCGCGAAGAAGCCGTAGACCACGGTCGGGATGCCGGCGAGGATCTCGAGGATCGGCTTCGCCCAGCTCCTGAAGGCTGGGGTAGCGTATTGCGACAGATAGATCGCCGAGAACATCCCGATCGGGCCGGCGACCAGCATCGCGATCAGCGTGATCAGGAGCGTGCCGGCGAACAGCGGCACGGCACCGAACACGCCGGACGAGCCGACCTGGTCGGCGCGCAGAGCCGTCTGCGGGCTCCACTGCAGACCGAACAGGAACTCGATGATCGGCACCTT
>JBFWWD010000269.1:0-8097 GCA_050246385.1 Geminicoccaceae bacterium
CCGCCAGCACGACCTCCGCGAGGTCGGCGACGCTCGCGAGAAGACCAGGGAGTTGTACGGCGGGAAGAGGTTTTGACGACTGCACGGGACCATGCCGGATCGAGGAGTGAAGGGGCAAGGGAGTCATCGGAGCGCCCACCGTCAAGGCTCTGATGCCCGCCTGCGACCGAAGGCTGGAGTTTTAGCCCTCCAGCACCACGAGCAAGTCCTTGGCGTCGATCGGGCTGGCGGCGTGGACCAGGATCTCCTTGACCGTGCCGTCGCGCGGGGCGTGGAGCGCCGTCTCCATCTTCATCGCCTCGATGGTGAGCAGCACGTCGCCGGCCTTGATCGGCTGGCCGACGCGCACCGAGAGGGTCGAGACCGAGCCCGGCATGGGGGCGGCGACGTGGGCGTCGTTGCCCTCCTCGGCCTTGCGGCGGGCGGGCAGCTTGGCGACGGCGGCGCGGTTGGGGACGCGGGCGATGCGCGGCTGGCCGTTCAGCTCGAAGAACACCCGGACCTGGCCCTCCTCGTCGGTCTCACCGATCGCCTGCAGCCGCAGGACCAGGCTCTTGCCCTGCTCCAGCTCGATCGCGATCTCGTCGCCCACCGCCATGCCGTAGAAGTAGACCAGCGTCGGCAGCACCGAGACCGGGCCGTATTTGCGCGCCGCACCGGAGAAGTCGGCGAACACCTTGGGGTACATGAGGTAGGAGGCGAGCTCGTTCTCGCCCAGGGGCTGGCCGCAGCGCTTCTCGGCCTCCGCCGCGGTCGCCGCCAGGTCGGCCTCCGGCAGCAGCGAGCCGGGGCGGACGGTGATCGGGGTCTCGCCCTTGAGCACCTTTCTCTGCAGCGCCGGCGGCCAACCCCCGGGCGGCTGGCCGAGATCGCCGTGCAGCATCTCGGCCACCGAGGCCGGAAACGCGATCTCGCGGCCGGGGTCCAGCACTTCCTTCGGCGTCAGGCCCTGGGCCACCATCATCAGCGCCATGTCGCCCACGACCTTGGAGGAGGGCGTTACCTTGACGATGTCGCCGAACAGGTCGTTGGCGGCACGGTAGGCGCGGGCGACCTCGTGCCAGCGGGTCTCCAGGCCGAGCGCGCGGGCCTGCTCCTTGAGGTTGGTGAACTGCCCGCCCGGCATCTCGTGGAGATAGACCTCCGAGGCGCCCGAGCGCAGGTCGCTCTCGAAGGCGGCATATTGGGCGCGCACGGCCTCCCAGTAGAAGCTGAGCTGGCGGATCGCTTCGGGGTCGAGGCCGGTGTCGCGCTCGGTGTGGCGCAGCGCCTCGACGATCGAGCCCAGGCAGGGCTGCGAGGTCAGGCCGGACATGGCGTCCATGGCGGCGTCGACCGCGTCCACGCCCGCCTCGACCGCCGCCAGCAGGCTGGCCCCCGCGATGCCCGAGGTGTCGTGGGTGTGGAGGTGGATCGGCAGGCCGATCTCCGCCTTGAGCGTCCTGATCAGGGTGCGGGCGGCGGCGGGCCGCAGGAGCCCGGCCATGTCCTTCACGCCCAGTATGTGGCAGCCCGCGGCCTCCAGCTCCCTGGCGAGGCCGACATAGTAGGCCAGCGAGTACTTGGCCCGGTCGGGGTCGAGAATGTCGCCGGTGTAGCAGATCGCGCCCTCGGCGAGCTTGCCGGCCTCGCGCACGGCGGCGATCGAGACCCGCATGTTCTCGACCCAGTTCAGGCAGTCGAAGATCCGGAACAGGTCCATGCCGGCAGCGGCGGCGCGCCGGACGAAATAGCGGACGACATTGTCCGGGTAGTTGGTGTAGCCAACGCCGTTGGCGCCGCGCAGCAGCATCTGCAGCAGCAGGTTGGGCACCCGCTCGCGCAGCAGGGCCAAGCGCTCCCACGGATCCTCCGTCAGGAAGCGCATGGCGACGTCGAAGGTCGCACCGCCCCAGCATTCCAGCGACAGGAGCTGCGGCAGGCCCTTGGCGTAGGCGTCCGCGCAGGCGACCAGGTCGTGGGTGCGCATGCGGGTGGCGAGCAGCGACTGCGGCGCGTCGCGCATGGTGGTGTCGGTGACCAGGACGCCGGTCTGCCCGCGCATCCAGGCGGCGAAGCCCTCCGGCCCGAGACGGTCGAGCAGCGGCTTGGTGCCAACGGCCGTATCGAGCGGCGCCGCGAACACAGGCGGAACGGGAGCACGGGCGTCGGTGCGGGGCCGGGCGCGGCCCACGGCCTCCGGATGGCCGTTGACCGTGACGTCGGCGATGTAGGTCAGGAGCTTGGTCGCCCGATCGCGCCGGCGCTCGAGCTGGAACAGCTCGGGCGTGGTGTCGATGAACCGGGTCGTGTAGCCGCCGGCCAGGAAGTCCTTGTGCTCGAGCAGCGCCTCCAGGAAGGCCAGGTTGGTGGCGACCCCGCGGATGCGGTACTCGCGCAGCGCCCGGTCCATCCGGGCCACCGCCTCCTGCGGCGAGGGCGCCCAGGCGGTGACCTTCTCCAGCATCGGATCGTAGTAGCGGGTGACGACCGCACCGGAGTAGGCGGTGCCGCCGTCGACGCGGATGCCGAAGCCGAACGCGCCGCGATAGGCGGTGATCCGGCCATAGTCCGGGATGAAGTTGTTCTCGGGGTTCTCGGTGGTGATCCGGCACTGCAGCGCGTGGCCATTGAGGCGCATCGCGTGCTGGGCGGGGATGCCGGTCTCGGCGACCGAGCCGACGTGGCCACCCTCGGCGATGCGGATCTGCGCCTTCACGATGTCGAAGCCCGTGACGACCTCGGTCACGGTATGCTCGACCTGGATGCGCGGATTGACCTCGATGAAGTAGAAGGCGCCGGTGTCCGCATCCATCAGGAACTCGATCGTGCCGGCGCCGACATAATCTGCCGCCCGGCCGATCTTCAGGGCCGCCTCGCACAGAGCTGCCCGCTGGTCGTCGTCCAGATAGGGTGCAGGCGCCCGCTCGATCACCTTCTGGTGCCGGCGCTGGATGGTGCAATCCCGCTCGAACAGATGGACGAGGTTGCCGTGGGTGTCGCCCAGCAGCTGGACCTCAACATGCCTCGCCCGTCGGACCAGCTTCTCGAGATAGACCTCGTCCTTGCCGAACGCGGCCTTGGCCTCGCGTCGGGCGGTGTTGACGGCGTCGACGAGCTGCTCCTCGCGCTCGATCGGCCGCATGCCGCGCCCGCCACCACCCCAGGACGCCTTGAGCATTACCGGATAGCCGACCTCTGCGGCCAGCCTGCGAATGGCTTCCGGATCGTCGGGGAGGGGATCGGTCGCCGGCATGACCGGGGTGCCGACCGAGACCGCAAGATTGCGCGCCGCAACCTTGTTGCCGAGCCTTCGCATGGTCTCGGGTGTCGGACCGATGAAGATGATTCCGGCCGCGGCGCAGGCTTCGGCGAACTCCGGGCTCTCGGAGAGGAAGCCGTAGCCGGGATGGATCGCGTCGATCTCGTGGATCTGCGCGACCCGGATCACCTCCTCGATGTCGAGATAGGCGTCGAGCGGCCCCTTGCCCTTGCCGACCTGGTAGGCTTCGTCGGCCTTGAACCGGTGCAGGGAGAGCTTGTCCTCCTCGGCATAGATCGCGACCGTCTGGATGCCGAGCTCGGTCGCGGCCCGGAACACCCGGATCGCGATCTCCGACCGGTTGGCGACGAGCAGGCGGCGGATGCGGTCGGGGAAGGCAGCGGACATCGGGCCTCGAACGCGATGGTGATCGGATGCGCCGCCGCCGCGCCGGGTGGCGGAGACACGTTTCTGACCCGGTCTCGCCGACCGAGCTCACTACAGCCCGGCCGGCAGGTCCAGACGTCCCATGGTCTCACATTCGAGGTTCGCCAAGTATCGCCTGATCGGGCGGGATCGGACCAACCCTCCGGCATGAGGCGCCGGGCCGCACACCTCAGCCGGCGAGGAACTTCAGTACCGCCGCGTTGAACTCGGCCGGGTTCTGCAGCATCGCGAAATGGCTCACGCCGGGCAGGAACAGAAGCTGCGCGCCGGGCACCTCCCTGGCCAGCTCCTCGGTATGATCGTGGCGGATCGCCTCGTCGTGCTCGCCGTCGACGATCAGCACCGGCGTCCTGATCCGGGCGAGATCGGCCTCCGTCCAATTGGGCTGCGACGCCCACATGGCGCCGATCTGGTTCAGGAAGGCCTCGTACTGGTCGGGCGTGGGCGAGTTCTTCCTGTACTCCTCGCCGGCGCGCTCGATGTAGGCGGCGAAGGTGGGATTCTTGTCGATGTCGGGCTTGAGCCCGTCGACGGTGGAATTGCCGGCGAAGGCAAACAGCCGGCCGATCCGGTCGGGGTGGTTCATGGCGATGTCGAGGCCGATGATCGCCCCGTCGCTCCAGCCGACGATGTCGGCCTTGCCGAGCTTCAGATGGTCCATCAGGCCAATGACGTCCGAAGCCATCAGGTCGTAGCTGTAGGGCTGCCCGTCACGGGTGCTGCGGCCGTGGCCGCGGCTGTCCATGGTGATGATCCGGTAGTGCGGCGCGAGCGCGGGAATCAGGTCGCCCCAATAGTCCGAGTTGCCGAGGCCGCCGTGCAACAGGATCACCGGCTGCCCGGAGCCGTACACGGCGTAATAGATCTCGACGCCGTTGACCGGGGCCTTGCCTTCCGCCTCGGCCGCCGGGCGGCTCGGGGTCGGGGGCAACGTCTGCCAGGCTTCCTGCGCGGACACGGTCGTGCCCAGACAAAGCGTCAGGAGAAGTGCCGACAGGATCAGGCCGCGTCGCGTCATGGGCGTCATCCTTGCAGGAAACATGCCTCCATCTCCCTCATCGGTCGGGCAGCGCCGTGCGCAGCAAGGCAAGCGTCGCGTCCGGCGCTTCGCTCATCAACATGTGGCCGGCACCGGCGATCGGCTCGGCGCGGGCATCGGGGATCGCCTGCGCCAGCGCCTTGCCCGCCTTGGGCGGCGTCATCCGGTCCAGTGCCCCGATCACCACCAGCGTCGGGCAGCGCACGGCGGCTGCATGCTCCGGGCCGGCAGCGTAGGCGTTGCAGGCGGCGAGGTCGATGCCGAGCGCCTCGGGATCGCCCCGGCGCAGGAGCGCGCGGGCGGTGCCCTGCAGCCAGCCGCCGGGATGCGGATTGCCGCCGCTCTGGCCGCGCGGGCCGAACGCCCAGTCGCACATCAGCTCGACCGCCTTGGGATCGTGCGCGGCGGCGAGCGCCAGCAGCTCGGGATGGACCGGCATCCTGAGGGCCGCGCCGAGCAGGCAGAGCGAGGCGACCCGATGCGGATGACGCGCGGCGGCAGCCAGCGCCACCAGAGCACCCATGGAGTGACCGACCAGCGCCGCGGGCGGGCCGTCGCCGATCAGTTCGGCCAGGCAGTCGGCCATCGCCTCGACCGTGGCGAGCGGGGGCAGGTCGCGCGAGCGGCCGTGGCCCGGCAGGTCGACCGCGAGCGCGTTCCAGCCGTGGAAGGCGAGATGGCGGCCCTGCAGCGCCCAGACGGTGTGGTCCATGCCGGCGCCGTGGATGAGGAGGGCGGAAGGCGCGCCGGGGTTCAGCGGCCGGCCATAGGTCGAGACGTGGGGCTGCACGGGCTCAGGCCTTCTGCGAGGCGCGCAAGGCGCCGTCGAGGTCGGCCATGATGTCGGCCGGGTCCTCCAGGCCGACGGAAAGCCGTACCATGTCGTCGCGCAGGCCGACGGCCGCGAGCTGCTCGGGACCGAGCTGGGCGTGGGTGGTCGAGGCCGGGTGGATCACCAACGTCTTGGCATCGCCGACATTGGCGAGATGCGAGGCGAGACGGCAGCTCTCGATGAAGCAAGCGCCGGCCGCACGGCCGCCCTTGACCCCGAAGCTGACGATCGAGCCGGCCCCCCTGGGCAGGAGGCGTTCGGCCAGGGCGTGGTCGGGATGGCTCGGCAGGCTGGGGTGGACCACCCAGTCGACCGCCGGGTGCCTGCCCAGGAAGTCGAGCACCGCCGCCGTATTGGCCATGTGCCGGTCCATCCGCAGCGGCAGGGTCTCGATGCCGAGCAGCAGGTAGAAGGCGTTCTGCGGGCTGAGGCAGGCGCCGAAGTCGCGCAGGCCCTCGGTGCGGGCGCGGGCGGCGAAGGCCTGCGGGCCGAAGCTGTCCGTGTAGGACAGGCCGGCATAGCCGGGATAAGGCTCGGTCATGGTCGCGAAACGGCCCGAGGCTGCCCAGTCGAAGCGGCCGCGATCGACCAGAATGCCGCCGATCGCGACGCCGTGCCCGCCCAGCCACTTGGTCAGCGAGTGCACGACGAGATCGGCGCCGTGCTCCAGCGGCCGGCACAGATGCGGCGTGAGAAAGGTGGCGTCGACCAGCAGCGGCAGGCCGTGGCCGTGCGCGATCTCGGCCACCGTCGGCAGGTCCAGCACCTCCAGGCCCGGATTGCCGATCACCTCGGCGAGCACGAGGCGGGTCTCCGGGCAGATCGCGGCGGCGAAGGCGTCAAGATCGCGCGGGTCGACGAAGCTGGTCTCGATCCCGAACCGCGGCAGGGTCAGCCGCAGCAGATTGATCGTGCCGCCATAGAGGTTGCGCGCCGCGACGATGTGGCCGCCGGCGCCCATCAGGGTCGCGATCGCGAGATGCATCGCCGCCATGCCGCTGGCGGTGGCCACGGCCGCGACCGCGCCCTCCAGCGCCGCCACCCGCTCCTCGAGCACGGCGACCGTGGGGTTGGAGATGCGGCTGTAGAGATGCCCGGCCCGTTCCAGGTTGAACAGGCCGGCCGCGTGGTCGACATCCGCGAACACGTAGGAGGTGGTCTGATGGATCGGCACCGCGCGCGCGCCCGTCGCCGGGTCGGGAACCTGACCGGCATGCAGGGCCAGCGTGGCGGGATGCAGGAACCGGGGCTCCATGCGGCACTCCTCCCCTGGTGCAGGGGCGCGCCGTAGCACCCTTCCGCGGCGGCGGCGAGAGCGGCGTCAGGCGGCCCGCTTGCGCCGCATCGCCGCCAGCGCCCGGCGCTGCTGCCGGTTCAGCGGGCGCTCGGGTTCGGGCGTGCACGCGGCGGCAGGTGCGTCGGGTTCGCGCGTACGCGGGGATTGGCCCGCGGCGCTGGGTTCGCGCGTGCCGTTCTGATCCGCGGCGATGCGATCGTCGGGCCGGTCGCGCAGGACGCGCAGCGCCTGGAGCGCACGGCCGATGTCCTTGTCGATCCGGGCGCCGTAGCGCGCGAAGGTGTCGAGCTTCTTGACCGTCACCTCGGAGGGTGGGCTTTCGGCGGCGGCCGCGGCGAGCACCGCCAGCTCCAGGCCGCGTAGCTGCTCCTGGCGACGCAGGGCGGTGACCAGCTCCATCACCCAACGGCGCTCATAGGGGTCGCGCGGATCCCAGTCGGCGGTGATCGCGGCATGCAGGGCCGCGAACTCCCCCTGGTCCGGCGGAACATCGAACGGGTTGGGCACAGACGCACTCGGCATGGCTCGGGCTCCGGGGTTGGACCGGAAAGCTTGTCATCCAGAATCACCTCGGCGTCAAGGAATTTAGACCTATAGGTGACGCGTTCCGGGAATGCTCGGCGACGCTCATATCGAGTGAAATCAGTGATGCGAACGAGCAGACGTGCCTATCCGTCCTTCAGGATGTCGTTCAGCCCATCCCGGCCCGTATCCGCGGCTCGCCCCTCCGGTGGGGTTGCCGCACGAAGCCGTCATGGTGCAACTCCCGACGCCCAGCCGCTGGGGCCCCTGCGGCTGCGTCGACCGCGGGCTCCTAGTCGGATGCAGGCTCGTGCTCGGCACCCGATCCGCGACCGCTGCCGCTGCGCTCACCGCCCTTGCGGCCCGCTTCGGCGGCGAGGCCCGGGTCCCTGGCGAACGATCTGTCCTGCGGGCTGACGCTACGCCCGCCCTTGCGCCCGGCTTCCGCCGCCAGCGCATGATTCTTCGAGAAGCTGCGGTCCTGGGGGCTGACGCTTTGGCCGCCCTTGCGCGCGATCGCACGCTGCTTCTCCGCGTCCATCGACGCGAAGCCGCGCCGTGAAGTGCCAGCGGGGCGCTCGCTCGTCTTGGTGGCCATCTGCCCCCTCCCGATCTCGCAAGGTGATCCGTCGGTGACGGTGAACATGCGGGCAAGGCCCAGGTTGCGTTTCGTGCGCTTCGTCCTTGACAGACGTCGCCAGGAATATAATTACTAAACT
>JBFWWD010000270.1:0-8096 GCA_050246385.1 Geminicoccaceae bacterium
TCGGCCATCAACTGTGCCCTGAGCACCCGATGCAGGTTCTTGCCGGTGGCCGTGCGCGGCATCTCCGCGTCGGGGATGAACGAGCAGGCCCGCGGCCGCTTGAAGCCGGCGAGCCTGTCCTTGGACCAGGCGATCAGCTCCGCCTCGCTCACCTCGGCGCCGTCCTTCAGCACCACCACGGCGTGGACCTGCTCGCCCCATCTCGGGTCGGGCAGCCCGACCACGGCCACGTCGCTGACCGCCGAATGCCCGCCGAGAACGGCCTCGACCTCCGACGGGTAGATGTTCTCGCCGCCGGAGATGATCATGTTGCTCTTGCGGTCGACGAGGTGGATGTAGCCGTCCGCGTCGCGGCGGGCCATGTCGCCGACGGTGCAGTATTCGCCGCGGAAGGCCTCGGCGGTCTTTTCCGGCAGCTTCCAGTAGCGGTCGAACGTGTAGGGATTCGACGAGTACAGCTCGCCGGCTTCGCCGTCGGGAACCTCGTTGCCGTTCTCGTCGAGGATCTTGACGGGCGCCGACCCCACGCACTCGCGCCCGACGGAGCCCAGCTTGGTGAACTGCTCGTGCGGGTGGAGCATGGTGACCCAACCGGCCTCGCTCGAGCCGTAGAGCTCGAACAGGCCTGAGTTGGGAAACATCTGCATGACCTCGCGCTTGGTGTCCTGGCGCGCCGGGGCCGAGGAGATCATCAGCCTGGTGAGGCGGCTGAAGTCGCAACGCTGCCGCACGGCGGCCGGGAGGCCCAGCATCATGATGTAATGGGTCGGCACCAGCGAGGTGAAACTCGATCCGCCTTCCGCCAGCGTCCGTACGGCGTGCTCGGGATCGAAGCTCTTGCGTGAGTAGACCGCGGTCTCGGCCCCGCAATAGGCGAAGGCGCCGAAGAAGTTGAGCGAGTTGGCGTGGCACATCGGCATGACGAGCAATGCGCCGTCCCGGCGGTGCAGGCCAAGCTCGAGGTCGGTGAACAGGGACAGCAGCACGGCCGCCCGGTGGCTGCGCAGCACACCTTTGGGCCTGCCGGTGGTGCCCGAGGTGTACATCAGCGTCCACGGGTCCGCGAGCGCGACCCGCTGCTGCGGCTCACCAGCGCCGGCAGCGGCGATCAGGTCCTCGTAGGCGCGGTAGCCGGCGGGACACCGTACCTTGCCGAAATGGATCAGATTGCCGGCCGGGACGGGCAGGTCGGCGCGGACCTCCTCGACCGGATCCAGCAGCTCGTCCTGCACGATGAGCGCCGAGGCCTCGGCGTTCTCGACAATGTAGCGCAGGTCGGCGCTGGTGAGCCGGAAGTTGATCGGCACGGCGATCAGCCCGGCCTTGGCCGTGGCGGCGAAGATCTCCACCCATTCGATGCAGTTGTAGGCCAGGATCGCGACGCGGTCGCCTTTGGCCAGGCCCAGCCCGAGCAGCGCGTTGCCGAGCCGACAGGAGCGCTCGTTCCACTGTCGGAAGGTCATGGCGCGCTCGAGATCGCGCGCGCCCGAGGCTTCGCCGAGCACACGGGCGTGGACGCTCAGCATCTGACCGAGCGTCAGCATTTCTTTCACTGGTGACCCCCTGAGAGTTCAGCAGCTTGGGGCCGTCTCGGGACCTCGTTTCCTGGCCATGACAGCCTCCCAGGCAGTCTATTGACTACACAGTTCTCCCGAGCTCTGCCGGCGTCAAGAGGTCGGGCCAGGCAATTGCCCCGGCTTGAATGGCGGCCGGCGCGCCAGCGGCGCGACGCCCGCCTCACCGCCCGCGCGGCGGGTCATCCGGGCGGCAGAGGATCGGCAAGACCGAAGGTCTGCGCCATCGAGCGGCCCGCCTGAAGGCTGTTCTGCCAGCCCGCCTCGAGCTGCAGCTTCGCCTCGGCATCGTCGATGCGAGCGCGGACCGCCTCGGGGCCGAGCGCCACGAGCCCGTCATCGTCGCCGATCACGAGATCGCCGGGGCGGACCTGCTGACCACCGACCACGACGGGGCCGTTGATGACGCCGCGCTCGGCCGAGGCCGGGCCGCGCGGCGTGATGTGGCGCGTGAACACCGGAAAATCGTCCCAGCCCGCGAGCGTGCCGACGTCGCGGACGGCACCGTCGCAGACCAGGCCCACCGCGCCCCGGCGCCGCAGGTGCGCGGTCAGGATCTCGCCGATCATCGCGGTCTCGGCATGGCCGCCGGCCGCGATCACCAGCACCTCGCCGGGACCGATCCGGTCGATGGCCAGGGGCACGGCGCCGAAGTCCGGCGGCTCGCAGGCGACCGTGACCGCCCGTCCGAACAGGCGCGGCTGACGGCCGGGCGGCAGCAGGGGCCGGATCGCCGGATCGATCTGTCCGATCCTGCGGCCGAGATCGACCGCCACCGCGACCGGCACGGCCCGCCAGCGGTCGATCTCGGCGGCAGACAGGTCGCTGGCGACCACGGCATGGGCTATGATGGGCACGGGAACGCTCCCCTCTGGTCGATCAGGTCGCGATCGTGCATCGGCGATAGCCGCAGGCAGCGGTTGCCGACCGCACTACCTCTCCCCGCCACCACCTGCCCGTTCCGTCTCTGGAACGTCGGAATGCGCCGACGCGCGCCACGCGGAGCCTTACTGGCCACTCCCGCCACCGGTGGCAGAACCGGCACCCGCATCGGGCGTCGACGTATCATCGGCGGACGGGCCGACGGCACCGGGCCCGAGCTGCGACGCGTCGGCCGGCGCATTGTCCTTGTTCGGCTCGGCGGCCGCACCGCCCTTTGCGGCCTCCACGGCGGCCGTGCCGGCACCGGGATTGCCGGACTGGCCTGTCCCGGTATCCGGGATGCACTGGCCATCGGCGCCGCGCATCTGACCGTGGGGGCAGACATCCGGGACCGTCGCCTGTTGCGCGCCGGCGCCGCTTGCGACGAGAAGGGTGGAGAGACAGGCAGCCGCCCCGGCCATCGCCCGCATCATGGTTCTCCCTGGTGAGCCATGCCGCTCTCGATCCCCGGTGAACGGCGGGCTGACGATGCCGGTTCCTCCTTTCTCCTGATCGCGACCTGCAGGACGACCCCGAGCACCCGCCCGCCGGCCCGGCGGCCATGCCGGCTCCGGATGCGACAGGGCGGACCGGGCGGGGCCACCTTCCCCGAAGGCCTGCCCGGTCGCCTCAGCCCTTGACGCGCTTGAGCTGCCAGCAGGCGACGACGCGGCTGGTCGGGAAGCTGTGACGGTAGCAGGTGTCGAGCGTGTCGGCGTCGCGGATCGTCAGGCTGTACTCGCCGTCGTCGTCGAGCATCACGCCGCTCTTGTTGTCCGGGCCGATGGCGCCGATCAGCGTCTCGCTGTACTTGCCGCCCGACATGCTGCCGCCGACGCGGTTCCCGTGCTGCTCGGTGATGGTGTAGGTGAACTCGATCCCGTTGTCGGGAAAGTTGGGCCCGGCCTTCTCCGCCACGCGGTAGGGGTTCGACCCGATGTGGACCGCATAGGCGGTGCCCTTCCAGGTGCCGACGAGATCGGGTGGATCCTCCGCACGGGCGTTGCCGGCAAGCAGGAGCGCGGCCGCCGCCGCGGCGCAGACAAGGCAGACCGACCTGGCCATGGGCGTCCTCCTTCGTTTGGCCCAGAGAGGTCTTTGGTAACCTTGCGGTTGCAGTCCGTCCAGCAGCGGCGGCGGCGCGGATCGCCGTGCCGCGCGAGCTCACTCCGCGAGGCGCTCGAAGCCGTCGCAGACCAGGGTCAAGCGCTCGCGCATCGCGCCCTCCCCATCCACCACCTCGTAGGCGACGGGCCAGGCGGAGGCGAGCCGGAAGACATGGGCGGCGCAGCCGGCGCCGTACTCCAGCCGGACCTCCTTGCGGAAGGCGACGGGCTCCGGTGTCGGGCCGATCGGAAATGGTGCCACCAGGGCGGCCCAGGCGTCGAACGAGCGGTCGGCGCCGAGATCGCGCTCGATGGTCAGCGGCAGGCAGCGGGTGAGCTCGGGCGAGCGCCGCACGAGCCACGGCGCACCGCCCTCGCGCAGCTCCAGCAACGAGGTCTCGCGCCGCAGCGGCCCGACCGAGCAAGGCCCCGGGATCTCGGCACCGCCCCAGAACACCCGCACCGGCATGGGCAGGCTAGTGCTGCAGGATCTGGCTCAGGAACAGCTTGGTGCGGTCGGATTTGGGGTGGGCGAAGAACTCGGCCGGCTTGTCCATCTCGACCACCTCGCCCTTGTCCATGAACACGACGAAGTCGGCCACCGACTTGGCGAAGCCCATCTCATGGGTCACGCACATCATGGTCATGCCCTCGTTGGCGAGGGAGATCATGGTGTCCAGCACCTCCTTGACCATCTCCGGGTCGAGGGCCGAGGTCGGCTCGTCGAACAGCATGATCTTGGGCTTCATGCACAAGGCCCGGGCGATCGCGACGCGCTGCTGCTGGCCGCCCGAGAGCTGGCCCGGATATTTGCTCGCCTGCTCCGGGATGCGCACCCGGTTCAGGTAGAACATGGCGGTCTCCTCGGCCTCCTTCTTGGGGATGCCGCGCACCCAGATCGGCGCCAGGGTCAGGTTGTCCAGGATGGTCAGATGCGGGAACAGGTTGAAGTGCTGGAACACCATGCCGACCTCGCGCCGGATGGCCTCCACGTTCTTGACGTCGTTGGTGAGCTCGATGCCGTCGACGACGATATGGCCCTTCTGGTGCTCCTCGAGCCGGTTGATGCAGCGGATCATGGTCGACTTGCCGGAGCCGGACGGCCCGCAGACCACGACCTTCTGCCCCTTCTCGACCTGCAGGTTGACGTTCCGCAGGACGTGGAACTCACCGTACCACTTGTTCACGTCGCGCAAGACGATGCTCGGGGCGCCGTTGGCGGCCATGGTGCGTCCCTCTCCCTCTCAGTGCTTGTGGCCGGTCTGGAGCCTGCGCTCGAGCCGCTGGCTGTAGCGGGACATGGCGAAGCAGAAGATCCAGAAGCCGAGGCCGGCGAAGATGTAGCTCTCCACGTCCTTGCCCAGCCACTCCTGCCCGGTGACGATCAGGCGCGAGATGTTGAGCAGGTCGTAAAGGCCCATGATGAACACCAGCGAGGTGTCCTTGAACAGCGAGATGAACGAGTTGACGATGCCCGGGATCACCAGCCGCAGCGCCTGCGGCAGGATCACCAGCCGCATCTTCTGCCAGAAGCCCAGGCCCATGGCGTCGGCCGCCTCGAACTGGCCCTTGGGGATCGCCTGCAGCCCGCCGCGGATCACCTCGGCCATGTAGGCGCCGGAGAACACCGCGACGCCGATCAGGGCCCGGCTGACCTTGTCGATGGTCCAGCCCGGCGGGAAGAACAAGGGCAGCATCACCGAGGCCATGAACAGGACGGTCACCAGCGGCACGCCGCGCACCAGCTCGATGAACGAGGTGCACAAGGCCCTGACCACCGGCATCTGCGAGCGCCGGCCCAGCGCCAGCACGATCCCGATCGGGAACGAGGCGACGATGCCGACGATCGAGATGATCAGGGTCAGGAACAGGCCGCCCCAGAGATTGGAATCGACGGTCGGCTGCAAGGGCCCGCCGCCGGCGAACAGCCAGCCGGCGATGAACGGGTAGATGATCGCGAAGCTGATGCCGTAGAGCGCCTTGCGCGGCATGTTCTTGAGCGCCAGCGGGATGCAGCCGACGATCAGCAGGATGCCGCCCAGGATCACGCGCCAGTACTGGTCGACCGGGTAGAGGCCGAAGATGTACTGGTGGAGACGGCTCGGGATCAGCGCCCAGCAGGCGCCATCGACGGGGCATTCGGTCCGGTTCGTCGCCGTCAGGCTGGCGTTGAGCACCGCCCAGCGGAACAAGGGCGGGACGACCAGCGCCAGCACGAGGATGACCAGGAGGGTCAGCGCGGTGTCGAACGGCGAGGCGAACAGGTTGCGCCGCATCCAGCCGATCGGGCCGGGGCGCTCCGCCACCGGCGGCGCCATGGGGATCGATTCGGTGGCCATGGTCAGCGCTCCACCAGTGCCATGCGGGCGTTGTACCAGTTCATGAAGTAGGAGGTGATCAGGCTGAGCGTGAGATAGACGGCCATGGTGATCGCGATGACCTCGACCGCCTGCCCGGTCTGGTTGTTGATGGTGCCCGCGACGTTGAAGAAGTCGGGATAGCCGATCGCCACCGCCAGCGAGCTGTTCTTGGTCAGGTTCAGATACTGGTTGGTCTGCGGCGGGATGATCACCCGCAACGCCTGGGGAATGACGATGAAGCGCAGCGTCTGGCCGCGGGTCAGCCCGAGCGAGCCCGCCGCCTCCCACTGGCCCTTGCTGACCGCGAGGATGCCGGAGCGGACGATCTCGGCGATGAACGCGCCGGTATAGATGGCGAGGCCGAGCACGAGGGCGACGAACTCGGGATTCACCTGCAGCCCGCCGCTCGGCCGGAACCGGCCCATCACCGGCAGGTCCCACTGCAGCGGCATGCCGGTGACCAGATAGGCGACCGGCACGACCGCGAGCAGCCCCATGACGTACCAGAAGGTGTGCACCTCCTGACCGGTCGTCTCGCGCCTGCGGGCCGCCCAGCGCAGGACGATCGGGATCACCGCCAGCGCCAGCAGCGAGACCACGGCCCAGACGGCAAATCCGGTCTCGGGGATCGGCTTGGGCAGGAACAGGCCGCCGGTGTTGAGCAGCACGGCGCCGAGCAGGGTGGCGCTCTCGCGCGGCTGCGGCAGGGCATGGATGATGATGGCGTAGATCAGCAGCAGCTGGAGCAGCAACGGGATGTTGCGCACGATCTCGACATAGAAGGTCGCCAGGGTCGAGATGAGCCAGTTGTGCGACAGTCGCGCGATCCCCATCGCGAAGCCGACGATGGTCGCCAGGATGATGCCGACGATCGCGACCAGGATGGTGTTCAGGAACCCGACCAGGAAGGCGCGGCCGAACGTGCTCGCGGCCGTGTAGTCGATCAGGGTCTGCCCGATGTCGAAGCCGGACGGCCGCTCGAGGAAGCCGAAGCCGCTGGCGACGCCCAGGCGCGCCAGGTTCGCCATCGTGTTGCTGACCAGGATCCAGCCGCCCAGCAGCACGAACAGGACGACCAGGAGCTGGTAGAAGACCGCCCTGACCCGAGGATCTCTGTACAGGGGGACGCTGGGCGCGTCGTCGCGATGCAGGGCTGTGCTCATCGGCGGCCTCTTCCCCTCGCTCGCTCCATTCTGCTCAGGCGTTGCGGGCGGAGCAGACCTCGTGCCCCGCCCGCGCCCGGATCAGCGGAACGGCGGACTATACATCAGGCCGCCATCGGTCCACAGCGCGTTCAGGCCGCGATCGATCTTGAGCGGCGTGTTCGGGCCGAGATTGCGCTCGAAGCTCTCGCCGTAATTGCCGACCTGGCTGACGATCTGCACCGCGAAGTCGTTGGGCAGGCCCAGCTCCTTCCCCTTCTCCTCGATCACGCCGAGGAAGCGCTGGATGTCGGGGTTCTGGGTCTCGCCCTTCACCTGCTCGACATTGCCGCTGGTGATGCCGAACTCTTCGGCCTGGATCATCGCGAACAGGGTCCACTTGACGATGTCGAACCACTCGTCGTCGCCCTGCCGCACCGCCGGACCCAGGGGCTCCTTGGAGATCACCTCGGGCAGGATGATATGGTCGTCGGGGTTGGCGAGCTTGACGCGGGTGGCGTAGAGACCCGACCGGTCGGTGGTCAGCACGTCGCAGCGGCCGGCCTCGTAGGCCTTGTTCACCTCGTCGTTGTTCTCGAACACGACCGGCGTGTACTGCATGCCGTTCGCGCGGAAATAGTCGGCGAGGTTCAGCTCGGTGGTGGTGCCGGCCTGGACGCAGACCGAGGCGCCGTCGAGCTCCTTGGCGCTGCTGACGCCCAGGTCCTTCTTCGCCATGAAGCCCTGGCCGTCATAGTAATTGACGCCGGTGAAGTTCAGGCCGAGCGCGCTGTCGCGTGAGCTGGTCCAGGTCGTGTTGCGTGACAGCACATCGATCTCGCCCGACTGCAGGGCGGTGAAGCGCTCCTTGGCGTTCAGCGGCGTATACTTCACCTTGGTGGCGTCGCCGAATAACGCCGCGGCCAGCGCCCGGCAGACATCGACGTCCAGGCCGGTCCAGTTATTGTTCGCGTCCACCTCGGCAAATCCCGG
>JBFWWD010000271.1:0-8086 GCA_050246385.1 Geminicoccaceae bacterium
GGGTAGCAGATTCCGTCGGCGAGCATGCGCAGCTTCGCCTGCAGCCGGAGCGGCGCCGCCGCGAAGTTGCTGGCATGCACCGGATCGAACAGGCCGTTCGACACCGACTCTGTATGGGCGTGCGCCAGCATTGTCGGGCCGAGGCTGGACGGCTCCCGCGCCATCCAGATCAGGCTCAGAAGCGATCCGAGCGGGAACAGGACGCTGCGCCACGCCGGCGAGATCCATCGCGTCGCTGGACCGGCGAGCGCCAGGATCGCCATGAACTCGACGAGCTGCAGGACCGCGTAGACGATGGCGAGAAGCTCGGCCAGGGCGGCCGGTTCCAGACCGAGGGCCTGATAGCCGGCCAGGCAGACGAACTCCGTCAGCACCCAGACGAAGGTGAGCATGAAGGAGCCGGCACCCAGCGGCACGGCGAGCGGATGCCTCAGGACCACGCCCCAGCCGGCCGCTTGCATGCGACCGGAATCGTCGGGTTCCGACATGCCGTCGCCGAGCGTCCTGCGGCATCGGTGCAGCCAGAGGCATGCACATCCGACGGAGATGAGCGTACCGGATGTCAGAGCGAGCGGCATGCCGAGAGGCAAGAGCCGCTCGGCGCCGAGACCGCCGCAGAGGCCGCCCAGAGCGGCCGCAAGGCAGATCCACAAGGTGGCGCGGCGCAGCTCGGGCGCCGGCAGCCATGCGGCGGCGACCAGCCAGAGCAGGATCTCCGATGCGACGTTGTAGAGATGGGCCAGCACGAGCAGGGTGAACGGGGCCCAGCTCAGGCCGACCTGAAGCGCCAGCGCGGCGACCGGCACCGTGACGGCCGTGGCCAGCAGCAGCATCGCCAGCGCCGCAGCGGGCCGCGACTGCTCGAGGCGCGGCAGGACGGCGACGGCGGTGCCGGCCGCCAGTACGGCGAGCGCCAGATAGACCCAGGCGAGTGCCGCAGCTGGATGATCGGCCAGGAAAGCGCCGCTTCCCAACGCGAACAGGATCACCTTCAGCGCCGAGACGGCACCGGCGAGGATCGCCACCCGCAGGGTCGCGGTCAGCCGCAGGCGGCCGGAGCGCTGCCGCCGGCCGCGCCGACGCATCAGGAGCGGCGGCGCAGCAGGGCGGGCGAGATCACCCGCAGCCGCCGATAGCGGCGCCGCAGGGGCTCCGGCAGGCTGGCAAACGGACCGACCGTTCCACGGCAGCTCGGGGCCTCGCAGGCGCAGGCCAACGTCTCGTCGCCAAGAAGATGACACGAGTAGTCGTAGGTGAGCTCCCCACCGGCGCCGATGTCGCGAATGGCGACGAAGCGTGCGCCGGCTCCGGTCACGCGCCAGCCGCCCGACGGCTCGCAGGAGTGGTTGAAGAGGTCGTCGAAGCAGCCGCGGGGCGGCAGGAACAGATCGTGGTCGAGCTGGAACAGGTCGTGCCGCCGGTCCCAGCCTTGGGCCAGCGCGTCCGTGAGCGTCATCGCCCGCTGCCGCAGCGTGCCGTCCTCGTCCACGACGATCACGGCGCCGGTCCGGATCGGGCGGACGGTGAAGACGCCGAGCCCGCACCGGCCAGCATCGCCGACGAACAGATAGGGGCAGGCAGCGAGCATCGAGAGATAGCGGCGCGGGTCCGAGGCGGCGAACGCCTCAGGCCACACGGACATTGCTGAACCGCCAGGGATCCGAATGGTCGAGCCGCTCGGGGAACAGACGGCCGCGCCCGACCAGCGGGCTCCAGTCGCACCGCACCCCGACGACGCGGCCGAGAAAGGGTGCGGCCACCGCGAGCACGCGCGCGAAGTCGAGCTGCTCGGGCTCGATAAGGCCCTCCGCGGGGCGCGCGACCGCCGCCGCCATGCCGCCCAGGATGCCCGCCGCAACCTGCAACGAGGTCGCGTTGCCGTGCGGCACGATCCGCCGCGCCTCGTCGATCGACAGTTGCGAGCCGTACCAGAACGCACCGCTCGGATGGCCGGCGAGCAGCACGCCGAGCTCGTCCTGCCCGGAGACGATCTCATGCGCCAGAACGCGCTGCCGCGGCTGCGGCTCGAAGCCGCGCCCGATCAGCTCATGCACCGACAGCACCGCATCCGGGCAGGGGTGGTAGGCGTAGTGGACGGTCGGCCGGTAGACGATGCGGCCCCCCGACCGGAGCGTCAGGTGATCAGCGATCGACAGCGATTCCATATGCGTGATCAGATAGCCGACGAACGGCCCGGCTGCCGGCGCCCAACTGCGGACCCGCACGTCCATGCCAGGGCGCAGCAGGTAGATGCCCGGCCCTTCTCCGGGAGCGCGATGGCCGTCGGGCGGCAGCGAGCCTTCGGCCGTGCCCCAGCCCAGCTCCGCCGGCTGCGCCCCCTCGCCCAGGAAGCCGTCGACCGACCAGGTGGCGACGAACTCGCCGGCGGATTTCGGCGTGCGGCTGACCTGACTGTCATATTCGGAGATCTGGATGGTGCGGACCTGCAGGTCCCGGAACAGTCGCGCCCAACCCTCGGCCAGGACGGGCGCGGCGGTCTCCTGCCGGAGCGTCCGGGCAAGCTCGAGCGCGGCCGCCTTGAGCAGCTGGGACACGAGCCCTGGATTGGCGCCCTGGCAGATCACCGCGGTAGGGCTACCCGGGCCGAGCTCCTCGCGCAGAGCCAGGGCGCGGGTACGGAACGCCTGGTTCGAGCGCTCCGCCGGGGAAAGGTCGGGGTCGGTATAGCCGCCCGGCCAGGGCTCGATGCCGGTATCGAGATAGAGCACGCCGCGCGCGGCGACGAAGCGCAGGAGCTCGAGGCTCGAGACCTCGACCGAAAGGTTGAGCAGGAAGTCACCGGCCTGCAGTCGTGAATCGAGCTGTGAGGCGAGATTCTCACGGGTCAGCGGCGCGATCTCGAAGCGGACCCCCAGCGCACCCGCGATCTCCTCGCCACGCCCGTCCGCCGCCAGCACGGCGATACGGCCCGGATCGATCGCGAGCTCGCGGACGAGCAGCGGCAGTACGGTCTGCCCGATGCTGCCGCAGCCGATCATCAGCACGCGACCGGCGAAATGCGGCCGCTGGGATCCGATGGGCACCGGAACGCCTCCGTCTGGCCGCGCCGGGCGGCATCGCAAGGGTCCCGATCATTCTAACGGTAATCGTAAATAAATTGGAACTTTATCGCCTAATCGACAAGAGCGCCCTCGAGCCCCTCGACGCGCTCGAGGCTGAGCCAGGCCGCCAGACAGGCCAGCTCCGGGCGCAGCGCCTCGATCACCGAGCCGGAGAGGGCGCCCGGCTCGAGGTGGATGGCGATCACGCGCAGGCAGCCGGCGGCGCGGTCGCTGCGCAGGTCGACCCGCGCCACCAACCGGTCGCCGAGCAGGAACGGCATCACATAATAGCCGTGCACCCGACGATGTGCGGGCGTGTAGAACTCCAGCCGATAGCGGAACCCGAAGACCCGTTCGGTCCGGTCGCGCTCCCACACCAGCGAGTCGAACGGCGAGAGCAGCGCCGAACCCTCCGCTCGTCGTGGCAGGACGGCAGCCGGATCAAGCCAGGCCTGCCGTTCCCAGCCCTCGACCTGCACCGGCAGCAGCTGGCCGGCCTCCTCGAGCTCGGCAATCCGCGCATTGGCGTCGGCTGGTTCGAGGCGGAAATACTCGCGCAGATCGATCGCGGTCGCGACGCCGAGCGCGCGGGCCGCAATGGCGAGGAGCGCGCGCTGCGCCTCGGAGGCCCCGGGCGTGGGTGCTTCGGCCACCTGCTTCGGCAGCACGCGCTCGGTCAGGTCGTAGACACGTTCGAACCCGCGCCGCGTCGCGGTGCTGACGAGACCGGCCCAGAACAGCCATTCCAGAGCGAGCTTGCCGTCGCTCCAGCCCCACCAGCCGCCCTGTCCCCGCCCGCCCTCGGCGAGATCGCCGGCCGCCAGGGGGCCGCTGCGACCCACCTCGTCGAGCACTTCGTCGACAAATGCCCGCCGCTCGCTGCCGAAGCGGGCGAGGCCGGAATAGATCCCGCGCCCCTCGCGCGCCCGGGCCATGCGCCAGCGCAGCAGCGGCTGGAGGGATACCGGCAGGAGCGAGGCCTCGTGGCCCCAATACTCGAACAGCCGCCGACGCCTGCCGTCGTAGGCGAGGCCGTCGAGCAACGGGCGCTGATAGGGACCGAGACGGGAGAACAGCGGCAGATAGTGCGAGCGGACGACCGCCGACACGGAGTCGATCTGCAGCGCGCCGAGGCTTTCGACCTTCCGGAGCATCGCGGCCCGGCTCGGCTCGACCTGCCTGCGAGGGCGATGCAGGCCCTGCGCCGCCAGCGCCACCCGCCGAGCGGCCGCGGCCGACAGCTTCTCGGGGCGCCTCATGCGCCTCGCAGGATCCCGCCCAGCATGAAACGAGCGAAGGCCCGCCCACGGTTGCGGACGGGCCTTCTCGTCGACCTCGTCACCGGATCATCGCGCTCAGCGCGACAGACCCAGGGACCGGAGCAGGGACTTCCACCAGCCTGTGCTCTGAGGAGCCGGGGGTTGCGCCGGCGCTGCCGCGGCGGGCCGGGCCGGAGCCGCCTGGGGCGGCTTGGGCGCGGCGGGTGCCTTGGCGGGTTCCGGCTTTGGTGGAGCCGCTGATTCCCTTCAACCAGCCTGGAAGGGATGGTGCGACTTGTCCTTCTTCTCGACCATCGTCTTGGCGGTCGGCTCGCCGCGGACGGCGCGCTCGATCGACAGCTTGGTGGCCTCGTAGTTGTACTGCTGGATCTTGGCGTCGTCGCTGGCCTCCCAGTGGATGAACACACCCACCGAGATGAACAGGTCCTCGGCCTCGCTCTCGGGGATGGTCCCCTCGGCGACGCAGTTGGCGACGGCCATGGCCACGGCGCGCTGCGCGGGGCCGAACATCTGCACGGCCTGCTTGGCGTCCTTGATGGTGACCTTGTTGAACATGACGGTCGCCGGCTTGACCATCAGGTTCGGCTCGAGCACCGCGAGCAGGCCGTTGACGCCTTCCTTCTGGTTGGTCAGCGTGGTCGCGAACGCCGTCTCGGCCGCGGAGCCGCGCGGACCGATGATCAGATCGATATGCGCCACCTCGTTGCCGTCGCCAACGAGCGCCTCGCCAACGAGCATGCGGTCAATCTTAGGCATCGTGCCTCCCACGTGCGGGTAATCACACGGCCGTGTTGCTGGCACGGAGATCGGACGAGCGCAAGCATGAACCGCGCCGGCGACTGCCCAACCTCCGTAACAACCGGTTGTGGCGAATGGCTTATTCGATCAAGTCATGGTCCAGGGCGGCACAGAAAAGCGAGGCGACCGTAAGGTCTGCGCTGGTCCCGGGATTGAGTCCGCGCGCCTTGAGCGACCGATCGAATCCGAGCAGCTCCGAAGCGAGACCGATCGGTTCGGCAACGCCGAGCAGCCGATCGGCCCACGAACACGCCTCGCGCCGAACCTCTTCCGCCGTCTCCGCACCATGCTTGCGCTCGATGTGGGAATCCCGGAAGGCGGACAGCATGGTCAGAAAGAGGTCTGTGACGGCCCATTCCTCCTGCCACCCGGCAGCGCGGCAGGCGAGCAGCCGGGGCACTCCCACATCGAACACGTCGGCGAACCCCGAGGCATACTGGCGAGCGATACGGTCACGCTGTGCCGCCGTGCGCATGGCATCGAGCAGCGTCACCTCGGGCTCGGTGGCGACATCGTGCCGCTTGCTGCGGCCGAGGCCGCCCGGCGAGGCGATCCGGATGGCCCGAAACGCCAGGGCCGCGTCCGTCTCGTCGAGCCGGGCGAGAACATCCTCCAGGCTCGGCCGCAACACTCCACCTCGTTCAGCCGCGGCGGCCAACGGCGCGCACAGCAGCACGATCCCGAGATTGGTGTTCTGCCCGACCCGGCTTCGGGTCGCCTCGACGGCAGCCAGGATGCGCTCGCCGACCGATCTGCCCGCTGCGGCGAGCGCGGGTGCGGAAACCTCGGCACTGGCCAGGAAGTCCGCCACCGTCATGCCGTGCCCGGCCTCGTGCACGTGGACATTGCCCGGCTTCAATGCCTCCAGCTCCGCCCGGCAGGCGGCGCGGAAGCGGTCGGCGATGATGGCGGGAGCGAGGCCGCTCACGCCGCCACCGGACGGCCTGGGCGGACCTGGGCGAGCACGTCCCGAGCGAGATGCAGGGCGATGTCCACCTCGCTGACGCTCTGCAGGCCCTGCCAGGCTGGCATGCTGTTGACCTCGAGGATCCAATATCCTCCGCCAGCCGCAGGGATCAGGTCGACTCCCGCATGCGCCGCCTCGACGGACTGCGCTGCGGCAACGGCAAGCGCGGCAAGCCTGCCGTCGATCGCGGCCAGCTCGGCGCGCCCGCCCTGGCCGATGTTGGTGATCCAGCTGGCGCCGTGTCGCTGCATCGCGGCGATCGCCGAGCCACCGACCACGAACACCCTGAAGTCGCGCCAGCTGCCCTCGGCCGGGCCGATGAACCGCTGCAGATAGTAGATTCCGCCGACTTCCTCGGGAGGCGGAAGCTCGGCACTTCCGTTCAGGAGCCGCAAGCCGCGGCCCTGCGCTCCGAACAGCGGCTTGAGCACGGTACGATGCCCGGCGGCCGCTTCGCGCCCGCACAAGGCCCGCGCCTCCTCTGCGGATTGGGTGACCCAGGTCGGCGGCGTCGGCAGACCGGCCCGATGCAGCAGAAAGCTGGTCATCGACTTGTCGACGCAGCGCTCGATCGCGCGCGGCCCGTTTACGACGGGTACGCCCAGGGCCTGCAGCGCGTGCAGCAGGCCCAGCCGCAGCGTCACCTCCTCGAAGCTCCCCGCCGGGATCGAGCGGACCAGGGCCACCGTCGGCAGCCCGGGCAAACCCGCGATGCCGGTGCCTCCTTCGCCCAGCGCCAGCCCCAGGGTGCGGAAGTCGCGTCGCGCGACCCTGGCGCCCAGCCGCGTGAAGGCCTCCCGCAGCTTCGCGCCGTGCCAGCCTTCCGGCCGGCCGCCGAGGATCAGGACCTCAGGCGGCCCCATCGCCGAACGACTGTGCCAGCAGCTCGTACGCCAATGCACCGGCCGCGAAGGTCCGTCCCGAATCGAGCGCGGTCACCATCACGCGGGCCGGGCTGAACAGCATGGCGTCGATTTTGTAGAAATCGAAGCCGGAGTCCCCGAAAATCTGCCTGAACGGCTTGCCGAAATCACGCGAAGCTGAGCTCGGCAGCTTTGCGGCCAGGTCCGCGGCGTCGGACTCCGGCCCGGTCACGAACAGCTGCACCTCGCCGCCGAACAGGATGGCGTCGTTGGTGCGCCCCATCGCGGTCAGGAAGTCCGGCGAGGGGGGCGGCAGCGGCGCCGAGCCGATGCCGTCGCGCACGCGCGCCAGCGGAAAGCCGAGGGCATGGACCTTGTGCAGGGCGACCTCGAGCACGCGTGCGGTGATCTGCGCCGCACCCGCTAGGCTCGTCGTCGGGGTCAAGACGAAGGTCAACGCCGCGGGCGGCAGCCCGCAATCGGCAGCGACCTGCGAGGTGAGCTCGTCCGGCGGCGGCTTGTCCGTTTCCAGGACGAAGATGCCCCAGGAGGTGTCGGCGTCCCGATAGCCGAGTTCCTTGAACAGCTCCTCCTTGGCCACGCGCGCCCGACCTGGTCCGGATGCCATGGCGAAGTAGCCGTCCTCGCCCGAGCCGTGGCTGAGGCTCCAGCCCGCATATTGGCTGGCGAGGCAGGCCACGACCGGATCGGTCGACGATACGGAGACCTGAAACGGCCAGTCCGGAAACGGCGAGCCGCGATCGATCGCCACCCGGCCGAGACCGCCCATGCAGATCTCGGCAATCCGGCGTCCCGCCTCGAGGCCGCCGGGGGAGGCGATCCCGCCATCCACGAGCGTGGCGCCGGAGGACGCGGAGGAGACGCCGAGGCGCAGCATCCGTGCGTCGCGGCAGAGATCGCTCACCAGGGGCTGCGCCTGGCTGCCGACGCTCGGCCAGCCGGACGCGTTCACGGGATCATCGGGACTGCTCATGCTGGTTCCAGACAGGGTGCTTTGCGGCTTACGCCGCCAGTTTCGGCGCAAGCCGCCAGAATCCACTCGGCGCGGGCGCGTAGGTCTCGCTCGACCAAGCAATGCTCGCCTCCATCCGCGAG
>JBFWWD010000272.1:0-8086 GCA_050246385.1 Geminicoccaceae bacterium
GGTCGGCGTCGATGTCGTGGTTGAAGGTGATCGAATAGAGCCCGAGGTCCGTGCCCGTGATCGCGGCGCCCGGCGCGGGCGAGGTCGTCCCATACATGGTGCGGGTCAGCGAAGCGGAGCGGAAGGGTCGCGACGGCTCCTCGTGATACCTGGTACCGCGCATCCGCCAGATGTCGGTGGTGTCGTTGGCGCGGATGGCCGGCTTGACCGCGCTGTCGGCGAACAGCCCTTCGGCGCAGAGTCGCTCGGTATTGGAGGCCGACATCAGCATGATGTCGACGATGTCCTGCCGGACGATCGCCCGGATCTGGTCGAGGAACTCGTCGCGGCTGCGATTGCGGGTCCAGGTGCCGTCCGGCTCGCGCTTGGGACCGGTCCAGCTCATGCTCGGACCCATGTCGGGGTCCTTGGCGTCGGCGATGATGAAGTCCTGGCGACGGTACTGGCCGGCCCGGATGCGGGCGAGCTTCTCGTCCAAACGCTTCATGACGGTCCTCTATAGGTACGGCCGGCGGCCTGGTTATAGGGACGGCCGGCGGCCTGGTCGATCACGCCGCTTCCAGCATGGGCGGCGGCTGCATGGCGCCGGTCATGATCGCGACGGCATCGGACATCGAATAGTCCTTGGGCCGGATCACGGCAATACGGCGGCCGAGCCGGTGGATGTGGATGCGGTCAGCGACCTCGAACACGTGGGGCATGTTATGGCTGATCAGCACGATCGGCAGACCGCGCCGTTTCACGTCCAGGATCAGCTCGAGGACCTTGCGCGACTCCTTCACCCCGAGCGCCGCGGTCGGCTCGTCCATGATGACCACCCGGCTGCCGAACGCCGTCGCGCGCACGACGGCCACGCCCTGGCGCTGGCCGCCCGAAAGCGTTTCTACCGGCTGCCGGATGTTCTGGATGGTGAGCAGCCCCAGCGCGTTGAGGTGCCCGCGCGCCTCGCGCTCCATCGCCGAGCGATCGAGCTTGCGGAACCAGCGACCGAAGGCTCCGGGGCGGCGTCGCTCGCGGCCCAGGAACAGATTGTCCGCGATCGACAAAGCGGGCGACAGAGCGAGGTGCTGGTAGACGGTCTCGATCCCGGCCGAGCGGGCATCCATCGGCGAACGGAAATGCACGACTTCGCCTCCGAGGCGGATCTCGCCATGGTCCGGGGTCACGGCACCGGAGAGCGCCTTGATCAGCGTCGACTTGCCGGCGCCGTTGTCGCCGATCACGGCCAGGATCTCGCCCGGCATCAGGTCGAAGTCGGCATGGTCGAGGGCGGTCACGCGCCCATAGCGCTTGACCAGCCCCGATGCGGTCAGGATGGGCGTCATGCCGACACCTTCCGTATCCATTGATCGATGGTGACGGCGAGGATGATCAGGAGTCCGACGGTGAACTCCTGCCAGACCACGTCGACCCCGGCGAGCGCCAGGCCGTTGCGGAACACGCCCACGATCAGGGCGCCGACCAACGTGCCCACGATCGAGCCGCGGCCGCCGAACAGGCTGGTACCGCCGATCACCACCGCGGTGATCGAGTCGAGATTGGCGGTGGCACCCGAGAGCGAACTGATGGCGCCGATGCGCCCGATCAGCACCCAGCCCGCCACGGCGCAGATCAGGCCCGCGGAGCCATAGACGGCAAGCAGCGTGCGGTCGGTGTTGATGCCGGCGAGGCGCGCAGCGTCGGGATCGTCACCAGTGGCGTAGACGTGACGACCGAAGGCGGTGTGGTTGAGGATGTACCAGATCAACGCCGCGAGGAGCAGCATCAGGATCGAGCCGTAGGTCAGGCGGGCTCCGCCGAACTGGATGGCCGTGCCCATGAACTGCAGGAACGGCGCCGCCGCCTCGACCTCCTGCTGCCGGATGGTCTGGCTCTGCGAGTACCACAGGTTCAATGCACCGAAGATGCTCCAGGTGCCCAGCGTGACGATGAACGGCGGCAGGCGCAGGTGCGTGACCAGGACGCCGTTGATCAGGCCGCAGACGAGGCCGCACAGCAGCCCGAGCAGGAAGGCGATCGGCACCGGCACGCCGGTGGCGACGGCGAGCTTGCCCATCACCACCGAGGACAGGACCATGATGGCACCCACCGACAGGTCGATGCCGGCGGTGAGGATGATCAGGGTCTGCGCGATCCCCAGGATGCCGATGATCGTGACCTGCTGCAGGATCAGCGACAGGTTGAAGGGGTGGAAGAAGCGCGTGCCGACCACGGAGCTGAACAGCACGACGCCCAGAAACAGGACGATGAACGGGACCGTGGTCGGATAGGCGTGCAGGAAGTGCTGCAGCCGCTTGAGTGGCCCGCGCCGCTCCTCCTCGAACACGGGTGCTCCCTCGACCGCGGGGTCGAGGGAGCGGGCCTCGCTGGCCATGATCGTCGCCTAGAGCTGGCTCAGCCCCAGCACTTGGTCAGCCCTTCCTTGGCGGTGATCGAGGGCACGCCGTCGACCGGCTTGTCGGTGATCAGCTCCACGCCCGTGTCGTAGAAGGTCAGGCCGGGCGTCGGCTCGGGCTTCTTCCCCGACTTGGCGTACTCGGCCACGGCCTCGACGCCGAGCGAGGCCATCAGCAGCGGGAACTGCATTGAGGTGGCGCCGATCACGCCCGCCTCGACGTTCTTCACCCCCGGGCAGCCGCCGTCGACCGAGGTCATCAGGACGTCGTTCTCCTTGCCCGCGGCCTTGAGCGCTTCGTAGGCGCCGGCGGCGGTGGGCTCGTTGATGGTGTAGACGACGCTGACGTCGGGATCCTTCTGCAGCAGGTTCTCCATGCCGGTCCTGCCGCCTTCCTCCGCACCCTGGCCCCACTGGTGGCCGACGATCCGTGGGTCGGTCTCCTCGCCGTAGCGGGTCTCGTCCATGATATCGATGCCGAAGCCCTTCATGAAGCCCTGGTCGCGCAGCATGTCGACAGTCGGCTGGGCCTCGAGCGCATCGAGGAAGGCGATCTTGGCGTCGGCCGCCTTGTCGCCCAGGGTCTTCGCCGCCCACTCGCCGATCAGCTGGCCGGCCTTGAAATTGTCGGTGGCGAAGGTGGCGTCGGCGGCGTCGATCGGGTCGAGCGGGGTGTCGAGCGCGATCACCAGGATGCCGGCGTCGCGGGCTCGCTGGATCGTCGGCACGATCGCCTTGGTGTCGCTGGGCGTGATCAGGATGCCTTTGGCGCCGGCCGCGATCAGGCTCTCGACCGCCGCCACCTGACCCTCGTTGTCACCGTCATACTTGCCGGCGAAGCTCCTGAGCTCGACGCCAAGCTCCTTGGCCTTGGCGTCCGCACCCTCCTTCATCTTGACGAAGAACGGATTGTTGTTGGTCTTGGTGATCAGGCCGACGATCACCTCCTCGGCCGAGGCCGCGCCGCTTGTCAGGGCGAGGCTCATCGCTCCGGCCATGAGCAGGCCACGCTTGGTCCAGCTCGTCACGCGCATCTATCCACTCCCTGTTCCCGACCCACCGTTCTGACCTCGCGCAGTCGAGGCGCGGCGACCGGCGGCGAACATGGCCCGGTCGGTTCGGGGCTGTCAACGCACGCTGGGCGGCTCAGCCCGCCGCGCGCCCGACCAGCCGCGGGCACGGTTGGGTCCGCTCGGCCGCGACCATATAGTCCCGCGCGAGCGGCAGGGTGTTGCGGTCGGGGCAGAGCTGGATCTGGAAGTTCATGTTGTCGAGATAGCGGAACGAGATCTCGCTGGTCGCCAGATAGTACTCCCACATCCGCACGAAGCGCTCGTCGTACAGATCGGCGGCGCGCTGCCGGTTGGCCATGAAGCGCTCGCGCCATCCCTTCAGCGTGTAGGCGTAGTGCAGGCGCAGGACCTCGATGTCGGTGACCCACAGACCGGAGCGCTCGATTGCGGGCAGGACCTCGGACAGTGCCGGGATGTAGCCGCCTGGGAAGATGTACTTCCTGATCCAGGCGTTGGTCGTGCCCGGGCCGGCGACCCGGCCGATCGAGTGGACCAGCGCCACGCCGTCGGCGGCCACCAGGCGCTTGATGCGCCGGAACAGCGTCTCGTACTGGCGCACGCCGACATGCTCGAGCATGCCGATCGAGACCACCCGGTCGTAGCTGCCCTCGACCTCGCGATAGTCCTTGTGCAGCAGGCGCACCCGGTCGGCGAGGCCGAGCTCCCGGGCCCGCTCATTGCCCCAGGCGACCTGCTCCTTGGACAGGTTCACGGCAGTCACGTCGACGTCGTGATGGCGGGCGAGATACATGGCGAGGCTGCCCCAGCCGCAGCCGAGATCGAGCACGCGCATGCCGGGGGCAAGCCGCAGCTTGGCCGCGATGTGACGCTCCTTGAGACGCTGGGCGGTCTCGATGTCCTCGGTGCCGGTCGGGTGATAGGCGCAGGTGTACTGCCGCTCGCTGTCGAGGAAGAGGCCGTACATCTCGCCCGACAGATCGTAGTGGTGCGCGACGTTGCGCTCCGAGCTGACCCGGTCGTTGAGCCGGTGCCAGCGGCGCTTGATCGGCTTGAGCCAGCGCAGCGGGCTCTTGAACGAGCCCAGCCCCATCAGGCCGAGATTGCGGCCGAACAGGTCGAGGAAGTCGTAGAGGCCCTTGCCCTCCTCGACCGTCAGCGTGCCGGCCATCCAGGCCTCGCCGGCGTGCAGGCCGGGGTTGAGCGCCAGTTTCCAGTGCAGCGAGCGGTCGTGCAGGCGGACGGTGACTGCGGGTTCGGGCTCGTGGCCGAAGACGTGGCGGTTGCCATCCGCGTCGATGACGGTCAGCCGGCCGGTGCGGATGAGCGGGCGTAGGGCCCGGGCGAGCAGCATCGCGAGATGCCTCCGACGAGGTCCGATGCGTGCCGGCTAGCATTCTTCGTCATCCAGGGCGAGCACGAAGCACCGGACATCGGCTATCGGTCGCGGGGCCGGAGCCGCAGGCGGTCAGCCCTCGCCCTGTCCGCCCCTGCAGGCGGTCGAGGTCGGGCTCGAACCCGGCTGCTGCGGATCAGCCGGCGCGAAGACCTCAGGACGGCGAGCAGATCGGCGTCAGCAACCGATGCTGTATGGAGATGATAGTCCTAGATCAATGTGCTCGCCACATTCGCGAGTATCCACCGCCACGAGTGCCTATTTTCAGGTGATTCGAGCATTGGCCCAATGTTTGATTGAATTCGAGCGATGTACACTGTGAGAAATCTGCTAGGATGAGGGGAATGAGGAAGCGGCGTATTGTCCTATGAGTGATTGTCGAATTCCGCTATGCGCGTCGAGCGCGACGCGGAGTGGCGCTTCTGCCGGGCACAACCATAGCGGCGTGAACGAGAAGATCGAGTGCGCCCGTTGGCCGTCCCACTCGATTCTGCCGCACAGGACGCCGTGCAACACGCACCTCGAGTGCGACCCTCTCAGTGCCTCAGGAACGACCTCGCAGCCGCGCGGCGCGCAGGTCGAACAGCCCGCATACGACAACTCAAATCGGATACCTGCGATGATCGATGTGCTGCCGACAAAGAATGGGCCACGGAAGTCGCTGGAGACGTTCGTCCGGCTCGAGCCACTGCGGTTCGCTGCCAGGATGCGGGACGCCGTGCTCGACATGGACGGTGTCGGCCGCGTCATGCTTCTGGTCGCAATGCTGAATCTCGATACCGTCGCGGATGCGGTGGCTTCGGCCAATGAGGAGATTCCACGATCGGGCTCGATCTGGAACCTCGACGACCTGCTGTTCCTGCTCTCGCTGAGCCAAAGCGGGCAGCCCGATGGAAGCGCCGCTAGACGACGCCTGGTCTGGTTGAGCACGGCGGCGCTTATGAACCGCCTAGGCGAATTGACTCTCCACAACCGCAAATTGCTCCGCTCGCTCCAGGAGATCTGGATCGAGCTCGTCCGCAGCGGCGAGGACGTCCGGACGGTGCTGGCGAGCGACGATGTCTGGCATCCGGCTCAGGCGCGCCGCCTGCTCATGCTGTTCGAGCGCTATCAGGGTCGCGACTTCGTGACCTTCGAGATGATGCCCAAGTGGCTGTTCAAGTTTCAGACCACGCGCCGCTACCTCCGGCAGAACAACATCGACCTCTTTCCCGAGGTATGGCGACCTCGGTCCGCGCACGGTTTGCCGGTCTGACAGGCAGAAACCGCAGCCGAGCCGCTCCTGAAGAGCATTCCCCGCATGGCGGCCCCGAAGTGCCGTGGGATGCTCGCCGGGGTTTCCCGTCTTCCGCATTGTGGAACGTTTTAGCATCGTCTGCGATCGATTTACTCGATGCCCTCATTTTCCATCGCGATAGAGTGCGCGAGTCGATGGAGATGCGCATGGAATGGTCCTCGATCACAGGAAACCTTCGCTCGCGCCGACCTCGAGAACAGCTACGCCGGCGCAGTACTCGCTGAGAGGCGCCGTAATCCCCGCTGCACGGCCTCCCAAACAACGGCACCCGTCGCAACTGCCGGCGGGTGACCATCAGCTTCGGACGACGCCGATGATCGGAATTGTGCGCACGAAACGATCCCTCGAAACATTCATCCGCCTCGAGCCCCTGCGCTTCGCCACCACGGTGAGAGGTGCCGTCCTGGACATGGACGGCGTGGCACGCGTCATGCTCCTGGTCGCGCTTCTCAGTCTGGATTCGGTCGCGGCAGCCGCGAGCCCGGCCGATCGAACCGCCCCCGGGCCGACCTCGCGGCGCAACCTCGACGAATTCGTCTTCCTGCTCTCCCTGGCGCACGATCGGCATCCGGGAGGCAGCGTCGCGCGGAGGCGCGTGTCCTGGCTGACCACGGCCGCGCTCGTGGACCGCCTCGGCGAGCTCGCCGCCCGGAACGGCAAGCTCGTCCGGTCGCTCCAGGAGATCTGGGTCGAGCTTGCGCGACGCGATGATGACGCCCGGACGATCCTGGCGCACGACGACACCTGGTGCCCGACCCAGGCCCGGCGCCTGCTCGACCTGCATGACCGCTATCAGGGCCGCGAGTTCGTGACCTTCGAGATGATGCCGAAGTGGCTGTTCAACTTCCAGACCACGCGACGCTTCCTGCGCGAGAACGACGTCGGGCTGTTCCCGGAGGCATGGCGGCAACCGCATGCCCGTCCGCTGCCCGTCTGACCGGTTCCGCTCTCGCGTGGTCCGCGCGCCATGGCCATGACGGCATGGCCTGACTGGAGCGAGTTCGGTGTGACCGAGCACGCTCCAGGTTTCCTGGTGCCTGCCGGCCATCGCTCGCGGAGCGATCGATCCGACCCCCATAGGGAAGCGACCCGCAAAGCGGGTCGCTAGGGGGCCTGCTCGAGGCGGAGCGTTTCCGCTCAGCGCGGAATCGCTCTAGGTTCGGCGCGCCCGCCCTTCGGGCACTCCAGCGAGGAGCGGGGCGCCGATGCGACCGACCACCATCGACCAGGCACTGGAGGCGATCGGCACCGGGCCGTTCCAGTACCGGCTGCTCGCGATCTTCGGCCTGGTCTGGGCGGCCGACGCGATGCAGGTGCTGGCGATCGGGTTCGCCGCCCCATCGCTGGCGGCGAGCTTCGGGCTGACCATCCCGCAGGCGATCCAGGCCGGCACCGTCTTCTTCGTCGGCATGCTCCTGGGGGCCTGGGGCTTCGGCCGGCTGGCCGACCGGCTGGGCCGCCGCAGGGTGCTGATCGTCACCGTGCTGATCGACGCCCTGTTCGGCCTCGCCTCGGTGTTCGCCCACGACTTCACGCTGCTCTTGGCGCTGCGGCTGCTGACCGGCATCGGCGTCGGCGGCACGCTGCCGGTCGACTACGCCATGATGGCGGAGTTCCTGCCGCCACGGCGGCGCGGGCGCTGGCTGGTGGCGCTGGAGGGGTTCTGGGCGGTGGGCACCATCCTGGTGGCGCTGGCGGCCTGGGCGGCGAGCCGATTCGCCGGGGACGAGGCGTGGCGCTGGCTGTTCGCCGCGACCGCCCTGCCGGCGCTGGTCGGTTTCGGGCTGCGCCTCTGGCTGCCGGAATCGCCGCACTATCTGCTCTTTCGGGGCGACGCGGTTGGGGCGCGCGCCGTGCTCGACCGGATCGCGCGGCGCAACGGGCGGCCGGCGCCGGCGGAACGGCTGCAGCCGGTCGCGGCCGTGCGGGGCGGCATGGGCGACCTGCTCCAAGGCGGCCTGCGGCGG
>JBFWWD010000273.1:0-8031 GCA_050246385.1 Geminicoccaceae bacterium
TCATGTAGGTGTCGTAGGTGTACCCGGCGACCAGCCACCACCGATACTGCTCGCTGCGCAAGGCGGCGTAGCTGTCGTAGATCCTCTTGAAGTCGGGATTGCTCGCCGAGGTCTCGGCATAGACCTCGTTGGCGGCATTGTAGCAGGCGGTCAGGATCTCGGTCGAGAACGGCCGCAGCTGCGCGCCGGAGGCGACGAGCTGCTTCAGCGCCGGCGGGTTGAGCGCGTCGTATCTCGCCTGCGTGACCACGGTGGCCTCGTCGCCGGCGGCCTTGAGCACGGCCTTGTAGGATTCGGGCAGCGCGTCCCACTTGCCCTGGTTCACGAAGACGTGCAGCGCCGGCCCGCCTTCCCAGAAGCCGGGATAGAGGTAGTAGGGGGCCACCTTGTAGAAGCCGAGCTTCAGGTCGTCATAGGGGCCGACCCATTCGGCGGCGTCGATCGTGCCCTTCTCCAGCGCCGGGTAGATGTCGCCGCCGGCGATCTGCTGCGGCACCACGCCGATCTTCTGCACGACCTGACCGGCGAAGCCGCCGATGCGCATCTTGAGGCCCTGCATGTCGGCGACGGTCTTGACCTCCTTGCGGAACCAGCCGCCCATCTGCGCGCCGGTGTTGCCGGCGGTGATGCCGTGCACGCTGTACTTGGCGAAGAACTCGTTCATCAGGTCCATGCCGCCGCCGGCGTTCAGCCAGGCGTTCTGGCCGCGATAGTTCATCCCGAACGGGATCGCGGCGGCGAGCGCGAAGGTGGGGTCCTTGCCGACGAAGTAATAGGCGGCGGTGTGGCAGGCCTCGACCGTGTCGTTGCTCACCGCGTCCAGGGCCTGCAGGCCGGGGACGAGCTCGCCGGCGGCGAACACCTGGATCTGGAACTTGCCGTCGGTCATCCGCTTGACCGCCTCGGCGAACGCCTCGCCGGCGCCGTAGATGGTGTCGAGCGACTTGGGGAAGCTCGAGGTCAGCCGCCACTTCACCTCGGGCATGTTCTGCGCGATCGCCGGCTTGGGAAAGCTCGCCGCCGTGATGCCCAGGGTCGCCGCCGCCGCGCCGCCGACGAGCATCTCCCGTCGCTTGGTCATCTTCGAGGGCCCTCCGCTGGATCTCACGCGGGCGCCGCCGCAGGCACGGCGCCGTTGGGCGGACCCTAGTGGCGCGATGGCGACGCGGCAATCGCGCATTGCTGCATTGCGGAAGTCAGGCGCCGTCGCGCTCTCGCCGGGCCGCGGCGCTGCGCTCGGTATGGCCGAGCGCACGCTCGGGCGCGATCAGGTCGCGCAGCCGTACCTTGAGCAGAGCGAGGTCCGGAAAGCCGCCGTCGCGGCGCCGCTCCCACAGGATCTCGCCGCCGCAGCGGATCTCGAACACGCCGCCGGTGCCCGGGACCAGCGCCACCTCGCCCAGCTCCTCGGCGAAGGTGGCGAGCAGCTCCTGGGCCAGCCAGCCGGCGCGCAGCAGCCAGCCGCACTGGCGGCAGTAGGTGATGACCGGACGCGGTCCGGCGGCGGGCAAGGTTCGCGACCCGCTAGCTCTTGGGATAGCGCCAGTCGGGCCCAGGAATCCGCCCGGCATTGCCGAGCTCGATCACGTAGCCGAAGTCGCGCTCGGTATCGAGATAGTAGTGCTCGTCCTGGTCGAAGCGGCCGCTCTGGATGACCGGATAGCCGCGGGCCGCATAGCCGGCCACCGCCTTGGCGCAGTCGGCATGGTAGAGCTTGATGTGGTGCAGGCCCTCGCCCTTGCGCTCCAGATGCTCGTCATAGATGCAGTAGCCCGAGACCGGCTGCAGCAGCTCGAGCTGCATGTCGCCCTTCCAGGCCAGCGCCAGCAGCGCCTTGTGGGTGGCCGGCTTGCCGCGATAGAGGAAATCGTCGACCTTGGAGGCGTCGAACTCGTACACGTCCCACGGCCCGATGCCGCAGGTCTCCCAGTGCAGCCGCATCGCCTTCTCCAGGTCACGCACGACCCAGGCGACCTGGATCACCCCACCTTCGATCTTCATGGCCCTGCCCCGATCCTTGCGCCTCCCGGCGAGGCGGAAGGTCACCCTGCCAGCCAAAGAGCGGGTTGCCCATAGGGCGCGACCCTATTCCCGGTATCGCGCCGGCGGCTGCGGATTGTTGGCCGGGTTGGTGTCGTACTTGTGCAGCTTGTCCACGACCCCGCCGCCGACCAGCGGCCGGAGGTCCCCCTCGAGCGCGTCGGCCGCCGCTTTCGGATAGACCTGCTCGCCGCCGACATGGAGCGTGAACGACTTCAGATACTTGGCCTTCTTCGCCGGATTCTCGATCGTCGCCTTGGTCCAGGCATAGAGCGGATAGCCCTCGATCCCCTCCCGCTCGGCTTCGCGGCAATAGCCGGCAAACGCGTCGTACTGGCAGACCGCCTCGGCGCCGTGCCGCGAGAGGATCACCCTCAGCTCCGCGAGTTCCCGGTCGTCCGCGGCGGCTCTGAGCTTCTCGCCGACCCGCTCGGGCACATCGATCCGCAGCTGGTACTGCCAGGTGTCGCTCATGCTCGTCCTCCCGGATCCCTACGCCCGGGAATGATGGGCCGCAGCCGCGGCATCGGCAATGTCACCGCGCGGCCAGACGGGGCGGCCCCGGTCGCCGGCCGCTCAGGTGAGCGAGCGCAGCGTGCCCAGCCGCGGCCGGTAGAAGGAGATGCGGTGCAGGACGGTCTCCGGCACGATCCGCAGCAGCCACGGCGTGTAGCGGAAATAGGCCTCGGCGATGATCGCGGTCTCGCCGTCGCGCAGGATCAGGCTGTCGGGCAGCGTGGCGTCACCGCCTTCGGCACCGACCTCGCTGGCCTCGTCCAGCGTGCCGGCGCCCTCCTCCTGCCAGAACACGGTCGGCTCGCCGCCGGCGTCCACACCCACGCCCGAGACGATCACGACGCCGTCGGAGCCGATCTGGAACGGCTGCACGATATGCTGCATGGCGCTGAACATGCTCTGCACGGCGGCCAGGCTCAGCTCCTCGTCGCGGGATGCCAGATCGGCCATGGTGTTCGCGGCGTGCTGCAGCTTCAGGCTGAGCAGCGCGAACCGCCCCACCTCCGCGATCCCGAGCGCGAACAGGATCATCACCGGCAGGACCAGCGCGAACTCGACCGCGGCCACCCCGGACCGGTCCTTGGCCAGACGGCGCAACGGGATGAATGTCATCGGGCGACCCTAGAACGGCTCGTTGCGCACCGCGACGGCGGCGCGATGGACGATGCGGCCGAACACCGGCCGCAGGAGCTGCGTGATGGCGCCGGTCTCGTACTCGATCTCGTAGAGCACGATGTCGCCCGGGCCACCGAGACCCGCCGCGCCCATGTCGTCGTCCCACTGGCCGTTGCCGTTGACGTCGTTGAAGGTCTCGCCGGCGTCGTGCGCGCCGTTGCCGTTCTGGTCGGTGAGCGGCTCCGGCTGGCCGATCTTGTCGAAGCTGGAGTAGACCAGGGTATGGATGCCGATCTCGTCCATGTCGACGAGACCGAGCGTGCGATCGGCGATGATCTCGCGAATCCTGTCCTCGCGGCTGACGCCGTCCGCGGTGAAGCCGGTGATGCCGTAGCGGGACGCGGCCAGCACCGCGGACTCCACGGTGCCGCCCAGAAAGAGCGCGATCGCGACCTCGAAGCTGCCGATGACGAGCAACAGCAGCGCCGGCGCCAGGAGGGCGAACTGGACCGCGGCCGCGCCGTCCTGATCACGCCAGAAGGCGAAGCGGAAGCGGGCCGCAGCCTTGCTCATTGCGCGATCCGCAGCTTGCTCAGCTGCGTGCCGATGGTGCGGAACACGGTGCGGAGATTCGTACCGTCCGGCGAATGCCAGTAATACGCCGGCGAGGAGGCACAGCCGCGCATGAGGCTCTGCGCGGTGGACGAGGGCGAATCGCCGAACGTGATCGCGTAGACGGTGATCCCGGCCGTCTTGATGGCGGTGCAGACGCTCGTCGTGCGCTGGTTGAGCTTGGTGGTGACGTTGCTCGACGTCGCACCAAGCGCCGACAGATTGGGATAGGCGGTGTAGCGCGAAGCCGTGGAGCCGTTGACCGTCGTGGTCAGCAGCGTGTTGTCACCGTCGGTGAGCACGATGACCGCCTTGTCCATGTTCTCGGTCGCGTAGTCGAGCGGGAGATCGCTGTCTGAGCCGCTCCACAGCCCGCGCCAGCGCGGCGAGAGTGTGCGCCAGCCCCAGACCAGGCCGATGTTGGTGTGGGTGGCCCCGCGCTGCCTGTGCCAGGGCTGAAGGGCCGCAATCCTGCTCTTGATCGTCGACTTCTCGGCGGTCAGGGGCGTGATCGGGTCGGGACAGAGCTGGTTGGGTCCGTAGCCCTCGTAATAGCGGACGCCATTGTCGTAACTGTCGACCTTCTTTACCCGTGGATCCACGCCGGATCTTCCCCAATCATTGTCATAGTATTGCGGCCATGTCGGCCGAGGGCGCTTGGGGTGCAGATAGCTGGCGAACCTCGCCGCGCTCGGCGGATCGTCGTTCTGGTCGCGCGGCGCGGTGCGCGCCATCACGCAGCCGGCCCAGGTGTCCGGCGAGAAGTTCGAGGGTGCCGTATTGACCTGATCGGACGCCGCGAGGAAGGGCTTGTTCGCGGTCCCGACATTCACCACGCCGGTATAGGGCACCAGGCTGACCCAGAGATCGGGCACGGTCTCCCGATCCCCATATAGGATGTCGATCAGCTCCGCGGCGGCGGTCTTCAGCGCCCCGATCTTGTTGTCCTCGACCATCGAGCCGGTGACGTCGAGCACGAGCGCGAGCTCGAGGCCGCGCACCTGTCGGTTGATGACCGTGCGCGCCGCGACGGTCACCATGTCCTGGCCGAACAGGCGCATGAAGCGGGTCTGCATCTGTGCCGAAGCCGTCAATGTCAGCTCGTCGCCGGCGTCGTTGACGTCGATGTCGAAGTCGGTCAGCTCGGCGAAGCCGGTGCCCGCGTCGAAATTGGTGTTGAAGTAGCTGCGCGCGTCGGCTTCGACGTCCTCGGGCAGGGCGGTGCGGCCCGCGGCGAGGCCGGCGGCGTCGAGCGACTTCTGCAGCTGGTCCTCGACCGAGTAGGCGAGCATGGTATCGATCGCGAGCCCGGCACCCGCCGCGAGCGGCACGGCGCAGAAGCAGAACACGATCGCCGCGTTGCCGCGCTGGTCGCGCCGGAAAGATCCGAATAGCTGGCGCAGCCAATGCCGACCGGCCATGGTTCCGCTCCTCGACGGGAATCGCCTCGGCCCACCTGGACCCGTGCCGGGCAGCTTCCGCGCAATCGATTAACGGGGGCTTAAGCGCGGATGGAGCTGCTGCATCCGGGTGACACCGCGGCCGCGCTGCTGGTGGCGCTGCTCGCCGACGCGCTCTGGGGCGAGCCCGCGTGGCTCTATCGCCGGCTGCCGCATCCGGCGGTGGCGATCGGGCGCGGCATCACGCTCCTGGAAGGGCTGCTCTATCCATCCGCCCGCACACGGCGCCGCGCCATGGGCATCGTTCTCGCCCTGACGGTCACCGGCGCCGCTCTTCTGCTCGGCCTGGTGCTCGCCGGGGCCCTCGCCCGGGTCCCGGCCGGCTGGCTGCTCGAAGGCCTCGCCATGAGCACGCTGCTGGCGCAGCGCAGTCTGATCGACCATGTCCGCACCGTCGCCGTCGGCATGCGCCGCGGTCTCGCCGCAGGCCGCCTGGCGGTGTCGCGGATCGTCGGCCGCGATCCCGACCGGCTCGACGAGGCGGGCGTCGGCCGGGCCGCGCTCGAATCCCTGGCCGAGAACCTGTCCGACGGCGTGGTGGCGCCCTTGTTCTGGGGTGCAGTCGCCGGACTGCCGGGCATGCTGGCCTACAAGGCCCTCAACACGCTCGACAGCATGGTCGGCCACCGCGACGAGCGTTATCGTGAGTTCGGCTGGGCCAGCGCCCGCCTGGACGATCTCGCCAACCTGATCCCGGCGCGGCTGACCGGGCTCCTGCTCTGCCTCGTCGGCGGCCGCCCGCGCCACGCCTTCCGCGCCATGCCGGGCGACGCGCGCCGTCACCGCTCGCCCAACGCCGGCTGGCCGGAGGCGGCGATGGCGGCGGCACTGGGTGTCCGCCTCGCCGGGCCACGCGTCTATGGCGGCCGCATGGTGGAAGACGCCTGGATGGGCGACGGTACTGCCGAGGTCGGGCCGGAGGCGATCGAGCGCGGGATCGATCTGTCCTGGCGCGTCTGGTGGCTGCTGGTCGCGGGCGTCACCGCCCTGCTGCTGCGCTAGTCCCTTCCCTCCTCGACCGCGTGGCAGGCGACCAGCCGCCCATGCAGCGTCTGGAGCTTGGGCACCTCCTCGCGGCAGCGCGCGTTCTGCAGCGGGCAGCGCGGGTGGAACACGCAGCCTGGCGGCGGCCGCAGCGGCGAGGGCAGCTCGCCGGAGAGCTTGCTGCGGCTGCCGCGGCGGGCGGGGTCGGCGACCGGCGAGGCGGCGAGCAAGGCGCGGGTGTAGGGGTGCCGCGGATCCTCGAAGATGGCCTCGCGCGAGCCCTGCTCCACGGCACGGCCGAGATACATCACCAGCACGCTCTCGGCGAAATGGCGGACCACCGAGAGATTGTGGGCGATGAACAGGTAGGCGAGCTCGAACTCGTCCTGCAGCTCGACCAGGAGATTGAGCACCTGGGCCTGGATCGACAGATCCAGCGCCGAGACCGGCTCGTCGAGCACCACCACCTTGGGCCGCAGCATCAGCGCCCGGGCGATCGCGATGCGCTGGCGCTGGCCGCCCGAGAACATGTGCGGGTAGCGCCGGGCATGCTCGGGCCGCAGCCCGACCCGGCGCAGCATCTCGCTCACTGCCTGCTGGCGCTCCGCACCGCTCGCCTGGGTGTTGATCTCCAGAGGCTCGGCCAGGATCTCCTCGATCTTCTGGCGCGGATTGAGCGAGCCATAGGGGTTCTGGAACACGATCTGCACCGTCCGGCGCAGCCGGCGCGCGGTCGCGGCGTCGGCGTTCGCCGGATCGGCGCCGTCGATCTCCAGCTTTCCGGCCGAGGGCGGCTCGATCAGCGTCACCAGCCGCGCCAGCGTGCTCTTGCCGCAACCCGATTCGCCGACCACGGCCAGCGTCCGGCCGCGGTCGAGCGTGAAGCTGACGCCACGCAGCGCCTGAACCTCGCCGGCCGCCCGGAACAGGCCGCCACCCACTTCGTAGCGCCGCTCCAGCCCCTCGCCGCGGAGCACGGTCACCGCGCTCATGCCGCGAGCCCCGTCGGGCCGGGATGGTTCTCGGGCACGCCGCCGGTGAGCGGATAGTGGCAGCGCACCCGCCCGCGCGGCCCCGGCGCGAAGGCCGGCTGCACGGCGAGGCAGTGCGCGGTCGCGTTAGGGCAGCGCGGGTTGAACAGACAACCGACCGGTCGATCGAGCACGCCCGGCACCACGCCCGGGATGGTCGGCAGCAGCCGCCCGTGCGAGCGCTCAGGCAAGGCCGCGAGCAGGGCCGCGGTGTAGGGGTGCATGGCGTCGGCGAACAGGCCCTGCACGTCCTGCGCCTCCACCTGCTGCCCGGCATACTGCACCACCACCCGGTCGACCGTCTCCGCGACCACGCCCATGTCATGGGTGATCAGGATCAGCGCCATGCCCCGCTCGCGCTGCAGGTCGAGCAGCAGATCGAGAATCTGGGCCTGGATGGTGACGTCGAGTGCCGTGGTCGGCTCGTCGGCGATCAAGAGGCGTGGGTTGCAGGCGATCGCCATGGCGATCATCACCCGCTGGCTCATGCCGCCCGAGAGCTGGTGTGGGAACACGCCCAGCCGGTCGCGCGGCGACGGGATGCCGACCAGATCGAGCAGCTCCACCGCTCGGTCGCGCGCCGCCGCCCGGCGCAACCCCTCGTGCAGCCGCAGGGCCTCGGTGAGCTGGAACTCGACCGTGAAGCAGGGATTGAGCGAGCTCATCGGCTCCTGGAAGATCATCGCCAGGTCCTTGCCGATCAGCTTGCGCCGGCGGCGCGCGCTGAGCCCGAGGAGCTGCTCGCCCTGGAAGACCAGCCGGTCGGCGGTGAT
>JBFWWD010000274.1:0-7959 GCA_050246385.1 Geminicoccaceae bacterium
TGGCGAAACGACGATCTGTCGATCTGGCAGGAGAAGATCATCCCAGCCTTCGAGGCCAGGAATTCGGACATCAAGGTCAAGTTCCAGCCGACCGCGCCGCGCGAGTACGACGCGGCGCTGCGCGCCAAGCTCGACGGCGGCACGGCGGGGGACCTGATCACCTGCCGGCCGTTCGACGCAGCGCTCCAGCTCTACCAGAACGGCAAGCTCGAGAGCCTGGCCGGCATGGCCGAGCTGCAGAACTTTCCCGATTTCGCGATCGCCGCCTGGAGCACGGACGACGGCTCGGCCACCTTCTGCATGCCGATGGCGTCGGTGATCCACGGCTTCATGTACAACAAGGACATCTTCGCGGAGCTGGGCCTCGAGGTACCGACCACCGAGGCCGAGTTCTTCGCCGTCCTGGACAAGATCAAGGAGAACGGGAGCTACGTGCCGCTCGCCATGGGCACCGTCGATCAGTGGGAAGCGGCGACCATGGGCTACACCAACATCGGCCCGAACTACTGGAAGGGCGAAGAGGGCCGGAAGGCGCTGGTGGAGGGCAAGGCGAAGCTGACCGACGCACCCTATGTCCAGCCCTTCGAGGAGATCGCGAAGTGGAAGCCCTATCTGGGCGACGGCTTCGAGGCGCAGACCTACCCGGACAGCCAGAACCTGTTCACGCTCGGCCGGGCGGCGATCTACCCGACCGGGAGCTGGGAGATCTCGCCCTTCGGCAAGGACGCCACCTTCGAGATGGGTGCCTTCAAGCCGCCGGTGCCGAACGCGGGCGACAAGTGCTACATCACCGACCATGTCGACATCGGCATGGGCATCAACGCGGCGAGCCCCAACAAGGAGGCGGCCAGGAAGTTCGTGGCGTGGGTCGGCACGCCGGAGTTCGCCGAACTCTACGGCAACGCGCTGCCCGGCTTCGTCCCGCTGTCGAAGACGCCGGTGAAGTTCGAGAATCCGCTGGCGCAGGAGTTCGTGAGCTGGCGCGAGCAGTGCGACGCAACCATCCGGCTGCCCTACCAGATCATCAGCCGCGGCACACCCAATCTCTGGAACGAGATGTGGGTCGTCTCGGCCAATGTCGTGAACGGCACCCAGTCGCCGCAGGAAGGCGCCGCCCAACTCCAGAAGGGACTCGAGTCCTGGTACGCGCCGCAGCAGCACTGACCTGACCGGCCACCGCCGGCACCCGCCGGCGGTGGTCCCACGCAAGGGTCCCGAGCCATGCCGACCGAGACCGCCACGCCCGTGGCGCGCCACGAGTTCCCTTGGCACATCGTGGTGTTCCTCGCACCGGCGGTGCTGGTCTACACGCTGGTGATGATCCTGCCGCTGGCCGAGACCCTGCGGCTGTCGTTCTTCAACCGCGCTCCGGGCGGGCCGGAATTCTGGGTCGGGCTCGACAATTTCCGCAAGCTGTTCCTAGACGAGCGCTGGTCGGCGCAGTTCTGGAACGCGCTCTGGAACAATCTCTATTTCTTCCTGATCCACATGGCGGTGCAGAACCCGATCGGCATCATGCTCGCTGCGATTCTGTCGATGGCCAGCCTGCCCGGCCGCACCGTCTACCGCACCGCAATCTTCGTCCCCACGATGCTGTCGGTGGTGATCATCGGCTTCGCCTGGAAGCTGATCCTCAGTCCACTCTGGGGTGTGTCCAGCACGCTTCTCGGTGCCGTCGGCCTGAAGTGGCTCTACGCGCCCTGGCTCGGCAAGGAGGAGTATGCGCTCATAGCGCTCTCGCTGATCTCGGTCTGGCAGTATGTCGGCATCCCGATGATGCTGATCTACGCGGCGCTCTTGAACATCCCCAGGGAGGTGATCGAGGCCGCCGATCTCGACGGGGTGCGAGGTCCGGCGCTGTTCTTCAAGGTCAAGCTGCCGCTGATCCTGCCGGCGATCGGGATCATCTCGATCCTGACCTTCATCGGCAACTTCAACGCCTTCGATCTGATCTACGCGGCACAGGGTGCGCTGGGTGGGCCGAACTTCTCGACCGACATTCTGGGCACCTATCTCTACCGCACCTTCTTCGGCTTCCAGATCCAGACCGGCGATCCGCACATGGGGGCGACCATCGCCACCATCATGTTCCTGATCATCCTGACCGGCGTGCTGCTCTACCTGCTCGGCGTCCAGCGCCGCGTGCAGCGCTACGAGTTCTGAGGAGCCGGCGATGACACTGGCACGACGCGATCTCGCGGGTCAGGGTGCGGCGCATCTCGTTCTGATTCTCTACACGGTCATCGCGCTGTTCCCGATCGTCCTGGTCCTGGTCAACGCGTTCAAGACCAGGAAGGCGATCTTCGGCATGCCCTTGGCCCTGCCGACGCCCGAGACCTTCACGCTCGCCGGCTTCCAGACCGTCCTGGCCCAGGGCGATTTCACGCTCTACTTCACCAACAGCCTGATCGTCACGGTCGTCGCCCTGTTCCTGATCCTGCTGTTCGGCGCCATGGCGGCCTTCGCGCTGTCCGAATACCGCTTCCTGGGCAACCCGTTGCTCGGCCTATACCTCGCCCTCGGCATCATGATCCCGATCCGTCTCGGCACGGTCGGCATCCTCGAGCTCATGGTCCGGCTCAGCCTGGTCAACACGCGCACGGCCCTGATCCTGGTCTACACCGCGCAAGGGCTGCCGCTCGCGATCTTCATCCTGTCCGAGTTCATGCGCTCGGTCTCGAAGGATCTGAAGGACGCCGGGCGCATCGACGGCCTGTCGGAATACACGATCTTCTTCCGGATCGTCCTGCCGCTGACCCGGGCCCCCATGGCGACTGTGGCCGTGTTCACCATGATCCCGGTCTGGAACGACCTCTGGTTCCCGCTGATCCTGGCTCCGGGCGAGGCGACCAAGACCATCACCTTGGGTGCCCAGGTGTTCGTGGGCCAGTTCGTCACCGACTGGAACGCCGTCCTTGCCGCGCTCTCGCTCGCCATCGTGCCGGTGCTGCTGCTCTACCTGATCTTCAGCCGCCAGCTGATCCGCGGCATCACCTCCGGCGCCGTGAAATAGGGACCGCCCCATGGCCCAGCTCAAGATCGACCGGATCCGCAAGTCCTTCGGCAAGGTCGACGTTCTCCAGGGCGTGGATCTCGACATTGCCGACCGCGAGTTCATCGTCCTGCTCGGCGCCTCCGGCTGCGGCAAGTCCACGCTCCTGCGAATCGTCGCCGGGCTGGAGACGCAGACCTCCGGGCACATCAGCATCGGCGGCCAGATCGTCGACCGGCTGCCGCCCGCCAGACGCGGCATCGCCATGGTGTTCCAGAGCTACGCGCTCTACCCGCATCTGGATGTTGCCGGGAACTGGGCGCTCGGGCTGAAGCAGGCCGGCGAACCGGCTGCGGTGATCGCCGAGCGGACCAGGGAGGCCGCGCGCATCCTGGCTCTGGAGAGCCTGCTGGGCCGCAAGCCCGCCGAGCTGTCGGGCGGCCAGCGGCAGCGGGTGGCGATCGGTCGGGCGATCGTGCGGCAGCCCAAGGTGTTCCTGTTCGACGAGCCGCTCTCCAATCTCGACGCCGCCCTGCGCTCCAGCGTCCGGTTCGAGATCGCGCGGCTGCACAAGCAGCTGGCCGCCACCATGGTCTACGTCACCCACGACCAGGTCGAGGCGATGACGCTCGCCGATCGGATCGTGGTCATGGACAAGGGCGTCGTGCAGCAGGTCGGCACACCCGAGGAGCTCTACCGACGCCCGGCCAACCTGTTCGTCGCCGGCTTCATCGGCTCGCCGAGGATGAACTTCCTCGAGGGCCAGATCGCGGCACCCGGCGAGGTGCAGCTCGACGGCGGCGCCAGCCTCGCGCTCGATGCGCGGCCGCCGGCGTCAGGGGCGGGGATCGTGATCGGCGTGCGGCCGGACGGGTTCGCCGTGACCGAGCCCGCCGCCGCCTCGCTGCGCGGTCGCATCGTGCTCAACGAATATCTCGGCCGCGAATCCTACCTGCATCTTGATCTCGATCACGGTGGCACGGCGGTGGTCGAGGTCTCGCCCGATCTGCACCTGCCGGCGGGCCAGGATGTCGGCCTTTTGGTCAAGCCGGGTGCCGCGCATCTGTTCAGTGCGGCCGACTCGCGGCGGATCGCAGCGTGAGCGAAGGCGCGGAATGGGCGGTCGAGGAGCTGCGGCCCGATCCGGACGCGACCTCCCCGCTCTACCTGCAGCTGGTCGAATCGATCGCCGCGGCGATCGCCTGTGGCCGCCTCAAGGACGGCGAGGCGCTGCCGGCGGAACGGGTCCTGTCGGACCGACTCGAGGTCTCGCGCACGACCGTGCGCAAGGCGCTGGAGGAGCTTGCCGCGCGTGGGCTGGTCACCTCGCGTCAAGGCTCGGGCAACTTCGTCGCCACCCGGCTCGAGCAGCCGCTGGCAGGACTGTCGAGCTTCAGCGAGGACATGCGCGCGCGCGGTCGGCGGCCGGGCTTCCTGTGGGTCGAGCGTGGCCGGTTCCCGCCTTCGCCCGAGGAGGTGATCGCCTTGGCCCTGCGCAGCGGAGATCAGGTCTCGCGCTTCGTCCGCGTCCGCCTCGCCGACGGCGAACCACTGGCGGTCGAGCGCGCGGCCGTGGCCGCACGCGACCTGCCCGATCCGGCCACCGTGAAGAACTCCCTCTATTCGGCGCTGCGCGAGCGCGGGATCGAGCCGGTGCGGGCATTGCAGCATCTCCGTGCCGCGGCGGTGGCAGCAGAGGACGCTCGGCATCTGGGCATCGCTGCCGGCAGCCCGGTCATGGCCACGGTGCGCTACGGCTTTCTTATCGACGGCCGTCCGGTGGAGTTCACACGCTCGGTATATCGGGGCGACCGCTACGACTTCGTCGCCGAGATGAAACGCTGAGGGGCGATGGACGAGACCAGGCTGAACGGACGCATTCTCACGCCCGCAGGTTGGATCGGCGGAACGCTGCGCTGCACGGCCCAGGTGCTGGCCGTCGAGCCGGGACCCGTGGCCGAGGAGCGCTACATCGTGCCCGGCTTCGTTGACCTGCACGTCCATGGCGGGGACGGCGCGGACTGCATGAAGGGTGCGGACGCGGTCCGCCGCATGGCCGCGTTTCATGCCCGCCACGGCACGACCTCGCTGCTGGCGACCACCGTCACCGCGCAGGCCGAGGATCTGCGGCGTGCCATGGCGGGCATCAAGGCGGTCATGCACACGTCCGGTCCGGGTGCTCGCGTCCTCGGCGCACACCTCGAAGGCCCGTTCATCAACCCGGCTGCCCTGGGCGCGCAGCCGCCCTTCGCGATCCCGCCGGATATCCCCCTGCTGGAGGAGTTGGCCCAGATGGCGCCCATTCGGGTCGCCACCTACGCTCCGGAGATCGACGGCGACGGCACCCTGCTCGCCGCGTTCGGGCGGCTCGGCACGAGGGCGCAGATCGGGCACACGACCTGCAGCTACACCCAGGCGCGTGCCGCGCTGGCCGCAGGGGCTGCGGGCTTCACCCACCTCTACAACGCCATGAGCGGCCTGCATCACCGCAGCGGCGGAGCGGTCGGCGCCGCGCTGGCCTGGGCGCAGTCGGCCGAGCTGATCCTCGATCTGCATCATGTCGACGAGGGTGCGGCGCTCGCGGCTCTGCGGTCGATCCCGGACCTGCATTGCGTCACGGATGCCGTGGCGGCTGCGGGCATGCCCGACGGCGAGTACCGTCTCGGCACGCACCCGATCTTCAAGCGCGGGGAGACGGTCCAGCTGGCGAACGGCGGCCTTGCCGGCAGCGTGCTGACCATGGACCGCGCGCTCCGCAACCTCCTGATCCTCGGCCTGCCGCTCGCGGAGGCGGTCGGCCGCTGCAGCACGCTGCCGGCGCGGTATGCAGGTCTGGCCGACCGCGGGACGCTCACTCCGGGCGCGGCGGCGGATGTCGTCATGATCGACGGAGCCGGCCGGCTGCTGGCCGTGCTGACCGAAGGCCGCAACGCGATGACCGCGACCTGAAGCTTGTCCCTGGGTCCAAGCGACGGACCTTATTGTCCGCCAGTCATGAGGAATGCACGCGCATGTACATCGCGATGAACCGCTTCTCGGTGCGCAAGGGCAGCGAGGCCGAGTTCGAGGCCTTGTGGCTGGGGCGGGACAGCTATCTCGACCAGGTGGCGGGCTTCGTCGAGTTCCACCTGCTCAAGGGGCCTGAGCGCGAGGACCACGTGCTCTACGCCTCGCACACGATCTGGCGCAGCCATGCCGACTTCGAGGCCTGGACCCGCTCCGAGGCGTTCCGCGCGGCGCACCGCGACGCGGGCGGCAGGCGCCCGCTCTATCTCGGCCATCCGCAGTTCGAGGGTTTCGAGGTGATCCAGACCGTGGCGGCTTCTGCCGCCACGGTCTGAGCTCATCAGGCCTGGAAGCGGCCCTCGACGTAGCGGATCAGCGTCGCCAGGCACTCGTCGACCGGCATCTCGTCGGTCGCGACCACCAGATCAGGCTGATCGGGCGCCTCGTAGGGGCTGCTGATCCCGGTGAACTCGGGGATCTCGCCCTTGCGGGCGCGCTTGTAGAGCCCCTTCGGATCGCGGCTCTCGCAGGCCTCGAGCGACGCCCGGACATAGATCTCGTGGAACACGTCCTTGGCCGCCGCGCGCGCCCGCTCGCGATCGGAGCGGTAGGGCGAGATGAACGAGCTGATCACGATGAACCCGGCATCGGCGAACAGGGACGCCACCTCGCCGACGCGACGGATGTTCTCCGCCCGGTCCTCGGGGCTGAAGCCCAGGTTCGCGTTCAGGCCGGCGCGGATGTTGTCGCCGTCGAGCACGTAGACCTGATAGCCCTTGGCGAACAGCTCGCGTTCCAGGGCCAGGGCCAGGGTCGACTTGCCGGCACCCGAGAGGCCGGTGAACCAGAGCACCGCACCCTTGTGGCCGTTGCGGCCGGAGCGCGCCTCGCGGGTGACCGCATGGCCGACCTCAGTGATGTTGGTCGACCGGACCGTGATCAGCTGCCGCTGGTCGGGATAGCCCTCCATGGAGACGATGCCGCCACCCATGGGCAGATAGTCCTCGACCAGGACGAAGCGGCCGGTGATCGGGTTCTGGCCATGCTCGTCGAGCGCAAGCATGCGCTTGGTGCGCAGCACGACCTCGCCAGCGCCGTTGCGCTCGATCCTGTCCGAGCCTTTGGTCGACAGGTCCGAGGTATCGATCACGCGGTCGATCGACTCGACCGTGACCGGCGCCTCGAGCGTGCCGAGCTTGAGGGTGTAGCTGCGGCCCATGGTCAGCGGGCTGCGGCCGAGCCAGAACAGCCGGGCCTTGAACACGTTGCTCTCGATCGGCGCGTGCGCGAGATGGCTCATCACCTCGCCGCGCTCGACGAAGATCTGCTCGGTCAGCGTGACGCCGATGCTCTGGCCGGAGGATGCCGTCTCGGGCTCCTCGGCGACGTGCCACGCCTCGATCGTCTTGATGACCGCGGTCTTGTTGGAAGGCGAGAAGATCACCTCGTCGCCGACCGACAGCGTGCCGCTCTCGATCCGGCCGGCGATGATCCGGCGCTGGTCGAACTTGTAGACGTCCTGGACCGGCATGCGCAGCGGGCGTTCGGTCGGCTGCTCCTTGTACTCGAAGCCGTCGAGCGCCTGCAGCACGGTCGGGCCCTGGTACCAGGGCATGGCCGAGCTGTGGTCGACCATGTTGTCGCCCTCGCGGGCGGAGATCGGGATGATGCAGGTGGGCGTGACGCCGAGCCCGCGCAGATAGGCGCGGTAGTCCTCGGCGACCTGGCCGAACCGGTCGGCGGAATAGCCGACCAGGTCCATCTTGTTCACCAGGACCGCGACCTGCTTCACGCCGAGCAGGTGCAGCAGGTAGCCGTGGCGCCGGGACTGCTCCTGCACGCCCTCGTGCGCGTCGATCAGCAGCAGCGCCGCCTCGGACGAGGCGGCCCCGGTCACCATGTTCTTGAGGAACTCCTTGTGGCCGGGCGCGTCGATGATGACGTAGGGACGCTTGTCCGTC
>JBFWWD010000275.1:0-7891 GCA_050246385.1 Geminicoccaceae bacterium
AGGGCACCAACCCCCTGGTCGGCGCCAACGACGACGCGGTCGGGCCGCGCTTCGTCGACCTTACCGAGGTCTACAGCGGCCGCCTGCGTGCCGCGCTGGCCGGCGCCGCCGAAGCCCGTGGCATCGCTCTCGCGCGCGGCGTCTACCTCGCCGTGCTCGGCCCCGCCTTCGAGACCCCGGCCGAGATCCGCGCCTACCGTACGCTGGGCGCCGACATGGTGGGCATGTCGACGGTGCCCGAGGCGATCAGCGCCCGCCATGCCGGGCTCGAGGTCGCGGCCCTGTCGGTCGTGACCAATCTCGCCGCCGGCCTCGCGGCGGAACCGCTCACCCATGCCGAGACCTTGTCGCAGTCGGCGGCCGCCGTCGGCCGTGTCGGCGACCTGATCGAGGCCGCCCTGCCGGAGATCGCCCGTGGCCTCGCCTGACCTGCGCAGCCTGATCGAAGCCGCCCGCAACGTCCCATTGAGCGCCGACATCCCCGCGCGCACCGTGCCGCTGATCGACCTCACCAGCCTCAAGGGCGGCGAGAGCCCCGCCGAGATCGAGGCCCTGTGCGCCCGCGCGGTCGAGCACGGCACCGCGGCGGTCTGCATCTATGCCGAGGCCGTGCCGATCGCCCGGCCGCTGCTCGCCGGCAGCCCCGTCCGGGTGGCGACGGTCGCGAACTTCCCGCATGGCGGCGACGACATCACGGGTACCGCCGACGAGACCGCCGCAGCGGTCGCCGCCGGCGCCGACGAGGTCGACATCGTCGCCCCGGTCGCCGCCCTGCTCGACGGGGACGTGGGCCTAGTCGGCGAGCTGGTCGAGGCCTGCCGCGCCGCGGTCGGGCCGGACATCACGCTCAAGCTGATCCTCGAGACCGGGCGCCTGCAGGAGTCCGACCTGATCACGGCCGCAGCCCGTGCCGCGGTCATGGCCGGCATCGACTTCCTCAAGACCTCGACCGGCAAGATCGAGACCGGCGCCACGCTGGAGGCGGCCGCGGCGCTGCTGACGGTCTGCCGCGAGGCCGACGGGCGCGTCGGCTTCAAGGCGGCCGGCGGAATCCGCACCGCGCGCGACGCGGCCGGCTACCTGCGCCTCGCGGATGCGATCATGGGCCCCGACTGGGTGAGCCCGCACACCTTCCGCTTCGGCGCCTCCTCGCTGCTCGACGAACTCCTGGGCCGGGGCGGCGTGTCCGCCGGCTACTGATGCCCGGCTTCCTGCCGCAGGAGATCATCCGCGCCAAGCGCGACGGCAACGAGCTGGCGCCCGAGGAGATCGCCTTCTTCGTCCGCGGCCTGACCGAGGGCAGCATCGGCGAAGGCCAGGTGGCCGCCTTCGCCATGGCCGTGTTCCTGAAGGGCATGGCGCAGGGCGAGACCGTGGCGCTCACCCTGGCCATGCGGGATTCCGGCCGCGTGCTGGACTGGACCGGCCTGCCCGGGCCGGTGGTCGACAAGCACTCGACCGGCGGCATCGGCGACAAGGTCAGCCTGATCCTCGCCCCGATCCTCGCCGCCTGCGGCGCCTTTGTGCCGATGCTGTCGGGCCGCGGCCTCGGCCATACCGGCGGCACGCTCGACAAGCTCGAGAGCATCCCGGGCTACGCCACGCAGCCCCCGCTCGACCGGCTGCGCGAGGTGGTGCGCACCGCCGGCTGCGCCGTGATCGGCCAGACCGACGATCTCGCCCCGGCCGACCGCCGCCTCTACGCCATCCGCGACGTCACGGCGACCGTCGAGAGCATTCCGCTGATCACCGCCTCCATCCTGGCCAAGAAGCTCGCCGGCGGGCTCCAGGCGCTGATCATGGACGTCAAGACCGGCTCGGGCGCCTTCATGCCGACGCGCGAGCGCGCGGAGGCGCTGGCCCGGTCCATCGTCGGCGTCGCCCACGGCGCCGGCCTGCCGACCACGGCCCTGCTCACCGAGATGGGCCAGTGCCTCGGCCGCACCGCCGGCAATGCGGTCGAGGTCCGCGAGGCGGTCGCGATGCTCGAGGGCGGGCCCACCCATCCGCAGCTCGTGGAGGTCGTCCTCGCCCTCTGCGGCGAGGCGCTGGCGCTGGCGAAGCTCGCCCCCGATGCCGCCGCCGGCGGGGCCGTCGCGGCAGCGGCTCTCGCCTCCGGTGCCGCCGCCGAGCGCTTCGCCCGCATGGTCGCCGGCCTGGGCGGCCCGACCGACTTCCTGGAGCGTCTCGACACGCACCTGCCCGCGGCACCCCTGGTGCGTCCGATCTACCCGCCGCGTGCCGGCCGCATCCGCGCCGTCGACGCCCGCGCCCTGGGCCTCGCCGTGGTCGAGCTCGGCGGCGGCCGCCGCCACGCCGCCCACGGAATCGACCACGCCGTCGGCCTCACCGAGGTCAGCGCCATCGGCGACGCGGCCGGCCCCGACCACCCGCTCGCGCTGGTTCACGCCCGCGACGAGGCGACGCTCGCAGCCGCCACGGCTCGCGTGCTCGGCGCCTACCAGATCGCGGACGAGGTGGCCTTGCCGACGATGATCGTCGGGCGAATCGGCCGATGACGACTGCCTCCTGATCTCGTCGCGCCGACCCGGTTCAGCTCAGCCGCTCGGCGGCGATCGTGAACTCGCACAGCAATCCCGGCTCTCGCCAGACCCGTTCGATCCGGCCGCCGAGCTGATCGAGCACCATCGTGTCGATCAGCGTCGAGCCGAAACCCAGCCGTCTCGGCGCAACTTGAATCGGCGGTCCCCGCGTCTCGTCCCAGCGCACATGCACCGAGCCGTCCACCGCCAAGCGCCAGGAAAGCTCGAGCCGTCCTTCCGTGCGCGAGAGTGCGCCGTGCTTGGCCGCATTGGTCAGCAGCTCGTGCAGCACCATCGCCACGGGCTGAGCCGCCTCGGCGCGCAGGCTGATGGCCGGTCCGGCAACCCGGATCGCACGGCGCGGAAAGACAGTGAGCTCCTCCTCCGCAATCTTCCGCAGCTCGGTTCCGCGCCAGCGGTTTCCCGCCAGCAGGGAATGTACCCGGGCGAGAGCGGCGATGCGTGCCGACACCGCCTCCTTGAAGTCGTGCGGATCGGTCGCGCGGGTCAGCCGGACCAGGCTCTGCGCGATGGCGAGCGCATTCCTGGCCCGATGATCGACCTCGCGCATCAGCAACGCCTGCTGCGCCTCGGCCGCCTTGCGATCGCTGACATCGGTCGCAACGCCGACCAACCGCAGGGCACGGCCGGCCTCGTCGCGCACCAGAAAGGCGCGATCGTGCAGGTGCACCCAGTGATGGTCCGCATGCCGGACACGATACTCGCGATCGAGATGGCTCAGCTCGGGATCGGCGAGCCGATCTCCGTCGGCGACCACCAGCGAGACGTCGTCGGGATGGACCCGCTGCAGCCACCAGTCCCCGCTTGCGGGGGCGTCTTTGGGTGCGATGCCCAACACGCTCGCGAGCCCCTCCGAGCGCCAGGTGCTCCCGGTCCGCAGGTCCCTGTCGTAGACGATGCCTTGCACGGCGGCTGCGGCGAGGCGGAACCGCATCTCGCTCTCCTGCAGAGCGGCCTCGTTCCGCTTGCGCCCGGTGATGTCGCGCAGGACGGCCAGGATCGCGGGCCTGCCTTCGAGCCGGACCGCGGCGGAGGCCGCTTCCACCGGGACCGTGCCGCCGTCGAGCCGACGCATGACCATCTCCACGAGCGGATTAGGCCGCCCCGTGGAGTTGATGTCGATCGTGCGTTGGCGCGCGAGGGCGACGCTTTCGTCCCCGACCAGCGAGATGGCGGTGCGGCCGATGATCTCCTCCGGGGTTCGCGCGCCGAACAGCGTGGCGGCCCGCTGGTTCGCGAGAATGATCACCCCGTCGCGCTGCACGTTCACGGCGTCCGGCGCGGTCTCGATCAGCGTTCGATAGCGCTCCTCGCTCTCGCCCAGCCTGGCCTGGGTGGTCCGCCGTGCGGTGATGTCGACGATGGCGCCGGCGGCCCGGATCAGCTTGCCTGCGGAACCGAACACCATGCGGCCGGTCGCTGCCAGCCATCGCTCCTCGCCGGTGTCGACGCGGTGGATGCGGAACTCGGCCTCGTACCAGCCGTCGCTGGCCGGAGCATAGGCGGCTCGGTAGCGTTCGTTGACGCGGTCCCGGTCGTCGGGATGGATCAGCGTGGCGAAGAACGCGGGGTCGGCCGGCGTCCGGTCGTCCAGGCCGATGATGGCGCGGAACTCGCGCGACCAGCGACGCACCCCGCTCACCCCGTCCAGGTCCCAGGTTCCCAGCCCTGTCGTCCGGATCGCCAGCCGTAATCGCTCCTCATCGCCGACCAGGCGGATGAGCGTCCAGCGGACCCCCGCCCCGAGCGCCACCAGCGCGCCGCCGGCGATCACGCGCAGGCTCAGGGCGACGATCGCCGCCTCCGGAGGCGGGACGTTGCTCCAGGGGAAGGCCGGCGAAAGCGTCGAGGCGAAGAGAAGGATCGCCATGCCCGGCCCGAGGCCGGCCAGCAAAGTTACGACGACGATGGCCGCGTCCAGGAAGAGGGTAGGGGCGATCGTCGGTGCGAGCCGGGCGAATGCCGTGTCGAGGGCGAGCGAGAAGCCGGCGCCGAGGGCGGCGATGGCGTAAGCCGCGACCCGGTTGCGATCCAGGAACCGGCACCACTCGAAGAACGCCACGGCCGGCCCGCCTTCCCCTTCCTTCTCCGACGTGATGCCCGACTGGCGAGGAATGTCGTTCAAACGCTTGTAGCCCGATTCCGCCGTAGACAGGACGATAAGCCGAACCATGCCCCGAGCACACCACAATCGGCTGCGGCGGGACCGGCCTTCTGGCGATGTGCGGACGCTCCGGGGCTGCGCTTGCGGCAATACCGCCCAACGCCCATAGTTCGTGCCGATCATGTACGAGAAACGGAACCGGGAGCAGGAGCGCCAGGAGGCGCTGCGTCTGAAGGAGGTGGCGGCGGGAATGCCGCCGCGCTGCTGCGCGTTCGCGGGCTGCGACCAGCCCGGTCTCTATCGCGCACCCGCCGGCCGCGAGCGGTTGCGCGAGTTCCAGTGGCTGTGCCTCGAGCATGTCCGCGAGTTCAACAAGGGCTGGGACTTCTTCAGGGGCATGAGTCAGGCCGAGATCGACCGGCACCGGCGCGACGACGTCACCTGGCACCGCCCGACCTGGCGCTTCAGCGGCAGCTACGGCTTCGGCCAGACCTGGCGCGACCTGTTCGAGCTGTTCGGCGAGGCCGGGCCGCAGCGTCCGGCGCCCCCTCCGCGCAGCAAGGCCGAGGAGATGATGCAGCGGCTGGGCCTCGCCGGCGGCTTCACGCTCGCCGAGCTGAAGCGGCGCTACAAGCAGCTCGCCAAAAAGCACCATCCCGACCTGCACGGTGGCGACCGGCAGGCCGAGGAGCGGTTGAAGCTGATCAACGAGGCCTATACTTATCTGAAGGAGCAGCGTCTCCACGCCTGAGCGCCATGTCGCGCGCGCATGGCCGACTGCGACGCTGCCGGACTACCCGCGCCGCTTTCGTGCTGTTAACACTTGCGGCCCTGCCGCCCGTGAGGCGCCGGCACGAACAGCCCCGAGCGGACACTCGCTGGAGATCAGGATCTTGCACCCGGAGGCATCCCACACCGCGACGGATCTGCTCGATCTGCCCGATGAGCCCGACGTCCGCCTGTCCGTCGCCGCCACCTTCGGCATCGCTTCGGAGCTCGAGGCCCCGGCGTTCAGCCGTCGCACCGAATATGTGCCGGACATCGACCCGACCTACCAGTTCGACCGCGACACCACGCTCGCGATCCTGGCCGGCTTCGCCCACAACCGACGGGTCCTGATCCAGGGCTATCACGGCACCGGCAAGTCGACCCACATCGAGCAGGTTGCGGCGCGGCTGAACTGGCCGTGCATCCGCATCAACCTCGACAGCCACATCAGCCGCATCGACCTGATCGGCAAGGACGCGATCGTCCTCAAGGACGGCAAGCAGATCACCGAGTATCGCGAGGGCATCCTGCCCTGGTCGCTGCAGCGGCCGGTGGCGCTGGCTTTCGACGAGTACGACGCCGGCCGCCCCGACGTGATGTTCGTCATCCAGCGCGTGCTCGAGGCGCAGGGCCGGATGACCCTGCTCGACCAGAACAAGGTGATCCGGCCGCACAAGGCGTTCCGCCTGTTCGCCACCGCCAACACGGTGGGGCTGGGCGACACCTCGGGCCTCTATCACGGCACGCAGCAGATCAACCAGGGCCAGATGGACCGCTGGAGCATCGTGACCCAGCTCAACTATCTGGGCCACGAGGACGAGTGCCGGATCGTCCTGGCCAAGAGTCCGGGCTACGACACGGCGGAAGGCCGCAAGAAGATCTCGGCGATGGTCATGCTCGCCGATCTCACCCGCAACGGCTTCATGGCCGGCGACATCTCGACCGTGATGTCGCCGCGCACGGTGATCACCTGGGCCGAGAACGCCGAGATCTTCCACGATATCGGCTTCGCCTTCCGCGTCACCTTCCTCAACAAGTGCGACGAGGCGGAGCGCCACATCGTGGCCGAATATTATCAGCGCTGCTTCGGGGCCGAGCTGCCCGAGTCGGCGGCCAATCTCGCCTACGCCTGACCCCCTTGGCCGAGGAAACCAAGCAGAACCTCGAGGAGCTGCAGCGCGTGCTCGCCTGCACGGTGCGGGCGGTCGCGCATGACGGCAAGGTCGAGGTCGCCTTCCGCGGTCGTGAGCGCGGGCAGGCGCCCGCTGCGGCCGCCCCTACGGTCCGGCTGGCGCTGCCGCGCGCCGACCTGATCCAGCACGAGCTCGGTCGCGTGCGCGGGGAGGCCGACAAGGCGGCCCTGCGCATCAGGCACCATGATGACGGTGTACACCGCCGCTATGCGCCCGATGGCGAGGTGGCGAGCCTGCTCTACGACCGGCTCGAGGACCTGCGGATCGAGGCCATCGGCGGCGAGGAGATGACGGGGGTGAGGGAGAACCTCGCCCACGCCTACCGCGCCCGCGTCGGCCAGGCGCCGCAGGGCGAGCGCGGCCAGGACGCGACCATGGCCGAGATCGTCGACCTCTACGCCCGCGAGCGGCTCATGGGCTTCGAGCCCACCCCCGCGCAGAAGAGGTTCATGGCCTCATGGGGCGAGTGGCTCGACGGCCAGGTGGCGGCCGAGCTGCCGGCGCTCGCGGGCACGATGGCCGACCAGGACCGCTTCGCCCGTCAGGTGCGCGAGCTGCTCAGCCATCTCGGCCTCGCCGACCAGCTGGTCGAGCCGCCCGAGGACAGCGAGCAGGAGGATCAGGAGCAGGACGACGACCAGCCGCCTGCCGGCGGCGAGGACGACGCCCGGGACGAAGGCGAGGGCGAGGACCAGCAGCAGAGCACGGCCCAGGCCGAGCGTGACGCCGGTGGCGAGGACGAGACCGAGGCCCAGGCCACCGCCTCCGACAGTGCCCAGGACAGCGAGGACGAGCAGGGCGGCGAGGACGATGCCGAGGACGAGCCGCGCACCAACCGGCCGCAGTTCCTGCCGCCGGGCGGCGAGGCGCTGGCCTATCGCGTGTTCTCGACCCAGTTCGACGAGGTGGTCACGGTCGAGGAGCTGTGCGGCCCCAGCGAGCTGACCCGCCTGCGCGCCCAGCTCGACCAGTCCCTGATGCGCTTTCAGGGCATGATCGGCCGGATGGCCAACCGCCTGCAGCGCAAGCTGATGGCGCAGCAGACACGCTCCTGGTCGTTCGATCTCGACGAGGGCATCCTCGACACGGCGCGCCTGTCGCGGATCGTGGTCAACCCGACCAGCTCGCTCTCCTTCAAGATGGAGGACGAGACCGAGTTCCGCGACACCATCGTCACCCTGCTGATCGACAATTCCGGCTCGATGCGCGGCCGGCCGATCGCGGTTGCGGCGATGAGTGCCGACATCCTCGCCCGCACGCTC
>JBFWWD010000276.1:0-7891 GCA_050246385.1 Geminicoccaceae bacterium
GCCGGGCTCTGTCTCGGCGTCTGTATGCCCAGCCTGGCCGAGGGCGTGCCCGACGAGGCCAAGATCGCCGGCCGCACGGTCCAGTCCTTCCCACCAGCGGACGAGGACTATTTCCGCGGCATGGACAACGGCCTCGAGCTGAGCGCCGACGAGATCAAGGGCCGCAACATGTGGCTGCTCTGGACCGGCGGCAACGACCGGTTCTGGGACCGCATGACCCACGACACCTTCGGTGCGTTCGACCTGCTCAAGACGATCTCCTCGCACCCGAAGCTGAAGAACAGGCGCGGCAATCGCTGGAACTATCTCGGTCTGACCAACGAGCCCTGCTTCGACGAGGCGACCGGCCCCGACCCCGAGCATCACGGTCTGTGGCTCGACCGGCGGCGCGCCGACTGCCCCGCCGATCCGTTCGCCAACGAGGAGAAGTATCCTGGCGTCGCGATCGGCGCCCGCGGCAAGAACCTGCCGGTCGGCTCCTACTATGGCGAGCCGACGGGCGTGGTGGGGCTGCGCCTGTTCCCCAATCCCGCCTTCGACGAGGCGGCGGCGAAGAGGTGGGACCCCGAGCGGTTCTACACCGACCCCGCCTACTACAACGACAAGGACCTGGTCCGGCCCTACCGCGTCGGCATGTCCTGCGCCTTCTGCCATGTCGGGCCGAGCCCGATCGCTCCACCGGACGACCCGGAAAATCCGAAGTGGGAGAACATCAACGCGACGGTGGGCTCCCAGTATTTCTGGATCGACCGGATCTTCGCCTGGGAAGCCAATCCCGCGAACTACATGTACCAGCTGGTCCACACCCAACGGCCGGGCACGCTCGATACCTCGCTGGTCTCGACCGACTACATCAACAACCCGCGCACGATGAACGCGATCTACAATGTCGGTGCGCGTCTCGGGCTGGCGAAGCGCTGGGGCGAGGAGAAGCTGGCGGGCGGCGAGCTGGACAACAAGCAGCTCAACGACTTCGTCGATCAGGGTCCGCTGACCGGGTATTTCGCCCCGCCCAACACCTCCTACTCGCCGCGCGTGCTCAAGGACGGCGCCGATTCCGTCGGCATCCTGGGTGCTTTGAACCGGGTCTATCTCAACATCGGCCTCTACAGCGAGGAGTGGACGCGGCACTTCAACCCGATCGTCGGTGGCAAGCCGATCTCGCCGATCGAGATCGCCGTCGCCCAGCAGCAGTCCGTCTACTGGCAGGCGACCGAGCAGCAGTCGCCGCTGACGGCACTCTATTTCCTCGAGGCCGGCCGCCCGGATCATCTCGCCGACGCGCCGGGCGGGGCGGCGCACCTGTCGCAGGACGCGGCGCAGCTCGAGCGCGGCAAGCTCATCTTCGCCGACCGCTGCGCCCGCTGCCATTCGAGCAAGATCCCCGAGCCGGCGGCGGGCCTCGATCCCGGCGGCTGCGCCGGGCCGAACTACCTGCAGTGCTGGAGCAAGTACTGGGCCTGGACCAAGACCGACGAGTTCAGGGCCAAGATGCAGGACATCGTGCTGGCGCCGGACTTCCTCGACGGCAACTATCTGTCCACCGACTTCCGCGTGCCGGTGACGCTGCTCCAGACCAACGCCTGCAGTCCGCTCGCGACCAACGCCATCGCCGGCAACATCTGGGACAATTTCTCCTCGCAGACCTACAAGTCCCTGCCGTCGGTCGGCTCGGTCACCGTGCACAATCCGGTCACCGGCGAGCCCAGCCAGTACCAGATGCCGGCCGGCGGCCGCGGCTACACCCGCGTGCCGTCGCTGATCAGCCTGTGGTCGACGGCACCCTATCTGCTCAACAACACGGTCGGCAGGTTCGACCCCTCCCCGTCGGTCGAGGCGCGGCTGGGTGCCTTCCAGAACGGCATCGAGCAGATGCTGTGGCCCGAGAAACGGGCCAAGGACCCCGTCCTGGGTGACAAGGTGCCGGGCCTCATCGACCGCACCACCGTGCGCAGCTACCTGACCATTCCGGTCGGGTTCCAGCCCGAGCTGCTGATCACCCTGCTCAAGCCGTTCCGCGACAGTCTGCGGACGGTCAACGAGCGTGGCGACATCGAGATCGGGCCGATCCCGGCCGGCGTGCCGGTGCAGCTCATCTCCAACATCGACTTCCGGCCCGACAAGATGGGGCTGCTCGACCGGGTCGGCCACGACGCCAAGCTCGCCAGGCTCCTGGTCCGGGCGATCCGCGACCTGCGCGCCCTGCCGGAGAACGCGACCGACCAGGAGGCTCGCACGACGTTCGCGAACCTCGTCGATCCCATGCTCGAGCTGAGCAAGTGCAAGGATTTCGTGGTCAATCGCGGCCACTATTTCGGCACCGACAAGTTCGCCGAGGAGACCGGGCTCAGCGACGCGCAGAAGACCGACCTGATCGAGTTCCTGAAGACCTTCTAGGCGAAGATGACCATGCGCGCCCAGGCGAGCGACCCCGACTTCGACTATGTCGTCGTCGGCTCGGGCGCCGGCGGCGGGACGGTCGCCGCGCGCCTCGCCGAGGCCGGCTGCAAGGTCCTGGTGCTCGAGGCCGGCGGCGATCCCCGCACGCTCTCCGGCGCCGCCCGCGGCATGGGTCCGGCCAACCGCCTGCCCGACGACTACGACGTCCCGGCGTTCCACCCCTTCGCCACCGAGAACGAGGCGCTGCGCTGGGATTTCCACGTCCGCCACTACGCCGACGACGCGCAGCAGCGCCGCGACCCCAAATATCTCCCGGCCGAGAACGGCGTCCTCTATCCGCGCGCCGGCACGCTCGGCGGCTGCACCGCGCACAACGCGATGATCCTCGTCTGCCCGCACGACGCCGACTGGGACGCGATCGCTCGCGACACCGGCGATCCGTCCTGGTCCGCCGCCGAGATGCACGGCCACTTCCGCCGCCTGGAGCGATGCCGCTACCGGCCGGTCCAGTCCGTGCTGGAGGATCTGGGCGTCGATCGCACCGGCCATGGTTATGACGGCTGGCTCCAGACCGAGAAGGCGCTGCCCTCGGGCGCCTTCCGCGACCGGGTGCTGATGCGCTCGATCATCCTCTCGGCCGAGGCCGCGCTGGAGGAGAGCGGCAACCCGCTGCGGCGGATCGAGTGGTTCCTGCAGAGCGCCGGCGATCCCAACGACCGCGACGTGATCGCCAGCAACGCCGACGGCGTGCGCTACACCCCGCTGACGACGCGCAACCGGCGACGCACCGGCACCCGCGAGCGCCTGCTCGACGTGGCGCGACGCCATCCCGACCGGCTCTGCATCGAGCTCGACGCGCTGGCCTGCCGGGTCCTGCTCGACGCATCCGGCCGCGCGGTCGGGGTCGAGTATCTCAAGGGCGCCCACCTCTACCGCGCACATGCGAACCCGAGCCCGGGGCCGGCCGAGCGGCGCGAGGTCGGGGCGGGCCGCGAGGTGATCCTGGCCGGCGGTGCCTTCAACACCCCGCAGCTGCTCATGCTCTCCGGCATCGGGCCGCGCGCCGAGCTGGAGCGGCTGGGCATTCCCGCCCGGATCGACCTGCCGGGCGTCGGCCGCAATCTCCAGGACCGCTACGAGGTCTGCGTCGTCAATCGCATGCGCGCCGCCCATTGGGAGGCGCTGGCCGACGCCCGGTTCACCGCCGGCGACCCGCTCTACCGGACCTGGGCCGCCGGGCGCGGCAGCCTTTACGCCACCAACGGCGCCGGCCTCGCCGTGATCACCCGGTCGGACCGCGACCGCGAGATCCCCGACCTGTTCTGCATGGCGCTGCTCGGCCGGTTCTCGGGCTACTATCCGGGCTATGCCGCCGATCTCGCGGGCAGCCTGAACTATCTGAGCTGGTCGATCCTCAAGGCCCACACGCTGAACCGGGCCGGCACCGTCGAGCTGGCCTCGGCCGATCCGCGCGACCCGCCGCGGATCAACTTCCGCTACTTCGAGGAAGGCAGCGACGCGGACGGCTCGGACCTGGACGCCGTGGTCACCGGCATCCGCTACGTCCGCCGCCTCACCCGCCGGCTGGAGGCCGAGGGCCTGATCGAGCGCGAGGAGCTGCCCGGCGCGGAGCTGGACAGCGACGAGCAGCTGCGCAGCTTCGTCCGCGACCAGGCCTGGGGCCACCACGCCTCGTGCAGCTGCCGGATCGGCCGGCGCGAGGAGGGCGGCGTCCTCGACGGCGATCTGCGCGTCCACGGCGTTCCCGGCCTGCGCGTGGTCGACGCCTCGGTGTTCCCGCGCATCCCCGGCTTCTTCATCGCCAGTGCGGTCTACATGGTCGGCGAGAAGGCCGCCGACGTGATTCTCGCCCGGAACGCGGCCAGGGCGGCCGCCTGAAGTGGAGTCCAGGGTCATGGCCCATACGATTGATCAGCTTCTGGACATGTCGCAGACCGATCTCGACAAGCTGTTCAGCGACAGCCCGGCGGGGCCGATCCCCAGCGGCGAGGCCGACGGCACCGCGATCGTGGCGCCGGGCACCACCTACAGCCCGGCCATCGCCAAGTTCGTCAGCACCTTCGCCTGGCAGGGCAAGGTGTTCGATCCCGAGAACGGCGTTCTGCGCAACCGCATCCTGCCGTTCGGCCTGAACGCCATCATCGCCAAGGTCTACAAGAGCGACAGTTGGCTCGACGGCAAGGAATGCATCGTCCTCGACTACTCCGACACCTCGCTCGTCGCCCAGTGGATCCGCGACGAGATCCGCGAGATCGGGCCGAAGATGTATCTGGGCAAGGTATACTGGGGCAAGCAGCGGCTGATCGACTTCGTCCTGCAGTTCAAATAGGCGATGGGATCCGCCGCGGGGGACAGCGACGATGACGCCGCAATCGGCCTTCATGGTCATGGCGGAGATCGTTCCCGAGCGCCGGGCCGATCTCGAGGCCCTGCTCGCCGGCATGAACCGGCGGAGCTGCATCGCCGACCCTGCCAATGCGCTCGTGCCCTTCGGCGAGTTCGACCGGCTGCACGTCGCCCGCTTCGCCATCCTCGATCTCGAGCTCCGTGAGGATCTCGGCGTCTATGGCGAGCCGGCGCGGCCGTGGGCGGCCCACCTCGCCTTCCTCGGCGACTGCGACGGACCGGCGGCGACCATGCTCGACGAGCTGGTCGCCCGGGCCGGCGACGGGCTGCGGCGCATCTTCTCCCACTGCCGCGACTTCGGCCCCGGGACCGATCTGCGCGCCTGGATGGACGGAAGCTCGGTCGAGGCCAGCGCCGTCTACGTCAACTGGGCCGGACGGACGGTCACGCGCGTTCGGGAGGATGCCATCCTGCGCGCGGCGCTCGTGGCGTTCGCGCGCACGCTCGAACCCGACCATCTGCCCCCGGCCCGTCTGCGCGATCGCCTGTTCGCCTATGTCGACGCCGAGCAGGCCGCCGGCCGGCTGAAGCTGACGCCCGACCAGCCGACCCCGCCGGCGCAGCGCCTTTCCGACCTTGCCCACCTCGTCGGCGTGCCCCTGCTGCTGCTGGTGCTGGCGCCGTTCCTGATCCTGGCCTCGCCCCTCCTGATCTGGATGCTGCGGTCGCGCGAGACCTCCGATCCCGAGATCACGCCGCGGGTCCCGCTGGAGCGCATCAAGCAGCTCTCGGCCCAGGAGGACCACGGGTTCACCAACCAGTTCAGCGCCATCGGCGATCTGAAGCCGGGCCGGTTCCGGCGGCTGCTGGTGATCGTGTTCCTCTCTCTGCTGCATTGGGGCGCGCGTCATCTCTACCCGCGCGGCTATCTCACCCGGGTGCAAACCATCCATTTCGCCCGCTGGGTGCTGCTCGACGATGCGCGCAGCCTGTACTTCGCCAGCAATTACGACGGCAGCCTCGACAGCTACATGGACGACTTCATCAACAAGGTCGCCTGGGGCATCAATCTCGTCTTCGGCAACGGGCTCGGCTTTCCGCGCGTCTCCTGGCTGCTGCGCGGCGGAGCCAAGTTCGAGGGCAAGTACAAGCGCTATCTGCGCCGCCACCAGATCCCGACCCAGGTCTGGTACAAGGCCTATCCCGACCTCTCGGTCGCCGAGCTCAATCGCAACAGCAGGATACGCGCCGGCGTCGACCGGCGGGGCATGGGCGAGCGGGAGACGCTCGCCTGGCTCGCCCTGCTCTGACGGCGAGGGAACGATGCCGCAGGCCACGGCTTCCGTCGAGTTCCAGGACATGCAGGGCATCGTCCGGTTCGGCCACGGCCGGCTGGAGGATGCCTGCTACCTGCTGCTGCGCATCGCCGACCGCGCGGCCGCCAGGGACTGGCTCCGGTCGGCGCCGGTGACCACCGCCGAGACGGTGAGCCCGCTGCCCGACACGGCGCTGCAGATCGCCTTCACGCCCGCGGGCCTGCTCGCCATGGGCGTCCCGCCCGCCACCGTGGCGGAGTTCTCCGACGAGTTCCGCGACGGGATGGCCGGCGATCCGAACCGCTCCCGCCGGCTCGGCGACGTCGGTCCCGACGCGCCGGCGCGCTGGTACTGGGGCAGGCCGGACGCCGAGGTGCATCTGCTGCTGATGCTGTTCGCGAAGAAGGGCCGCCTCGCCGCCTGGGAAAGCGAGGCCAAGGGCGCCGGCTGGGCGGCCGCCTTCGCCGAGGTGCACCGGCTCGACACCAACGACATCGGCGACATCGAGCCGTTCGGCTATGCCGACGGCGTCAGCCAGCCCGAGATCGACTGGCGGCGGGAGCTGGTGCTCGACCGCCGCGAGGTGCCGGCGTTCCGCAACCTCATGGCCCTGGGCGAGGTGCTCCTGGGCTATGTCGACGAGTATGGCCTCTACACCGGCCGGCCCCTGCTCGACGTGGCGCTCGATCCGGCCGCCGCCGTCCTGCCCCCGGCGGAGGAGAACCCGCACCGCTTCGACCTCGGCCGCAACGGCACCTACCTCGTGGTGCGGCAGCTCGAGCAGGACGTGCGCGGCTTCTGGCAGTTCCTCGACCGCAGCTCGGGCGGGGATGCCGCCAAACGCGACGCGCTGGGCTCGGCCATGGTCGGGCGGCACCGCAACGGCGACCCGCTGCTGCCACGCCACGGCCAGCCGATCCCCGGCATCGGGCCGAAGCCGCGCGAGCTGGAGACCAACGGCTTTCTCTACGACGACGATCCCGACGGCACGCGCTGCCCGTTCGGCGCCCACATCCGCCGCGCCAACCCGCGCACCGGCGACCTGCCGGGCGGCGAGCAGGGCTTCGTCTCCTGGGCGCTGCGCACGCTCGGCTTCAAGCGGCCGCGCTTTCGCGACGACATGATCGCCTCGACCCGCTTCCACCGCCTGGTCCGGCGCGGTCGCGAATACGGGCCGCTGCTCGCGCCCGAGGACGCGCTCGCACCGGCCGAGGGGCCGGAGCCGGAGCGCGGCCTGCACTTCATCTGCCTGTGCGCCAACCTCTCGCGCCAGTTCGAGTTCGTGCAGAACGCCTGGATCGCCAGCGCCAAGTTCGACGGGCTCGGCGACGAGGCCGACCCGCTGCTCGGCAATCGCGAGCCCCTGTTCGGCGGCGCGCCCACCGACCGCTTCAGCCTGCCGCGGCCGGACGGCCCGCCGCGCCGGATCGAGGACCTGCCGCGCTTCGTCACGGTGCGCGGCGGCGGCTATTTCTTCCTGCCCGGACTGCGCGCCCTGCGCTACATCGCGGAGGCGGGACGATGAGCGGTGACCGGCCGATCCTGCATCTGATCCACCGCGCGATGCGGGCCGGGCTGCGCGTCGAGCGCCGGCTGGAGCCCTTCTTCCGCCGACCGCTCAACCGCGTGGTGCGCGAGCCGACCGCGGCGGCGCTGCAGTGGCTGCTCAACCTGCGGCGTGAGAACGAGGGCCTGGGCCTCGCCGAGGAGCGCATCCTCCCCGACGAGGAGGACAGCCTGCAGTCGATCACCCGGAGCTTCGCCGACTATCTGGAGCGGACCTACCAGCCGGGCCGGTTCGAGCGCGG
>JBFWWD010000277.1:0-7885 GCA_050246385.1 Geminicoccaceae bacterium
TGGAGATGCCGACTTTCCAGCCTCAAGGCGGTGCCATCAAGCCGGTGGTTCCGTTTGACGCCCCGGGGCGTGCGCCCTAAGCCCCGGGCGCGAGGCAGGGAGAGCGGCATGGTGACCACGGCACCGTTGGAAAATCGCTGGGACGACGCGCACGCGGCCGCGCTCGACGATCCGGGGCGGCTGCTCTACCGGTCGAACCTGCTGGGTGCCGACAAGCGCATCACCAACTATGGCGGCGGCAACACCTCGGCCAAGCTGCAGGCGAGTGACCCGCTGACCGGTGAGCCGGTGACGGTGCTCTGGGTCAAGGGCTCGGGCGGCGATCTGGGCTCGATGAAGCTCGACGGCTTCGCGACCCTCTATCTCGACAGGCTCGACCGGCTGAAGGGGCTGTATCGCGGCATCGCGCACGAGGACGAGATGGTGGGCTACCTGCCCCACTGCACCTTCGGCCTCAACCCGCGCGCCGCCAGCATCGACACGCCGCTGCACGCCTACCTGCCCTACCGCCATGTCGACCATGTCCATCCGGATGCCGTCATTGCGATCGCCGCTTCCGCACGATCCGAGGAGCTGACCCGCGAGATCTATGGCGACGAGATCGGCTGGCTGCCCTGGCAGCGCCCCGGCTTCGATCTCGGCCTGAAGCTCGAGGCAAGCGCACGTGCGAACCCGCACCAGGTCGGCTGTGTCCTGGGCGGGCACGGGCTGTTCACCTGGGCCCAGGACGGCAGGGCCTGCTACGAGACCACGTTGCGCGCCATTCAGCGCGCCCAGGACTGGCTGGACGCCAACAACCGCTCAGCCGCGTTCGGCGGCCCGCGGACGCGGTCGCTGCCGGAGGCCGACCGTGAGGCGGTGGTGCGGCGGCTGCTGCCGCGGCTGCGCGGCAGGGTCGCTGCAGGCGAGCCGAAGGTCGGCCATGTCGACACCTCGCCCGCGGTCCTGGAGTTCGTGAACTCGAACCGGCTCGAGGAGCTGGCGGCGCTGGGCACATCCTGTCCCGATCACTTCCTGCGCACCAAGATCCGCCCGCTCGTTCTGCCGGCCGACGCCGACGACGCTGCGCTCGATCAGGCGGTCGGGGCCTATCGGCAGGACTATGCCGGCTATTATGAGCGCTGCCGGCACGCCGACAGCCCGGCGATGCGGGACCCCAATGCCGTGGTCTACCTCATTCCAAGCGTCGGGATGCTGACCTTCGCTCGCGACAAGCCGACCGCCCGGATCGCCGCCGAGTTCTACGTCAACGCCATCAACGTCATGCGGGGCGCTGCCGGCGTCGACCGCTATGTCGGGCTGTCCGAGCAGGAGGCGTTCAACATCGAGTACTGGCTGCTCGAGGAGGCGAAGCTGCAACGCCTGCCCAAGCCGAAGGCGCTGGCGGGACGCGTGGCGCTGGTGACCGGCGGTGCGGGTGGCATCGGCGGTGCGACGGCACGGCGGCTGCTCGCCGAGGGTGCTTGCGTCGTAATCACCGACATCGACGGCGAGCCGCTCGCCGCGGCTGAGGGTTCGCTGGTCCAGGCGGCCGGCCGAGACGTGGTTCATGCCGTTCCCGCCGATGTCACCGACGAGGCGGCCGTGCGCGAGGTGCTGGGCAGCACGGTGGAGCGCTTCGGCGGCATCGACATCGTGGTCGCCAATGCCGGGCTCGCCACGGCGGCGGGTTTCGCCGAGACCAGCCTCGCCGATTGGGAGAGGAACAGCGCCGTGCTCGCCAAGGGCGTGTTCCTGGTCGCGCGCGAGGCGTTCAAGGTGATGGTGGCGCAGCAGCTCGGCGGCTCGGTCGTCACCATCGGCAGCAAGAACGCGGTCGCCACCTCGGCCGGCGCCTCGGCCTACTGCGCCGCGAAGGCAGCGGCCCTGCACCTGACCCGCTGCATCGCGCTCGAGGGCGCCCCGCACGGCATCCGCGCCAATGTGGTCAACCCGGACGCGGTCCTGCGCGGCTCACGGATCTGGGGTGGGGACTGGCGCAAGGCGCGTGCCGCCGGCATGGGCATCGGCGAGGAGCAGCTCGAGGAGGCCTATCGCCAACGCTCGCTGCTCAAGCGCAGCGTCTATCCCGAGGATATCGCCGAGGCCGTGTGCTTCTTCGCGTGCAACATCTCTGCCAAGTCCACGGGCAACATCCTGAACGTGGATGCCGGCAACCAGATCGCATTTTCGCGCTGAGACCGCCCTGTCGTGTCAGTTCGGGCATCCGCGGAGTCGGTCGGATGCTGGTCAGCGTCGTGGCAAGCCAAAAAGCACGGCGACCCTTCTCGTCGCCGTGCTTCGGGGCAAAGCGCAAAGATTGCTAGAACAGCTCGCGATAGCGCTGGCTGGACTTGGGGTTCGGGCCGACCGGGTAGAGGCGATATTTGCCGTCGTTGAAGTAGGCCTCGTGCGTGATCGAGCCGCCGGCCCATTGCAGGAAGTCGTGCATGTTCTGGATATATTGCGGGTTGTCGCCGCTCCGGCCGACACCCCACTCGCCGACCCCGAACTTCTTGCCCTTGCTGCGCGCGAAATTCACCCAGGCGCGCAGGCCCCAGGGACCGCCTTTATAGGTCTCGTAGCCGAAGCGGTCCTCAATGTCGTCGTAGTGACTCACGCCGATGTTGGTGATCGGCGCGCCGGCCGGGTAGATCGTGCGGACGTCGATCCGCCCCTTCTTGGCCATGTACCAGCCGATGCGGAACCTCGGCGAGACCGCCTTCATCGCCCTGGCAACGTGGGTGAAGCAGGACTTCCACTGATCGGCCGGCTTGCCGACTGCCGTCCAGGCGAACCAGTCACCGGACGCCTCCCAGCCGAGACGGATCTCGGCGTCGCCGACGCCGTTAGCGACGAGGCGGCGCGCCACCTCGCGCTGCTCGTCGTCATAGTCGCCTCTGGCGCAGGCTGCGAGGTTGCCGCCGTTGGGGAACAGACCATGGCCGAAGCTGACGTTCGACGACTTGGCGCGGAGATGTCGCGGGCTGCCACTGCTCGCGTACGCGTACATGCCGCCCCAGCCCTTGCGGTACTCGATCCAGCCGACGACCACGCCCAGCGGCGTGCCGCGCCAGCTTGCGAACGGGACGGTGGCATTGTTGTTGCGGGTTCCGGACTTCCAGCTCACCCCCGCCTCAGACGGCTGAAGCAGCGCCACGACGAGCATCGTGGCGACGGCCAGGGTGGCTCCAAGCTGGGCTGCCGCCCGATTGTGGATGCGCGCCAAGATCGAATTCTCCCGGACATCGGCTAAGACGGTGAAGTTCCGATGACGCGAGAAGCCGACCGCCTATTCCACCGAACGCGAATCGGCTGGGTGCTCTCGGTGACCCTCGAAGCGGGTGTGGGAGGCCTGCGGCGTTCGCGACCCGGGCACCGGCGGGCCGGGTTCAGTCGAACAGGTCCGGGCCCGTATCCGGCCGGGCGCGTTCGATCTCGAGCAGGCGCCGCTTGGTGAGGTTGCCGCCGGCGGCCGAGAAGCCGCCGAGTCGACCGCCGGCAGCGACGACCCGATGGCAGGGGACGAGAAGCGGCACCGGATTGCGTCCGAGAGCCGCTCCGACCTCCCGACTGGCCGCGGGATCGCCGATATCCGCGGCGATCTCGCCATAGGTCACCACGCGACCGAATGGAATGGCGCGCGCCCGGCCATAGACGGCCTGATCGAGGTCCGGTAGCGCCTCAAGCGCAAGAGGCACGAGCGAGAGATCCGTGCGATCGCCACGCAGCAGCGCCTGCATGCCGGCGATCGCCGATCGAATTGAAGCCGACGGCTCGCCCGCGGGGACGGTCGGAAAGCGGCGGGACAGTCGGCGCAGCGTCGCCGCAGCGTCGGCCTCCGGAAGCTGCACCCCGACGACCCGATCTTCACGCCAAGCCACGGCACAACTGCCGAGGGCGGTCGGGAACGTCGCGATTCCGGCCTTTGTCATGCGCAACATCCTGACAGGCGCGCTGACGAATGTCTCGGCGCGCCTGTCGCGTTCGCAAGGCGATAACTCCTCTATTGACAATGAATAGGAATATATGCTTCAAACAAGGGCACATAGTCCTTCATGCCGGAGCTTGCCCCGTGCCCCTCGCGAACCCCGACACCGCGCGGACGCCGCGCGGCATACCTGTTGTCATCGCGGTCCTCGCCAACGACGAGGGCGGCAACCTCGCCATCTCGGGCTACGTGCAGCCGACCGCGGGCACGCTGACGCTCAATCCGGACCAGACTTTCACCTACACGCCGAACGCCGCGTTCGAGGGTGTGGACGGCTTCTCCTACACCGTCCGCGACGCCGTGGGAGGCACGTCGCAAGGCGAAGTCAGGGTCTTTGTCGCCCGCCCCAACACTGCCCCGCTCGCCGGCGACGACAGCGCGGCGGTCACGACCGGGTCGGCTGCCACGATCCCCGCGCTCGCCAACGACAACGATCCCGACGGCGATCCGATCGAGATCATCGGCGTCGATGCCCCGGCCCACGGAACGATCACGGTGCAGCCGGACGGCTCGATCCGCTACGTGCCGCAGACGGATTTCGCGGGCATCGACAGTTTCACCTACACGATCGGCGACGGCCAGGGCGCTACGGCAGAAGCGAGCGTCACCATCATGGTCACGCTGCCCAACCGGCCGCCTGTCGCGCGAGCGGATCGTACGACGACCGTGGAGGGTAGCGCGGTCACGATCGACGTGCTCGCCAACGACAACGATCCCGACGGAAATCCGATCTCGCTCGGCGGAATGGAGATGCCGGGCCAGGGCAGCCTCGCGCTGACACCCGAGAATCGCTTCACCTACACCCCCCGACCCGGCTTCGTCGGCGTGGACAGCTTCAGCTACACGATCCGCGACGATGCTGGCGCAGCAGCTCGCGCCGAAGTCACGGTCGAGGTGACGGCCCGCAACGCGCCGCCGGCGGCGGTGCCGGACAGCCTCGCCAGCACCGGCCAGGCGGTGGCGTTCGATCCGCTCGCCAACGACAGCGACCCCGACGGCGATGCCCTCCAGCTGAAGTCGCTGACCATGCCGCTGCGCGGCCGGGTCGAGGTCGCCAGCGACGGCCAGGTGACCTACACACCGCCCAGCGGGTTCACGGGCACGGACGGCTTCACCTATCAGGTTGGCGACGGCACCGCGGTCAGCGAGGCCGAGGTCAGCGTCGCCGTCACGGCACCGGCGATACCGACCTATGCGAACGGCTATCGCTACCGGCGCCGCATCGTGGTGCCGGCACAGGCCGCAGCCGCCGAAGTGGCGACGGACTTCGTTCTCCTGGTCCAGGAGTCGGGCGCCTGGCTCAAACCCGCGTCCGCGGGCGGCAGGTTGGAGCATGCGCAGGGCTTCGACATCCGCCTGGAGCTCGAAGGCGGCGCCAAGCTCGACCACGACATCGAGCTCTATGACGGCGCGGCCGGCTCGCTGATCGCCTGGGTGCGCGTTCCCAGCTATCAGCTCGCGAGCCAGCTGCGCCTGCTCCTCTATTACGGCAAGCCCGGCCTCACCGTGACGGAGGCCAATCCGGCCGGCACCTGGCGCGGCTATCTCGCGGTTGTCGACGGACGGACCGGCGTCGATCGCACCGGGAACGGCCGTTCGCTGACGCCGACCGGGGTGGGGTCGGGCACGCTGATTGGGCCGGCCGGCGCCTATTCCGGCACGTCGGTCGCCAGCCGCGGCGATGCGGCGTTTCTCTCCGGTCTGAACGCACTCACCGTGCAGACCCTCATCCGACCCGACGCAGCCATGGTCGGCAGCGACCACGGGGTTCTCGCCCAAGGCCCGATGAACGGCTCCGACGCGTCGGCAGGGCTTATCCTCCAATATCTCGCGCAGGCGGCGGACGGTACTCCCAACGTCGTCCACTTCAAGGTCAATGCTGCCGACGGCGCAGCCTTCGTGCTTAGCGGTGCGCAGACACACGCCGCGACGCGTCAGCTGCTGCACGCGGTCTGGGCACAGGGCGCGGTGTGCCAGCTGTTCTTCGATGGTGTCGAGGCCGATCCGAGCGCCACCTCGGCCGCGCGCGCCGGCCCGACGTCGATGACCGCCGGCGGAGTCTATCTCGGCGCGGGTGCGCGCGACCCGGCAACGGGCGGTTGGCGAGGCTTGATCGACGAGCTTCGCCTGACCGCGGTCGCGTTCTCGCCGGCACGCGTCGCAGCGGAAGCGGCCAATCTCGGCGCTTTACAGACCCTCTACGGGTTGGGCGGCGAGGACGCCGCGGGCCAGACCGATGCTGCGCCCACCGCCGTACCGCTGCGAACCAAGGCCGAGGCCGGCAGCTCCGTGGACGTCGACGTGGCCGCCAGCGCCTACGATCCGGACGGTCCGGCACAGATGATCGTGTCCGCCGTCGGAACACCTGCAAAGGGCGTCGTGACGGTGGTGAGCGGCAAGGTGCGCTACACGCCGTTCGCCGGCTTCGCGGGACCGGACGCGTTTACCTACACGCTGCAGAATGCCGGCAAGCAGAGCTCCAGCATCGTCCTCGTCGAGGTCGCATCGCCCGCAGATGCCCGGCCCAAGCATCCGCCCACTCCAAAACGTACCCTCAAGGTTCCGGAAGACTATGCCACCTTCGCCCAGGCCTATGCGGCTGCCTCGGGCGGCGATCACATTTCGCTCGCGAACGGGACCTACACGGAATCCTTCAACCTCAGCCGCTCCTTTCCAAGCACAAACCCCGTGATCATCCGCTCGCGCTCGACGACTGGCGCAGTACCCGGCGCACGAATCACCGGCAAGATCACTGTGGGGGCGACTGGGCACTGGCTCTACGAGCTGCAGACCGACTACACGAACAGTCGACGCGCCGAGGGCGACGTCAATCTGAACAGCAATCATACGTGGATCACACGCTGCTGGATCCGAGGCCGCCATGGCGTGCAATGTGCCGCCAACGTTCACCATATCTGGGTTGGCTGGAACCGCTTTACCGGCCGGAACACGCCGACCGGCACAGACGGGAGCGGTAATCCGACCAGCGAGAACTGCATGCAGCTGAAGCTTCAGATCCCGGGCGACTACAAGAGCCCGACAGCCGGGCCATACGAGTATTACTGCTATCGGAATTTCTTCTGGGATGACACCAATCACCAGCTCTACACCTCAGAAGTCGGCGGCGAGAGCATGTCGGTCTATGTCGGCGACGCCCACCCTGATCAGCCGACGGACATGGGACGGATGCTTAATGTCGTGTTTGAGGAAAATTACTTCCCCGCCGCAGCGAACGGTCATTCGAGACCCCGTTCCATTTATGTCAAGCGAGGCTGCGACATTTTCCGGAACCGCTCGACGCAGCGCTACGGCAATTTCGGTCAGCGGCATGGCTGGGGATCGCGCATCTGGGGCAACCGCGTTGCTGGCTCGGCATTCCTGGTCATCGGCGACGAGTGGGCAGGGAGCTTCGCAAACGGCGCGGACGTCCGTAACAACGTTTCCTCGGCGCAGATTCGCCTGTTTCGGGCGACCCAGCGCCCCACCGATCCCGAGCGCGGCGGTTATCAGGCCGCGCACTGGGTCACGTTGTACAAGAACCAAGCGCCACTGCTGGTCGGATACGCCAATCTCGCCGGAACGCTCGAGCGGGTCACGAGCCAGGGCGACAAGGTCAGGAACGTTCGCATTTACAATCATAGCGGCACCGTGACGATCAACAGCCCGACCGACGCCGACGCTGCGACGGTCACCCAAAATACCGGCAATCCACTCGCTCTGTTCGATGGTGCCGAACTCATTTCGGCCACGTTCGACGGACGGGACACTGGCTTCGAGACCGGTGATCAGGGCTTGGCATGAACCAAGGGCACGCCGGCATCAGCCGGCGTGCCGCGAACTGCAGGCGAGCTATTGCGCATGAGCGACCTCGTCGGTGCTGATGGTGAGCGCGACGTCGCGCTCACCATCAGCACC
>JBFWWD010000278.1:0-7836 GCA_050246385.1 Geminicoccaceae bacterium
CCGCGCTCGCCGGCGGCGCGCCATGCCGCGAGGATCTCATCGGGGACGACGAACGGCGGATAGGGCCAGTGCAGGGCCGCGCGCGCACCCTCGATCTCGGCCGCACCGAGCGGGGCGCCGTGCGCGGAGTTCTTGCCGGCCTTGGTGGGCGCACCCTTGCCGATCACCGTCTTGCAGGCGATCAGCGACGGCCGGCCGGTCTCGGCCCGGGCGGCTTCGATGGCGCGCTCGACCGCAGCCGGGTCGTGGCCGTCCACCGCGGCGGTGTGCCAGCCATAGGCCGTGAAGCGGGCGACCTGGTCGTCCGAGACCGAGAGCGAGGTCGGGCCGTCGATCGAGATGCCGTTGTCGTCGAACAGGACGATCAGCCGGCCGAGGCCGAGATGGCCGGCGAGCGACGCGGCCTCGTGGCTGATGCCTTCCATGAGGCAGCCGTCGCCGGCGATCACGTAGGTATGGTGATCGACGAGATCGTCGCCGAACCGGGCGGCGAGATGCCGCTCGGCCAGCGCCATGCCGACCGCGTTGGCCAAACCCTGACCCAGCGGGCCGGTCGTGGTCTCGATGCCGAAAGCGTGGCCGTGCTCGGGGTGGCCCGCCGTGCGTGCGCCGAGCTGACGGAAGCGCCGCAGCTCGTCGAGCGTCATGTCGGGATAGCCGGTGAGATGGAGCAGGGCGTAGAGCAGCATCGAGCCGTGGCCGGCGGACAGGACGAACCGGTCGCGGTCGGGCCACTCGGGATGCTGCGGGTCGAACTTGAGAAACCGGGTCCACAGGACGGTGGCGACGTCGGCCATGCCCATCGGCATGCCGGGGTGTCCGGATTTCGCCTGCTCGACCGCGTCCATGGCGAGGGCGCGGATGGCATTGGCGAGGTCGGCTTGGCTCACGGTCATGGGGGCGGGCGCGCTGCGGCTCGAGGCTGGGTCGGGGCGGCAAACTGGACGAGCGCCCGGAAATTGCAACTCCCTTTCGCCTGAAAGGGTTGGAGGCGCGATTGACGCGGTTTGGCCGCTGTGTCAACTCGCTCGCCCATCCGCAACCCTGGACGGGACCGCAGACGAACGATGTCGGCGTTGACGGCCGCGCAGGCGCGGGTGGGTACGGCCCTGGAGCGGCTGGAGCTGGCGCTCCGGCTGGCGACGGACGACACGGCCGAGCCGGATCTGCGCGCGGAGTGTGAGCGCCTGCGCCGCGAGCTCGCCGCCGCCAACGAGCGGGTCGAGCGGCTGGGCGCGGCGCTGAGCGAGGTGGAGAGCCGGGTCGCGGGAGCGATCGAGCGGGTCGACGAGCTCACGGGGAGCAGGACGGCGCCATGAGCATGGTCGAGATCGCCTTCAACGGCCGCAAGCATCAGGTGCAGTGCGGCGACGGCCAGGAGCCGCGCCTGCGGCGTCTCGCGGCCTATGTCGACAGCTGCGCCGGCAAGCTCCTGCAGCAGCACGGCCAGATCTCCGACGCGAAGGTACTGCTCCTGACCAGCCTGCTGATCGCGGACGAGCTCTCCGACGCTTACGAGGAGATCAAGCGGCTCAAGGCACAGGCGGCCGACCAGGACCGCAAGGCGGAGGAGGAGGCGGCGCAGGCGCTCGATCGGGTGACTGTGCGGCTGGAACAGCTTGCCGCGTCCCTGGAGAGTGCCTAGCTTAGCGCTGGCGGTTGCTGCTGGGTTCGTGCCCCGTCGGAATCATCGCCCCGGGCCTAGTTCGTTCCAAAGGGAGCTGTCCCTGACGTGGCCGTGGCCACGCCATACGGCGCCCACCTGCGTAGCAGGTCCCAGGGACGACCACGACGAAACGGCTTTGGCGGCAACCGCTGTTCCCCTCCGCGTTGGTTCATGACCGAGAGCACTCCGTCCCTGATCGATGCGCGCAAACGCGAGCTGCGCCGGCGCGTGGGCGAGCACCGTCGTGCAATCGATCCCGGCCCGCGGGCGGATGCCAGCCGCGCCGCCGCATGGCACGGACTGCGGGCGCTGCCATGGCGGGAGCGCCGACGCGTCGCCCTGTTCTGGCCCCTTCTCGACGAGATCGACACGCTGCCTCTCCTGCACGCTCTGCACTGGCTCGGCGCCGAGCCCCTGCTCCCGCGGATGCAGGGGCGTGGCCGACCGCTGGTCTTCCATCGCTGGACGCCCGACCTCGATCTGATCGAAGGACCATTTCGCGTCCGCGAGCCGCCGCCGGGCCTGCCGCCCGTGCTGCCCGAGATCGTTCTGGCGCCGTTGCTGGCGTTCGACGCCCACGGCAACCGGCTGGGCTACGGCGCCGGCTTCTACGACGTGACCTTCGCCGCGATCTCGGCCGCGGGTGGTGACCCGATCCGCTGTGGCCTCTGCTTCGCCGGCCAGGAGGTCGAGGAGGTGCCGGCGGACGTGAACGACATTCCCCTCCAGCAGGTCGTCACCGAGGCCGGCTGGCGCAGCCTGGGCGAGGATTGAGCGGATGCGGTTGCTGTTCGTCGGCGATGTGGTCGGGCGTTCCGGGCGGGCGGTCCTACTCGAGGAGCTGCCGAAGCTGCGCGCGGCGCTGGCGCTCGACGCGGTGATCGTCAACGCCGAGAACGCCGCTGGCGGCTACGGACTGACCGCCGTGATCGCGGGCGAGTTCCTCGAGGCGGGTGCCGACCTCCTCACCATGGGCAATCACCTCTGGGACCAGCGCGAGCTGATCACGCACATCGCGCGCGAGCCCCGCATCGTGCGGCCCTTGAACCTCGGGCCGGGCACGCCTGGCCGCGGGGTGGGCGAGATTCGCACCGCGCGAGGGCAGCGCGTCCTCGTGCTGCAGGTGCTCGGCCGGCTGTTCATGGCGCTCGCCGACGACCCGTTCCGCGCGCTGGACGCGGAGCTGGCCAAGCACAGCCTCGGCGGTACGGCGCAGGCGATCGTCGTCGACGTGCATGCGGAGGCCACCAGCGAGAAGCTGGCGCTCGGCCATCATCTGGACGGTCGCGTCTCGCTGATCGTCGGCACCCACACCCACGTGCCAACGGCGGATGCCCGCATCCTGGCGGCCGGCTCGGGCTACATCACCGATCTCGGCATGACCGGCGACTACGACAGCGTGATCGGCATGGACAAGGCGGGCTCGCTGCAGAAGTGGCGCAGCGACCTGCCGGTGGCGCGGCTGACCCCGGCGATGGGCGAGGCCATGCTGTGCGGCGTGTTCGTGGAGACCGACGACCGCACCGGCCTCGCCCGCCGGATCGAGCCGGTCCGCGTCGGCCACGGCCTGTCCGCCACTCTGCCGGCGCTCAGCTGACGCCGCGTTTCAGGGTGGCGGAGAGAAGAAGACGCTCGACCGTGCGGCTGAGCCGCTCGCTCTCGCTGACGATGGCGTCCAGGAACTCGCGGCGTTGCGCCTCGCTGAGGTCGGGATGGTCGCGGACGATCTCCGACAGCGAGCGCACGCACGCGACCGGGGTGCGCAGCTCGTGCTCGATCTGCTCGTAGGTCATGGCGTTGTCCGTCGGGCCGCTCCTTGACTGGGATGCCATGGAGGTCGTCCTCCTCACGCAGGCTAGTGAGGCGATCCACGGGATCAGTTAGATCGTTTCGCCATGCTGCGACGCAATATGGAGCCGCGAGCTGTGCGCATGTGCCACGCCCATGCCCGCCCGACGGTCGCGGTCGCTTGCCAACTGGCCTGCCGCGGCCCACCTTCCGCGCCCGCGCCACCAGGACCCTGCCATGACCTATCCCACCATCAAGATCCTTCCTGGCGAGGATCGCCGTCTGCGCGGCGGCTCGCCCTGGCTGTTCTCGAACGAGCTGCGCATGGACGAGGCGGCGCGCGCGGTGTCCCCGGGCAGCCTGGTCCGGCTGATGGCGCCCAGCGGCAAGATGCTGGGCGTGGCACAGTTCAACCCGCACTCGCTGATCGCCGCACGGATACTGACCCGGAACAAGGACGCGACGATCGATCGCGAGTTCGTCGCGCGACGGGTCAGACGGGCGCTGGAGCTGCGCGAGCGCCTGTTCGACACGCCGCATTACCGGCTGGTCCACGCCGAGGCCGATGGGCTGCCGGGGCTGGTCGTGGACCGGTTCGGCGACGCTCTGGTGGTGCAGCTCAATACGGCAGGCATGGCGGCCATGCAGCCGGCGATCGTCGCGGCGCTGGACGCGGTGGTGAGGCCGGCCACGATCATCGCCCGCAACGACGCGCCGTCGCGACAGCTCGAGGGCCTGCCGCTCGAGGTCATGGCGCTTGAGGGCGTGCTGCCCGGGCGGCTGGAGCTGGTGGAGAACGGGCTGACCTTCGTCGCCGATCCGGGTGGCGGCCAGAAGACCGGCTGGTTCTACGATCAGCGGGACAATCGGCGCTTCGCCGCCGGGCTCGCCGCCGGCCAGGAGGCGCTCGACGTCTACAGCTATTGCGGTGGCTTCGCGCTCACGGCGATGTCCGGCGGTGCCGCGCGCGTCACCGCGGTCGACGGCTCGGCGACGGCGCTCGACTTGGCCGCGGCCAGCGCTGCGCGCCAGGGTGTCGCCGAGCGCGTCCGGTTCGAGCGGGCCGACGCCTTCGCCTTCCTCGACCAGACTGCCAACGCGAAGGCGCGCTTCGGCCTGGTCATCGCCGACCCCCCGGCCTTCGTGAAGAGCCGCAAGGATCTGGGTGCGGGCCTCAAGGGCTATCGCAAGCTCGCCCGCCTCGCCGCGGGCGTGGTCACCGAGCCAGGCTTCCTGTGCCTGGGCTGCTGCTCTCACCATGTCACGGCCGAGCAGTTCGCGGCCGAGGCCTGGGCGGGGATCCGCGAGGCGGGGCGCGGCGGCCGCCTGATCCGCAGCGCCGGTGCGGGGCCGGATCATCCGATCCATCCGGCGCTGCCGGAGACCGCCTACCTCAAGTTTCTCGCCTACGCCCTCGACTGAGACATTTCAACTGTAAGTGGTTGCTTTGCGACTCTGGTTGCACTAACTAGCGATTGGTCCCGTTTGTCGGTCGGCGCCCACTTCTCGGGAGTGCCGATGGCAGCCGCTGCGGTCCTGGCCGCGTCCACGCCGACGCCTGACCCCGGTGGGGTCGATGGCGTGCTTCTCGCCGTCGGCCGCCTGCTCCGGCTCCTCGACCGGCCGATGACCGACGCGGAGCTGCGCGCCGCCGTGATCGTGCCCGAGGCCGGCGCCGATGCGCGCTGGCTCGAGCGTCTGGCGCCGCGGCTCAACCTCACCCTGCGCGTTCGGCGTCTCAGCCCGCGGCGTCTCGCGAAGGCGCCGACGCCGTGCATCATCCTGGGACGGCAGCCCGGCGACGCCTGGCTGGTGCGGTCGCGCGCCCAGGACGGCCAGCTCCTTCTCGAGTCCGGGCACGGGCCGGCGGCGAACTGTTCCGTCGAGGTGGCGGCCGGGTTCGGCGACCGGATCGTCCGCCTCGTGCCCGCCGCGCAGGCGCGAGCGGGCTTCTGGCGCTCGTCCGCCATGCAGGGTGTGCGCGCGGTGCTCTGGCAGATCGGCCTCGCCTCGGTGGTGATCAACCTGCTGGCCCTGGCGACGCCGCTGTTCATGATGACCGTCTACAACAAGGTCATCAATCACGGCGCCCTGCAGACCCTCGACGTCCTGGCGATCGGGATGGTCACCCTGGTCGGCTTCGAGCTGGCCCTGCGGGGCCTGCGCGGCCACGTCGCCGCTCACGCCGGCGCCCGGCTCGAGACCGCGATCGGCGGCGAGCTCGTCCATCATTTGCTGCGGCTGCCGCATCGCTTCCACGAGCGGAACGCCAGCGGCCCGGTCATGGAGCGTCTGCGTCAGGTCGACCAGCTGCGCCAGTTCCTGACCGGGCAGCTGCCGCTGCTCCTGGTCGACCTCGGCTTTGTCGGGCTGTTCCTCGCCGTGCTCCTGATCGTGGCGCCGCCCCTGGGCCTGGTCACGCTCGCCGCGATGCCCGTCTTCGCCCTGCTCTCGATCGGGGTGCAGCGGCGGCAGGAGGCGCACCAGCGCGCGAGCTTCCAGGCCGCCGGGGCCAGGGTGTCGGTGTTCGGCGAGGCGCTGAGCCAGGCGCTCACCGTGAAGCTCCTGGCGCTGGAGCCGGACATCACGCGCCGCTACGAGGCCCATCTCCTGTGCAGCGCCTGGCGCGGGCTGCAGTCGAGCCGGATCACGCACCTCGCCGGCAGTCTCGGCCAGGCGCTCCAGCATCTCACGGCACTGCTCCTGGTCTATCTCGGCGCCCGGATGATCGTGGCCGGCGACATGTCGGTCGGTGCCCTGGTCGCGAGCTCGATCCTGTCGGCGCGCGCCCTTGCCCCGATGCGGCAGATCGCACCGGCCTGGGGGCAGCTGCGGCAGGCCCAGGAGGCCGTCACCCAGCTCGACGGGCTGCTGCGCGAGCCCACCGAGCCCGGCGGGCAGCTGAACGAGGCCGAGGTCGGCCTCACCGGGGCGCTGCGGGTCGAGGAGGTCTCCTTCACCTATCCCGGTGCGGCCGCGCCGGCCCTGGACGGGGTGACCTTCGCGCTCGAGCCGGGGACGATCACCGGCGTTGCCGGAGCGCCCGGCTCGGGCAAGAGCACGCTCGTGCGCCTGCTGCTCGGCGTCGATAGGCCGGACCAGGGGCGGGTCCTGCTCGACGGGCAGGATCTCGCCCGGCTGGCACCCATCGCCTACCGCCCGCGGATCGGGGTCGTGCCGCAGGAGGTGCAGCTCTTCGCCGGCACCGTCGCCGAGAACATCGCGATGGGTGCCGAGGATCGCAGCCTCTCGCGGGTGGTGGCGGCGGCGCGCTTTACGGGTGCGGACGAGTTCATCCGCCGTCTGCCACAAGGCTACGGGACCGTGCTCGGCGAGCGCGGGGTCGGCCTGTCGCTGGGCCAGCGTCAGCTCCTGGCCGTCGCCCGCGCGATCGTGCGCAACCCGCGGGTCCTGATCCTCGACGAGGCGACCAGTGCCCTCGACACCGCCAGCGAGGCGCACCTGCTCGCCAATATCCGCCGGGCCGGCAAGGGCCGGACGGTGATCCTGGTCACCCATCGCTCGACCGTGCTCGAGACGTGCGACCGGGTACTGCTGTTCGAGCGTGGCCGGCTCGTGCTCGACGGCCGGCCGACGGAGGTGCTGGCACAGGCCCGACCGCGGGCGGAAGCCGGGCTGCAGGAGGTGGGCTGAGGCCTTGAGCACCGAGCCCGCAACCGACCCCCGGCGCGAGATCGAGCTGGCGCGCGATGCCCTCGACGGCGGCGGCCCGGCCTTCGCCGTCACGCTGGTCGCCTGTCTCGCCGCCCTGTTCCTGGCGCTGCTGGGCTGGCTGGCCTGGGCGCAGGTCGACGAGGTGATCCAGGCGAACGGCGTCGTCGAGCCTTCTGGCCGGGTCAAGCTCGTCAACCATCCGCAGGGCGGGCGGGTCGCTGCCGTCCATGTGCGCGAGGGGCAGCGGGTCGCCACGGGCGACGTCCTGGTCACGCTCGACGGCGAGGTCGCGCAGAGCGAGCGCAGCAGCATCGAGGGGCGCCTGCGGCTGCGCGAGGTCGAGGTGGCGCGGCTGGAGGCGGAAGCCGCCGACCGCGAGCTGCCGCTGATCGCGGCGGAGTTCCGCCCGGACCTGTTCGCCGCCCAGCAGGCGCTGCTCGAGGCGCGCAACGCCGCCCAGGCCAGCCGCCGCGAGGCCATGACCCGGGCGGTCCAGGCCCGTGCGGGCGAGCTGCGCTCGGTGGCCGCCGAGATCGACCGCCTGGAGGGCGGCGTGGCCCTCCTCGGCAAGCAGCGCGAGGCGGTGCGCGAGCTCGCCGCGCGCGGCCTCTACCCGCGGCTCAAGGTGGTGCAGATCGAGCGGCAGTCCAGCGACGATGCCGGGTCGCTGGCCAAGGCCAAGGCCTCGCGCAGCGCCGCCGAGCCGG
>JBFWWD010000279.1:0-7792 GCA_050246385.1 Geminicoccaceae bacterium
GCCCTCGATCATGCCGGCGGTGACGATCGCCGGCCCTTCGACCTTGAGATGCATCCGCTTCGGCGTGTCGCTGTGCATGCGCAGGCCGAGAGCCTTGAGATTCAGGACGATGTCGGTCACGTCCTCACGCACGCCCGCGATCGAGGAGAACTCGTGCAGCACGCCGTCGATCTGGACCTGGGTGATGGCCGCACCCTGAAGCGAGGACAGGAGCACCCGCCGCAGCGCATTGCCGAGCGTGATGCCGAACCCGCGCTCCAAGGGCTCCACCACGATGGTGGCCTCACGGTCCGGCCGTCGCCCGGGCTGAACATCCAGGCGCTGCGGCTTGATGAGGTCCTGCCAATTCTTCTGGATCACGGAACGTCCTCGCAATCGCCAGCGATTACCAAACCAAATACCCGGCACCGAAACGGCACGAGGCCCACAGGTGCTGGCGCACCCGAGGCCTCTCCCACCGCTTGGTCAGGGGCGCCGGGCGCCCCGAGGGCTAGACGCGGCGCCGCTTGCGCGGGCGGCAGCCATTGTGCGGGATCGGGGTGACGTCACGGATCGAGGTGATCGTGAAGCCCACCGACTGCAGCGCCCGCAGCGCCGATTCGCGGCCCGAGCCCGGTCCACGGACCTGCACCTCCAGCGACTTCATGCCGTGCTCGGCAGCACGACGGCCGGCCTGCTCGCCCGCGATCTGGGCGGCAAACGGCGTGCTCTTGCGCGAACCCTTGAACCCCTGCGAGCCGGCGCTGGCCCAGGCGATCACGTTCCCCTGCGCGTCGGCGATCGTGATCATGGTGTTGTTGAACGTCGCATTCACGTGCGCGACGCCCGAAGTGATGTTCTTGCGCTCGCGCCGGCGAATGCGCTGGGTGTTGTCGGTAGCCATTACTTCTTCGTCGCCTTCTTCTTGCCGGCGATGGCCCGAGCCGGGCCCTTGCGCGTGCGCGCGTTCGTGTGGGTGCGCTGGCCGCGCACGGGCAGACCCTTGCGATGCCGCAGACCACGATAGCAGCCGAGATCCATCAGCCGCTTGATGTTCATCGCGACCTCGCGCCGGAGATCGCCTTCCACCTTGTACTCGCGGTCGATCTTGTCACGGATGCGCGCGATCTCGGCATCGGTCAGCTCACTGACCCGACGCTCGAGCGGCACGCTGATCTCGCCCAAGAGCCTCCGCGAGCTGTGCGCCCCGATGCCGTAGATGTAGGTGAGTGCCACCCACACCTGCTTCTGGCTCGGGATGTTGACACCCGCTATACGCGCCACGTCTCTCTCCTGGAAAAGCGCCTCACATGCGGCGCGTCCGACAGGCGCAGGCAGCCAGCCGGGTGTCGAAGCGCCGGAATCATAAGCGGCGAAACCACATTGTCAATCATGCAGCCCGGCCAAGGGCGCGGCCGATCGCCGCCGTGACCTCGTCGATGGCGGCCATGCCGTCCACCGACCTCACCAGGCCCTTGCTGCCATAGTAGGGCAGCAGCGGAGCCGTCTGGGCCTCGTAGGCCACCAACCGCTCCCGTACCGTCTCCGCGTTGTCGTCCTTGCGGCGAACGAACTCGGTCCCTCCACACACGTCACAGACGCCGGCGACCTTGGTCGGCTTGAACGTGTCGTGATAGCCCGCGCCGCACTTCTCACAGCTGAACCGGCCCGAGATCCGCTCGACCAGCGCGTTCTGGTCGACCTTGATCTCGACCACGGCGTCCAGTTCCAGACCGCGCTCCGCCAGCATCCGGTCCAGCGCCTCGGCCTGGGGAATGGTCCGGGGGAAGCCGTCGAGGATGAAGCCATTGGCGCAATCAGGCTGATCGATGCGCTCGGCCACGATCCGGTTGATGATGTCGTCCGAGACGAGCCTGCCCACCTCCATCACCGACTTCGCCTCGCGTCCGACCTCGGTGCCCTTGGCGACCGCCTCGCGCAACATGTCGCCCGTCGACAGCTGCGGAATCCCGTAGGTCGCCTTCAGCCAAGCCGCCTGCGTACCCTTGCCCGCCCCTGGCGGCCCCAGCAGAATGAGTCTCATCCGCGCCTTCCTCTCAGTCGGGCCTTCTTGATCAGCCCTTCATATTGATGCGCGATCAGATGGGACTGTATCTGCGCCACGGTGTCCATGGTCACCGAGACGACGATCAGCAGGCTGGTGCCGCCGAAGTAGAACGGCACTGCATAACGCGAGATCAGGATCTCGGGCAGCACGCATACCGCGGCCAGGTAGAGCGCACCCACGGTGGTCAGTCGGGTCAGCACGTAATCCAGATACTCGCCGGTGCGCTGGCCCGGGCGATAGCCGGGCACGAATCCCCCCGCCTTACGGAGATTCTCAGCCGTCTCCTGGGGATTGAAGACGATCGAGGTGTAGAAGTAGGTGAAGAAGATGATCATCGCGACGTAGAAGGCGATGTGTAGCGGCTGGCCATAGCCGAGGGCCGCGCTGATCGCGACGAACCACTCTGGGCCCGCGGTACCGGCGAACCCGCCGACCGTGGTCGGCAACAGGAGCAGCGAGCTCGCGAAGATTGGCGGGATGACGCCGGAGACGTTCAGCTTCAGCGGCAGGTGCGAGCTCTCGCCGCCGAACATGCGGTTGCCCTGCTGCCGCTTCGGGTACTGGACCAGAATGCGTCGCTGGGCGCGCTCCATGAACACGATGAAGGCGATCACCGCCACGGCCATCACCAAGAACAGGATGATGAACACGGGCGACATGGCACCGGTGCGACCGAGCTCGAGCAGGCTCGCGACGGCGTGCGGGAGCTGCGCGATGATGCCGACGAAGATGATCAGGGAGATGCCATTGCCGATGCCGCGCGCGGTGATCTGCTCGCCGACCCACATCAGGAACAGCGTGCCGCCGACGATCGTGATCACCGTCACCGCGCGGAAGAACATGCCCGGGTCGATCACGGCCGAACCCGAGGGGCCGCTCATGGCCTCCAAGCCGATTGCCAAGCCCCAGGCCTGGAACACCGCCAGCGCCACCGTCAGGTAGCGCGTGTACTGGTTGATCTTCTTGCGGCCGCTCTCGCCCTCCTTCTTGAGCGCTTCAAGCGTAGGCGAGATCGCGGTCATCAACTGCAGGATGATCGACGCGGAGATGTAGGGCAGGATGCCCAAGGCAAAGATCGACATGCGCTCGAGCGCACCGCCCGAGAACATGTTGAACATGCCCAGGATGCCCCCGCGCTGCTGCGCGAAGATCTGGGCCATCACCCCGGGGTCGATCCCCGGCAGCGGGATGTAGGTGCCGAGCCGATAGACGACGAGGCAGCCGAGCGTGAACCACAGCCGCTTCTTGAGCTCGGTCGCCTTGCTGAAAACGCCGAAATTGATGTTGGCCGCAAGTTGCTCCGCTACCGAAGCCATGCGCCCCTCCCGCGTCGAACCAGCACGCTCACGCCTCGGCCGGAGCGCCTAGGACCACGACCTTGCCGCCGGCCTGCTCGACCCGCGTGACCGCACCCTTGGTGGCGCCGGCCACCTCGACCGTAACCGCCGCGGTAAGCTCGCCGTGACCAAGCAGGCGGATGCCGCCCAGCGACCGCCGAATCAAGCCAGCCGCGATCAGCGCCTCGGCGTCGATCGTCTTGGCGGGATCGAGGCGACCGCCCTCGATCGCGGCCTGCAGGCGGCCCGTGTTGACCTCCGCGAACTCGACCCGGGTCGGGTTGGCGAAGCCGCGCTTGGGCACGCGCCGATAGATCGGCATCTGCCCGCCTTCGAAGAAGCGCGGCTTCGGATTGCTCCGACGGGCCTTCGCACCCTTGTGGCCCTTGCCCGAGGTCTTGCCGAGGCCGGAGCCGACACCACGCCCCAGGCGCTTGCGCGAGGTGCGCGCGCCCGGGTTGTCGCTGAGTTCGTTGAGCTTCATCGCGGGCTCACTCGCCTTCCGTCACCGGCTCGACGCGGAGCAGGTGCTTCACCTTCTCGATCCGACCGCGCATCACCGGGGTGTCGGCGACCACGCGGCTGCGGTGCAGCTTGTTGAGGCCGAGCGCGACCAGGGTCCGCTCCTGGACGTCGGGGCGGGCGATCGGGCTCTTGACCTGGGTGATCCTGACCATCTGGGCCATCGCCCTACTCCACCTTCGCGGCCGCGTCGGCCGTGTCGCGGCGGCCCAGGATCTCGGCCACCTTGCGGCCGCGCTTGGCGGCAACCGCCCGCGGGCTCACCACATGCACGAGCGCATCGAAAGTCGCCTTCACCATATTGTGCGGATTGGTCGAGCCGAGCGACTTGCCCACGACGTCGTGAATCCCGAGCGCCTCACAGACGGCACGCATCGGGCCGCCGGCGATGATGCCGGTACCAGGAGGCGCCGAGCGCAACAGGACTCGACCGGCGCCGAAATGACCGACGGTGTCGTGATGCAGTGTCCGCCCCTGCCGCAGCGGCACCCGGATCATGCCGCGCTTGGCCTGCTCCGTCGCCTTGCGGACGGCCTCCGGCACCTCACGCGCCTTGCCGCTGCCGAAGCCGACCCGACCCTTGCCGTCGCCGACCACGACCAGCGCGGAAAACCCGAACCGCCGACCACCCTTCACCACCTTCGCGACGCGGTTGACGCTTACCAACCGATCGACGAGGTCGCCGTCCTGACGGTCCTCCGGGGCCCTGTCGCGACCGCCTTGGCGTCCACCTTGCCGTGCCATGGAATATCCTCGTCCTAGAACTGCAGGCCGCCCTCACGGGCGCCGTCGGCAAGGGCCTTTACCCGGCCGTGATACTTGTAGCCGCCGCGGTCGAACGTCACCACCCCGACCCCGGCGCCCTTGGCCCGCTCGGCGAGCAGCAGCCCGACCCGGTGCGCGGCATCGCGGTCAGCACCGGTCTTGAGCTCACCGCGAAGCCCCTTGTCCAGGCTCGACGCCGCGGCGACCGTCCGGCCCTGCTCGTCATCGATCACCTGGCCATAGATATGCCGGCCCGAGCGATAGACGGAGAGGCGCAGCCGGCCGTTGCCGGTCGCCTTGAGGGAGAAGCGGGTCCGACGGGCGCGCCGCGCGAACCGTTCAGCTGCCTTGACCATGGCCTACTTCTTCTTGCCTTCCTTGCGCAGGATCCGCTCCTCCGCATATTTCACGCCCTTGCCCTTGTAGGGCTCGGGGGGTCGAAAACGGCGGATCTCGGCGGCGATCTGCCCGACCCGCTGCTTGTCGGCGCCGCTGATGGTCACCGCAGTCGGCGTATCGCAGACGATCTTGATGTCGTCCGGGATCGCGAACTTGATGTCGTGGCTGTAGCCGAGCTGCAGGTTCAGCACCTTGCCGTCCACCGCCGCACGGTAGCCGACACCCGCGATCTCGAGCTTGCGGGTGTAGCCCTCGGATACGCCCTGGACGAGGTTCTGCACCAGCGAGCGGGACATGCCCCACATCGCCTGGGAGCGCTTCTCCTCGTCGCGCGGGCTGACCGTGACCTTGCCGTCGGCGACGGTGATCTCGACCTCGGGCGGCAGCGTCGCCACAAGCGCGCCCAGCTTGCCCTTGGCCGTAACCTTCTGGCCCTCGATATCCACCGTGACGCCGCCAGGCACCACGACGGGATGCTTACCGATCCGCGACATGCTCAGAACACCGTGCACAGGACTTCGCCACCCACCTGCGCCTCGCGGGCCTCGGAATCCGAGAGCACGCCGCGTGGGGTGGAGACGATGGCGATGCCCAGCCCGTTATAGACGCTGGGCAGATCCTTGACCCCCTTGTAGATCCGCCGGCCGGGCTTCGACACCCGACGCAGCTCGCGGATCACCGGCTCGCCATTGTGGTACTTGAGCTCGATCTTGAGCTCGCTCTTCCCGTCGCCCAGGTCCACCGTCTCGAAGCCACGGATATAGCCCTCGCGGCGCAGCACCTCGAGCACATTGGCGCGCAGCTTGGAGGCCGGAGCCTGGATCGCGTTCTTGCTCGCCATCTGCCCGTTACGAATCCGGGTCAGCATATCCCCGAGCGGGTCGCTCATTGCCATCTTGGCTCTTCCCGCCTTACCAGCTTGACTTGACCACGCCGGGGATCTGGCCCTCGGAGGCGAGATCCCGCAGCGCGATGCGCGACAGGCCGAACTTGCGATAATAGGCGCGTGGACGCCCGGTCAGCGCGCAACGATTGCGGATGCGCACCTTCGACGAGTTGCGCGGCAGCTCGGCCAGCTTCAACGTGGCCTCGAACCGCTCCTCCGGATCGCGCGAGCGGTCCATCACCACGGCCTTGAGGGTCTTCCGCTTCGCGGCGAAGCGGTCCACCATCCCGCGACGGTGGCTGTTCTTCTCGACGGCGCTCTTCTTCGCCATGTCCTCAACCTCGCCCCGTCACTTGCGGAACGGCATCTCGAAGCCGGCGAGGAGGGCCTTGGCCTCCGCGTCGGTCCGGGCCGTCGTGCAGATGATGATGTCCATGCCCCGGGTCTCCTCGACATCGTCGAAGCTGATCTCGGGGAAGATGATCTGCTCGCGGACGCCCATGGCGTAGTTGCCGCGGCCGTCGAAGCTCTTGGGCGACACACCGCGGAAGTCGCGCACGCGCGGCAGAGCGATGTTGATCAGCCGATCCAGGAACTCGTACATGCGCTCACGCCGCAAGGTCACCTTGCAGCCGATCGGCATGCCCTCGCGCAGCTTGAAGTTCGCGACCGACTTGCGGGCCCGGCATACCGCGGGCTTCTGCCCGCTCAGCTTGGTCAGCTCGTTCTGCGCGTTCGTCAGCTTCTTGGAGTCCGCCGTAGCCTTCCCGACCGCCATGTTGATGACGATCTTGTCGAGCTTCGGCACCTGCATCGGGTTCTTGTAGTTGAACTCCGCCTGCAGCCGCGGAACGACGACCTCGCGGTAATGGTCCTTCAGCCTGGCCATTTCACTTCACTCAGCGGTCGATGATTTCGCCGGAACGCTTGGCGAAGCGCACCTTGCGACCGTCATCGAGGGACTTGAACCCGACCCGGGTCGGCTTGCCGTCCTTGGGGTCGAGATGCGCGACATTGGAGACGGCGATCGGGGCTTCCATCGCCACGATCCCGCCCTCCGGATTGCGGGGCCCGGCCTTCTGGTGACGGCGGGCGATCATCACGCCCTGGACCACCACCCGGTTCTCCTGCGGCAGGACCCGCAGGACCTCCCCCTGCTTGCCCTTGTCACGGCCGGTGGTGACGACGACGCGGTCGCCCTTCCTGACCTTGGCGGCCATCACAGCACCTCCGGCGCCAGCGAGATGATCTTCATGAACCGCTTGGCGCGCAACTCGCGGGTCACGGGCCCGAAAATACGGGTGCCGATCGGCTCGCCCTGCTTGTTGATCAGCACCGCCGCGTTCTTGTCGAAGCGGATGGCACTGCCGTCGGGACGATGGATCTCCTTGGCGGTGCGAACGATGACGGCCATGTGGACGTCGCCCTTCTTCACCTTGCCGCGCGGGATCGCCTCCTTGACGGAGACGACGATCACGTCGCCCACGCCCCCATAGCGCCGGAACGAGCCGCCGAGCACGCGGATGCACTGCACCCGGCGCGCGCCGGAATTGTCGGCCACCTCGAGGTTGCTCTCCGGCTGGATCACGACTCGGCTCCCGCCGGCTGCGCCGCCTCGACCAGAACCTCGAACCGCTTGGTGCGCGACATCGGCCGGCACTCCGCGATCCGCACGACGTCGCCGACCTTGAAGCGGTTGGCCTCGTCATGCGCCGCATAGCGCTTCGAGCGACGGATGAACTTCTTGTAGATCGGGTGCATGATGCGACGCTCGACCGAGACGATCACCGTCTTGTCGCCCTTGTCGCTCACCACGGTACCCTGCAGGACACGCCT
>JBFWWD010000280.1:0-7789 GCA_050246385.1 Geminicoccaceae bacterium
CCCGGACTCGCTGACCTTGCGGGCCGGCGAGATGCTGGGTCTCGACGGCCAGCGCGGCGCCGGGCAGGAGCAGGTCGGCCGTGCCCTGTTCGGGCTCGCGGACATCGACGCCGGCACGGACGCCCTGGCTGGGCAGCACCTCGATCCGGGCGGCCCCGGCGGCGCGATGCGGGCAGGGATCGGGCTGGTCGCCGGCGACCGTACCGCCGAGAGCCTGGCGATGTCGCTGAGCGTGCGCGAGAACCTGTTCCTCAACCCTGCTGCCGGCGGCCGGCACCTGCTCGACTGGCAGCGGCCGGGCGTCGAGCAGCGCCATGCGAGGATGCTGTGCGGTCGGTTCGGGGTCAGGCCCGGCGACCCGTCGCGGCCGGCCGAGACGCTTTCCGGCGGCAACCAGCAGAAGGTGGTGATCGCCCGCTGGCTGGAGATCGCCCGCACCCTGCTGATCCTGGAGGAGCCGACGGCCGGGGTGGACGTGGGTGCCAAGGCCGAGATCTACGCCCTGCTCAACGCCGCCCTCGCGCGCGGCCTCGCCATCCTGGTGATCGCCACCGACTTCGAGGAGGTCGCCAACATCTGCCATCGCGCCCTGGTGTTCAGCCGGGGGCGGGTCGTCGATGAGATCGCAGGCGACGCGCTGTCGGTGGAGGCCATCCTCCACGCCGCATCGGCGGGAGCCGACGCGGCCGGGATGCGCATGGCGGCGCACGCATGAACTCCATCCGCTCGACCGCGCTGGAGCCGACCCGAAGCGAGCTGCGCGACGCCACCCTCGGCCAGCGCATCGCCCGCCTGATCCCGGTCTACGGGCTGGTGCTCCTGACCCTGCTGCTGATCCTGCTGTTCTCGGTCCTGCTGCCCCAGACCTTCCCGACCTTGCTCAACCTGCGCTCCATCCTGAGCGACAAGTCGTTGATCGCGCTGCTGTCGCTCGCGGCGATGGTCCCGATGATGACCGGCAAGATCGACCTGACGGTCGGCTATGGCATCGTGCTCTGGCACATTCTCGCGATCACCCTGCAGATCCATGCCGGCCTGCCCTGGCCCGTCGCGGTGGTGATCGTGATCCTGGTCGGCGCCGCCTTCGGCTGGTTCAACGGCTTTTTGGTCGAGATCGCCCGCATCGACAGCTTCATCGCCACTCTCGGCACCGGCACGGTCATCTATGCCGTGGCACTCTGGTACACGGGCGGCCGGCAGATGATCGGCACCCTGCCGCCCTCCTTCTTCCTGGTGAACAGCGGTAACATCCTCGGCATGCCGATCACCGCCTTCTACGTGCTGGTGATCGCGCTGCTGCTGTGGATCGTGACCGAGTATCTCCCGATCGGGCGCTATCTCTATGCCATCGGCGCCAACCCGCGCGCGGCCGAGCTCAACGGCATCCCGACCCGCCGCTACGTGATCGGCGCCTTCATGGCGTCGGGTGCGATCACCGCCATCGCCGGCGTCGTCCTGGCGGCGCGGCTGCGCATCGGTCAGGCCAGCGTCGGCCTCGACTTCCTCCTGCCGGCCTTGGTCGGAGCCTTTCTGGGCTCGACCACGATCAAGCCGGGCAGGGTGAACGTGTGGGGCACCATCGTCGGCGTCATCATCCTGGCCGTCGGCATCTCGGGTATCCAGCAGTTCGGCGGCGCCTTCTGGGTCGAGCCCATGTTCAACGGCGTCACGCTGCTGATCGCCATCGGGTTTGCCGGCTGGACCGGCCGCCGCCGCGGGCGCGCCATCGTCAGGGTCAAGCCGTCCGCAGGGTTGACGCAACGCGGCCCGCCGGCCGCCAATCACGGGGAGAGCTGAACGATGCAATGGTCCACCGGCGTGTTGCTGACCAGTCTGCTGGCGCTGACGATTGCGGCGCCTGCCGCCATGGCCGACGACTTTCTCGACCAGGCCAAGGCGACGGTGAAGGCCGCGACCGAACGGTCGGGCAAGTGGGACGGCCCGACCTCGGGCCCGGCCGGGGTGCCGGGCAAGAGCGTGGTCATCGTGGCGGGCGATCTGCGCAACGGCGGCCACACCGGCGTCGCCAACGGGTCCGTCGAGGCGGCCAAAGCGCTGGGCTGGACCACACGCGTCATCGACGGGCAGGGGACGGTGGCCGGCGTGAGCTCGGCCATGAGCCAGGCGATAGCACTCAAGCCCGACGGCATCATCAATGCCGGGTTCGACCTCGCGCAGAACATGTCGAGCGTCGAGGAGGCGGACAAGCAGGGCATCAAGATGGTGGCCTGGCACGGCGGCCCGACGCCCGGCCCGGTCGAGGGCACGCCCGTGTTCTTCAACGTCACCACCGACCCCGACAAGGTGGCCGAGGTGTCGGCGATGTATGCCGTGGCCCAGTCGGACGGCAAGGCGGGTGTGGTCGTGTTCACCGACAGCGCCTACGCCATCGCGATCAAGAAGTCGGACGGCATGGCGGCCACGATCAAGAAGTGCGCCGAGTGCAAGGTGCTGTCGGTCGAGGACACGCCGCTCGCCGACGTCGCCAACCGCATGCCGCAGCTGACGACCTCGCTCCTGCAGCGCTTCGGTGACCAGTGGACCTACTCGCTGGGGATCAACGACCTCTACTACGACTTCATGGGCCCCTCGCTCACCGCCGCCGGCAAGGCGCCGGAGGGGCCGCCGATGAACATCTCGGGCGGCGACGGCAGCGAGTCGGCCTACCAGCGCATCCGCACCGGCCAATACCAGGTGGCGACCGTGCCCGAGCCCCTGACCATGCAGGGCTGGCAGCTGGTCGACGAGCTGAACCGCGCCTTCGCCGGCGAGCAGCCATCCGGCTACTTCGCGCCGGTCCATCTCGTCGTGCAGGACAACATCGCCTTCGATGGCGGCGACAAGAACATCTACGACCCCGACAACGGCTATCGGGACGCCTACAAGAAGATCTGGAAGGTCGACTAGGCGGCAGGCCCGGGGGAGGGCGGATCGACCTCCCCTGGGCCGCAGCTCCGGAGACGGGCGATGCATCATCAACCGACCGAGGCGAGGGTCAGCGTCGACGCGGATTGGCCCGCCTGGCTCAAGGCCGAGTTCACGGCGAACGGTCGCAATCCCCAGGTCGGCAGCCGGCTGCTGTCGGTCTCCGATCGCGTGCGGGTCTGGCATCTGAGCCTGGCGCCGGGCGAGCGGCTGCCCGTCCACTGCCACGTGCTCGACTATTTCTGGACCGCCCTGACCACCGGTCGTGCCCGCTCGCACTATCACGACGGGCGCACGCAGGAGCGGAGCTATCAGGCCGGCGACACCGCGCACTACCGCTTCGGCCCTGACGAGTTCATGCTGCACGATCTCGAGAACATCGGCGATCGGGTGCTCGCGTTCACGACCGTCGAGTTCCTCGACAGCGCCAACCTGCCGCTGCCGCTGCCCCAATCTTGAGACGGAGAACCCGACTGATGGCGGAGCTACCGACACCCGACTACGCCTATCGGATGCGCCTGATCGGGCACTCCGACCAGGGCGGCCGGCCCGACGGCGTCCAGCTCATGGTGCACAACGGCTTCGCCTATACCGGCCACATGTTCTCCAAGGGCTTCAGCGTCGTCGACGTGCGCGACCCGCGGAACCCCAAGCCCGCCGGCTACTTCGCGGCGCCGACCGACACCTGGAACATCCACCTGCAGACCCATGGCGACCTGCTGCTGGTGATCAACGCCAAGGACATGTTCGCCGCCGCCGAGTTCCAGGACGAGCGCGCCTACTACAAGGGTGCGCTGGGCAAGAAGGTCGGCACGGCGGAGGGCTCGCAAGCGAAGCGGACCTGGACCGCGGGCATGGCGGTCTACGACATCTCCAGGCCCGCCGAGCCGCGCCAGATCGGCTTCATGCCGGTCGATGGCGGCGGCGTGCATCGCATCTGGTACACCGGCGGGCGCTGGGCCTATGCCTCCGCCCTGATCGACGGCTTCACCGACTACATCTTCATCACCATCGACATGGCCGAGCCGACCCGGCCGGTCGAGGCCGGGCGCTGGTGGATCCCCGGCATGAACCAGGCCGCCGGCGAGACGCCGTCCTGGCCGGCCGAGCGCCGGTTCGGGCTGCACCACCCGATCGTGCAGGGCGACACCGCCTACTGCGCCTGGCGCGACGCCGGCATGGTGATCCTGGACGTGGCCGACCGCTCGGCACCCAGGCTGATCCTGCACCGCAACTGGAGCCCGCCCTTCGGCGGCGGCACCCACAACTGCCTGCCGCTGCCCAAGCGTGAGCTCCTGTGCGTGCTCGACGAGGCGGTGCTCGACAATCTCGAGGACGGGCTGAAGCTGATCTGGCTGTTCGACAACCGCGTGCCCACCAACCCGATCAGCATCTCGACCTTCCCGGTGCCGTCCGACGCCGACTATCCGAGCAAGGGTGCCCATTGCGGGCCGCACAATGTCTACGAGAACCGGCCGGAGGGCTTCCAGAGCGAGGAGCTCATCTTCGCCACCATGCAGAACGCCGGCGTGCGCATCTACGACATCCGCGACCAGTACCGCCCGGTCGAGGTCGGCGCCCTCGTCCCGCCCGCCCCGCCGACGATGGTCGACCACCGTCCCGGCCGGCCGCGGGTGATCCAGACCTGCGACGTGTTCGTCGACAAGGCCGGCCTGATCTACGCCAACGACTACAATGGCGGCCTGTCGATCATGGAATGGGACGGCTGAGGCGGAGGCTCGCGCGCGCCGCCCGGCCTCGGGCTCCTGTGGATGCGGGGCGGGATCACGCTGACACACGGGCTCACACCCTGGGTTCGCACCGATCTCCGACCCCGCGCTCCACCCCCTGCAGGGGGTGGCTGCGCCCTCCTTCTGCCACAACCGCACGAGACGGGGTTCGGGGGCGCGGCGGCGGCCGGCAGCGCCGACACGTGACCGACGCACGGCCGCACGCGCTCCACGGCGCGCAGGCCATTGGCCGGGTTCGCACGTGCGGCGATGGGGGATAGGCAGGCCGGCATGAGCAGGCAGACCTGGACCTCGAGACAGGCCAACATTCCTAGCAGAATCCCGACCGGGCGGCGCGGCTCTTCACCGACCGTTCGCGATCCTCATTCGATCATGGGGAAGGATGGACCAGAACGCATCGAGCCAGGAGCCAGAGCGGAGCGAAGCAGTGGTCCGCCACGCGAGGGGCTGCGTGCGACGCGGGGAGGCTGCGCAGAGACCCGACAGCCTCGCCGTTCCGCCAGGGCTTCGATCGTCGACGGATGTCCTGCGGTGCTCGATATGAGGAGGTCCGCGAGTCGGCCGGTGGGTTCGCCCGTGTCACGGCGACCGCATTGCCGCAACGGCATGGACGGCTGAGCCGGGTCTCCGGCCGACGATCCGTGCTCTGTTCCCGGACAACTGCTTGGCACAGAGCGCCCTCATGCCTCCGCCGGAATCACCGCGTCCTCCATCCCATGCCGCCGGAAGCTGGCCGCCACCGTGCCGTCCCGCTTCATCCGCCGCATCAGCTCGCTCGCGGCCTCGAGCGCCACAGGATTGTCCTTGGGGACGATGACGGCGGTCTCGGCAATGTGGAAATTGCCCTCGGTGATGCGGGTGCCGGGCATGCGGGTCGTCAGGTCGGCGAGGGCGACCCGGCCCAGGGCCAGGGCGTCGCACCGGCCAGCGGTGAAGGCGGCGGTGGCCTCGGGCAGGGTCGCGGCACCGGTCACGGTGGCGCCGGCGGCGGCCTTTTCGCTGCTGCGCAGGGTGGCGGTGCCGGCGATGCCCATGATCACCACGCCCGGACGGTGCAGGTCGGCGGCCAAGCGGAAGGGGCTGTCGGTGCGCACCAAATAGCTGCTCTCGCCGACATGGTAGGCGGGGCCGACCGCGACCAGGGCGCGACGGGTGGCGTCGATCGGCACGAAGGAGAGGTCCCAGACCCCGCCGTCCGCGCAGGCGACGATCTCCGAGGAGCTGGCGAGCTTCACGAGCGTCACCTGCAGGCCGGCGAGCTCGCCGATGCGGCGGGCGAGATCGACCGTGACGCCCTCGGGCTCGGTGGCGCCATCCGGCACGCTGGTCCACAACGCGGACCGCGTGGTGCCCACGGCGATGGCGATGCGGATCGTGCCGGTGGGGGCGAGGCTTTCGAACATCAGGCGGCGAGCGTACCGGCCCTCGCCCCGCCGGCCAAGACCGGGGGCGCGAGGGCCGGCGCTGCTCAACCCGCCGCGTACTCGTCGTGGCGGCGCCACCAGGGGCCGGTCTCGTTGCGGCCCAGAGGGGCGCGGTCGAGCCAGGGATACATGCTCCAGACCGCGTCCAGGCCGCGGGCGTAGGTGGAGTAGGTGTGGAAGATCGCACCGTCCTCGAGCGCGAAGGCGCTGAGGCCGGGGCGGTCGCGGGAGAAGGAGGCGGGATCGGTGCCGCAGCCCGCGGCCATGCTGGCGACCGGCTCGGGAACCGGTGCGGCGTCCATGGCGTGGCCGCCGCGGGCGTAGTTGTACTCGATCTGGCCGGCCTGCTGCTGCGCCTCGGTGAACGAGACGTTGAAGTCGTGGTTGAACTCGCCGCCGTGCGCCGAGGCCCAGGGGAAGCGCCAGCCCATCCGGCGCCGATAGGCCTGCAGCTTCTCCAAAGGTGCGCGCGAGACCGCCATCAGCGTGACGTCGTGCCGGGCGAGGTGCGGCGTGATGGCATTGAAGCCGTCGGCGATCATCGAGCAGGACGGGCAGCCGGCCTGCCAGGTGGGGCCGAACATGAAATGGTAGACCAGGAGCTGCGAGCGGCCGGCGAACAGGTCGGCGAGCGAGGCGGGCCCCTGCTCGGTGGCGAAGCGGTACGGCTTGTCGATCCGGACCCAGGGCAGGGCCTGGCGCTGCCGTGCCACCGTGTCGCTCTGGCGAGTGAGCGCCTTCTCGGCCGCGAGCAGGTCGAGGCGGGCAGTCAGCCATTGCTCGCGGGTGCCGGTCGAATGCGTGGTCATCGCGGGTCTCCTTCGTGTGCGAGGCGCCTCAGCCAGGGTGCCGAGTGGAAGACGGCCATGAGCGCGTACATCACACCCATGCCGGGCAGCGGCAGTGCTGCGGGCGCTGCCGTGCAGAGCGGGTCCGCCGGCCCGCCATGCGCCGCCGTGAGCAGCGCCAGGGCGGCGAAGGTCGGTGCGGCCGCGAGGCCGAGCAGGTCGGTGGCGTCACGAGGCATGGTGCACTTCCCTTCCGTCGGTGCTGAATGATGGCGACGGCGCGGCGACGGCGAGAGTGACAAGTGTGACGCGAAACGGATGGACTCGCTGATCACCGCCGCAGCGCGGGCATTGGCCGCCGGCGACCCGTTCGGTGCCCTGAACCGGGTGGCGTTGCGCGAGGACCCGCCGGCGCTGGCGCTGCGTGGCATCGCCATGGCGCAGCTCGGCGACCGGGCGCGGGCGCGGGCGCTGCTGCGGCGCGCCGGCCGCGCCTTCGGCCCGAAGGAGGCGGTGGCGCGGGCGCGTTGCATGCTCGCCGAAGCCGAGATCGCCTTCGTCTCGCGCGACCTGGGCTGGCCCGAGGCGGCGCTGGTAACCGCAAGGGCGGTGCTCGAGCGACATGGCGACCGGGCCAACGCCGCGCATGCCCGCTGCCTCGCTCTGCGCCGGCTGCTCCTGCTCGGCCGACTCGACGAGTTGGAGCGGGCGCTCGCCGAGGACGATCCCGGCCCTCTGCCGGCGCCCGCGCGCGCAGCCTATGAGCTGGTGGCAGCCGGGCTCGCGCTGCGGCGATTGCGGACCGAGGCCGCCCGCGCGGCGTTGAGCCGGGCCGAGGCGGCGTCGCGGCAGGCAGGCATCGCGCCGCTGACGGCGGAGGTCGAGGACGCGGCACAGATCG
>JBFWWD010000281.1:0-7732 GCA_050246385.1 Geminicoccaceae bacterium
CGACGAGGTGAAGTTCGTGGCCGACGGCGAGGGCGTGAAGCGTTTCGACGTCATGTACAACGATTTCGTCATCGTCGGCCCCGCCAGCGATCCGGCGGGCGTGAGCGGCACCAGCGACGTCGTGGCGGCGCTCGAGAAGATCGCGGCGGCGCAGGCGCCGTTCGTATCGCGCGGCGACGACAGTGGGACGCACAAGGCCGAGCAGAAGCTCTGGAAGACCGCCGGGATCGACGCCAAGGCCGCAAGCGGCACGTGGTATCGCGAGACCGGCTCCGGCATGGGTCCGACCCTCAATACCGCCGCCGGCATGAACGCCTACGCGCTGACCGATCGCGGCACCTGGCTGAGCTTCAAGAATCGCGGCGACCTGAAGATCGTGGTCGAAGGCGACAAGCGGCTGTTCAACCAGTATGGCGTGATGCTGGTGAACCCCGCGAAGCACCCCAACGTGAAGGCGGAGCTCGGCCAGCAGTTCGTCGACTGGCTGATCAGCCCGGAGGGCCAGCAGGCGATCGCCTCCTACAAGATCGACGGCCAGCAGCTGTTCTTCCCGAACGCCAATGCGAGCGCGAGCTAAGCCGACCACGCGCCTTTCAAGGGCCTTAGTGGGCTGACCTGCGCTCATGGCTGCCCTGGCCGGCTTGGCCAGGGCCGAGCGCTTTGCGATCAACTCAGCCGGGCGGCAGGTCGTCACGCCCGACTTGATCCGCGATTGACGCAGCGTGCCAGAGCACGCGTCCCGCTCCCGGACAGCGCATTGCACGCAGACCGGATCCCTCGCGCCCTGTCCGAAAGCCACTTCGCCAGCAACGGCGCACCCTAGCCGACGAGGAGCTGGGCTCGCGGACGCACGCCAAGCGTCTCGCCGTTCCGGACGAGCGACACCCGCCTCAAGCTCAATCAACTCCGTCCATCTACGTCTTTCTTGATGCCGTGCTTTCAGGCGGGCCGGCCTCTGCGAGCCTGTTCTGCGGCCTGGGGATAACGCTGTGGAGGTCACGCGGCGTGAGCCGAGGCGCCGCGCATTGAGAGCACGCCTTATCTGTCCGTAGCCAAATCAGCCGCCATCAATCGACTAGCACTCATGGCCTGCTCGCGGCGGATGGCGCCGCTCCCGATCATCATCAGCTGCAGCGTGCCCCAACCTCGGTGGCGGGGCGATCGTGCCGCAGGCGGCCGACATCGACGGAAGCTGAACTGAGGAACTGGCCGAGCATTCGGCCATTTTTAGGACGGGCCGGCAACGGCGACCCACAGGGCCAACCAACGGAGCTTGATCATGGCGAACGAGGATCGCTGGCGCGGATCCGACCGCAGCCGTCAGGACGAGAACCGTCCGAGTGACCGCGACTATGCCTATGGCGGTCCCGGGCGCGAGCGGCGCGGGACCAGCCGCGAGGGCTTCTGGGGCCGGGGCCGTGAGGGGTCCGACTTCGATCGCGGCGAACATCGCGAGTACAGCCGCGAGGATTACGGCCGCAGCGGCTACGGCGAGAGCGAGCGCGGCGGCACCTATGGCGGCAGTTTCAGCCGGACCGGCGAGGAAGGCCGGGGAGGCGCCGGCTATGGCCGGCAGCGTGATGATGGCTATGCCCAGGAAGCATCGGGGCGGAGGTACAGCGGCAATCAGGGCCGCGGATTCGGCTACGGCAGCGACTATCGCGGCTCCTATGGCGGCAGCGGCTACGGTGGCGACGACCGGGGGCGGCGGGACTATGGCAGCCGGGGTTCGGAGGAGCGCGGCTTCTTCGAGCGCGCAGCGGACGAGGTCTCGTCCTGGTTCGGCGACCGGGACGCCGAGCGCCGTCGCGAGCAGGACTATCGCGGCCGCGGGCCGAAGGGATACAAGCGCTCGGACCAGAGGATCCAGGAGGACGTGAACGATCGCCTGGCCGATGATCCCTATGTCGACGCGTCGGAGCTCGAGGTCGGTGTCTCCGGCGGTGAGGTGACTCTCTCGGGAACGGTGGATGACCGCCCGTCACGCCGCAGGGCGGAGGACATCGCCGAGCAGGTCTCGGGGGTCACCTATGTCCAGAACAACATCCGGGTGAGCATGGTCGGCGCGGCCTCGTCCAGTGATCGGGAGGCCACCGCCGGCTCGGTGACCGGCGGCAGCGGATCCATGACCAGCGGTGCATCGACTGGAACGTCCGCAACTGCAATCAACACCGGCCTGGGCACCGATCAATCCCGACGTTAGCCCGGCTCTCTTCCGAGAAGCCCCGGCGACGACCTCGCCGGGGCTTTGCCGTCACTGCATCGCCAGCGTGTCTGGGCTGCCCAGCTTGAACGGAAAGTACTTGCTGCCGATCTCGCTGTAGCTGCCGTCGGCACGGATCGCGTCCAGCGCCCGGTTGAGCTCCGCGACGAGGTCGGGCTGCCCCTTCTTCACGCCGATGCCGATGCCGTTGCCGAGCAGGAGATCCGGACCGACGAACGCGAACGACTTGCCCTTGGCGGTCTGGAGGAACCCTTCCGACAGCGCGAGCGCGTCGGCGAACACCACATCCACCTTGCCCTTGGCGAGATCGGCGGTGGCGGCGGGCAGCGTCTCGTAACGCACGATCTCCACCCCCGAGCCTAGGCGGCTCGCGAGATAGCGCTCGTGCGTGGTCGCTTTCTGGACGGCGACCTTGCGCCCCTTGAGAGCGTTGAGCGTGGCCGTCAGCGGAAGATCCTTCTTGGCCACGAACTTGGCCGGAGTCGTGTAGTAGGCCTCGCTGAAGTCGATGCGCTGGCGCCGTGCGTTGGTGATCGACAGCGAGCTGATCACCAGATCGTAGTCGCCCGCGATCAGCCCGTCGATCATGCTGGGCCAGGGCTGCTGGACGAATTTGCACGACGCGGCCAGCTGCTTGCAGATCGCGTTGGCGATGTCGACGTCGAACCCGGTGAACTTGCCCTTCTTGTCGACCTGATTGAACGGCGGATACTCGCCCTCGACCGCGATCTTGAGCGACTGGCCGGTCGCTGCCGCAGGCCGGACCTCGCCGACACCCAGCGCGATGCTCGCCACGAACAGCCCGAGCAGAACCCGCCGGCTTAGAATTGCATGCAGCATCGTCTTTCCACCCCCATGATGCTCGGGGCGTTTCCGCGCCCGCGCCGCAGCCACCCGAATCGGGCATCGTGCTACCAGCGCACCCCCCAGCGCTGCAAGACCGTGGGTCGGGAGAGGCGGCCGAGAGCTCGTCGGTGTCGCATAATGGTGTCGCGCCGATACGACCGATCCGCCTACGGCGCGTTGTATTCGACCTCCCACTGCCGCCCGAGGTCGTAGCCGCCCATCTCGCCCGCCTTTCGCACGAAGGCGCCGGAACGGGAGAACCGGATCAGCCGCTGCAGCGGCGGCTCGAAATGGCCGCGCCGGTCGAGAGCGAGGTCGAACCGTTCCCTGATCAAGGGGACGAAGCCGAGCCGGTACTGTCGCGCCATGCAGGCGAGACCGAACGCGGCATCGCCCTTGCCATCGGCGACTGCCAGCGCGGCATCCGCCTCGCTGCGCGCTACCTCCGCGATCAAGCCGGGCGTCACACCCCCCTGGTGGAGGAGTCGCTCGAGCAGGAGCTGGCTGCCCGCCCGCTCCTGGCGCGCCACGAGCCGGCGACCGGCGAGATCGGTGACCGCGGCGATCCCCATCGGGTTGCCCGCCGGCACGATCAGCCCGCGCTCGCGCCAGGCCCACTGCAGCAGCACGACCGGCGCTTGCGGCAGATGCTCGCGCACATGGGCGACGTTCCAACCTCCGTCGGGCTCCGAGAGGTGCAGACCGGCCGCGACCGCCTCGCCCCGGGCCATCCGGGCGAGGCCGTCGAGGCTACCGTCACAGAAGCTGGCGAGACCGCTCCCCGATTCCCGCAGCGCCCAATCCAACAGGGGGTCGTGGCTGCCGACGAGCACCGCCGGCGGTCCCTCGGCAGGCACCGCCGCTTCCCGGGCGGCCAACCAGGTGGTGAGCTCCTCCCGAGCGAACAACAGCCGGCCGGTGACCCGTCGGGCGGGAATCGCACCCGATCGGACGAGGGCGTAAATGCGCCGCTCCTTGAGGCGGAGCAGAGCCGCGACCTCGCCCACGGTGAGATAGGCCTCGGTACTCCGCGTCACCCCCTCTGCCCTCGCCACGCTCGATGCGGCCGGTACCGCCAATGCGACGCTCGGACAAGAGAAGGAAGGTTGACCTCGCCTCACCCCAAGCCGATTCTGGCCGCGATGCGCCACTGGGGACCGGGATGGCCGACGACGAGGACGACGATATTCCGCCGGTGGCCCGGCCGGACCCGGCCGAGCTCGACTTCGATCTGAACGCCGCGCTGGCCTCGGTGGTCTCGGTGCGCACGGAGATTCCGGCGGACGCGTTCACCGCGCCGATGCTGGGCACGGAGCGGCGTGGCAACGGGGTCGTGATCGCCAAGAACGGGCTGATCCTGACCATCGGTTATCTGATCACCGAGGCCGAGCAGGTCTGGCTCACCACTGCCGCCGGGGGCGCCGCACCCGGGCATGTGGTCGCCTACGACCAGACGACCGGCTTCGGCCTCGTCCAGGCGCTCGGCCGGCTCGGCCTCGAGCCCATGCCACTCGGCAGCAGCGAGGATACGGAGCCGGGGGAGTCGGTGGTGATCGCGGGCGGACACGGCCGTCGCGACGCGCTCAGCGGCCGGATCGTCGCGAAGCGCCCATTCGCCGGCTATTGGGAGTATTATCTCGACTCCGCCCTGTTCTCGACACCCGCCCATCCGCGCTGGGGCGGAGCCGCCTGCATCGGCCCGGGCGGTCGACTGCTCGGGATCGGCTCGCTGCTGGTCCAGGAGGTGGTGCAGGAAGGTCAGAGCCTCGTCGGCAACATGATCGTACCGATCGACCTATTGTCCCCGATCCTCGACGATCTCGTCCGTTTCGGGAAGGTCGATGCCCCGCCCCGCCCGTGGCTCGGGCTGTTCGCCACGGATGCCGCGGACGGTGTGACCGTCACCGGGCTCGCGACCGGCGGGCCGGCGGCACAAGCCGGAATCGCGGCGGGCGATCTGGTGCTCGCCATCGACGGCCAGGAGATCGAGGACCTGGCCGATCTCTGGCGCAGGCTGTGGGCCGCCGGCGACGCGGGGGTCAGCGTGTCGCTGGCGCTGAGCCGCGACGGCCGGCAGATGGAACGCACCTGCCGCACCGCCGACCGCGCCTCGTTCCTGAAGCGCCCTGCGCTGCATTGACTGATGGATCATCCTCCCGCGGACAATCCTCATCGAGCGGGGCTCGAGACCGCCGTCGTGCGTTTCGCCGGCGACAGCGGCGACGGCGTCCAGCTCACCGGTGCCCAGTTCACCCTGGCGACCGCGCTGGCCGGCAACGGCCTGGAGACCTTTCCCGACTTCCCCGCGGAAATCCGTGCACCCGTCGGCACGACCTTCGGCGTTTCCGCCTTTCAGATCAATTTCGGCGCCCGCCGCATCTACACGGTCGGCGACCGCGCGGACGTGCTGGTGGCGCTCAATCCGGCAGCACTGAAGGTCAATCTGCGCGAGCTGAAGCCCGGCGGCATCGTCATCCTCGATTCCGGCAGCTTCGACGAGCGCAGCCTGCGCAAGGCCGGCCTCGCGGCGGACCCTCGCCAAGACGGCTCGCTCGACGGCCTTCGCGTGGTCGAGATCGACATCTCGGCCAACACCAAGGCGGCGACGCGCGATACGGGCCTGTCTTCGCGCGACCAGCTTCGCTGCAAGAACTTCTACGCGCTCGGCCTGGTCTACTGGATGTTCGAGCGCGACCGGTCGCCCACCATGCGCTGGCTCAAGCGGCGCTTCCAGGACCGGCCGGAGCTCGCGCGCGCCAACATCGCGGCCCTGGCCGCCGGCCATGCGTTGGGTGAGACGTCCGAGCTGCACCAGCTGCCCGGGTTCCACATCGACCCGGCCCCGGCGGCACCCGGCCTGTATCGGACCGTCACGGGGCATGAGGCCCTCGCTTTCGGTCTGCTCGACGGGGTACGCAAGGCCGGGCTGAGAATGGTCTTCTGCTCCTATCCGATCACGCCTGCCTCCGCCCTGCTGCATCATCTCGCCAAGCTGCGCGGCTTCGGCGTCACCACTTTCCAGGCGGAGGACGAGATTGCGGCCGCGTGCGCGGCCATCGGCGCGTCTTACGCCGGCAGCCTGGGCGTCACGGCGAGCTCGGGTCCCGGCATCGCGCTGAAGACCGAGGCGATCGGGCTCGCGGTCGCGACCGAGCTGCCGCTGGTGATCGTCAACGCCCAGCGCGGCGGGCCATCGACGGGACTGCCGACCAAGACCGAGCAGTCGGACCTGTTCCAGGCGGTGCTGGGCCGTAACGGCGACACGCCGATCGTCGTCCTCGCCGCCGCCACGCCGTCCGACTGTTTCGCCATGGCGCGCGAGGCGGTGCGGATCGTCGTGCACCACACGACGCCGGTGATGCTGCTCACCGACGGCTTCCTGGCCAACTCCTCAGAGCCCTGGCTGATCCCGGATGTCGACGAGACACCCGGCTTTCCGGCGCGGTTCCGCACCGATCCCGAGGCTTCCACCCCTTCCTGCGCGACGAGCGGCTAGTGCGACCCTGGGTCAAGCCCGGCACGCCCGGTCTCGAGCACCGTATCGGCGGGATCGAGAAGGACCACGACAGCGGCAACATCTCCTACGACCCCGCCAACCACCAGCGCATGACCGACGCGCGCTGGAACAAGATTCTGCGGGTCGCCGAGACGCTGCCCGAGCAGGAATGCGAGCTGGGCGAGCCGGGCGCCGATCTGGCCGTGGTCGGCTGGGGCAGCACCTACGGCGCGATCGCCCGGGCAGTGATCGAGGCGCGCGAGCGCGGGCAGAAGGTCGCCCACGTCCATCTGCGCCATCTCTGGCCCCTGCCCCGCAATCTCGGCCCGCTGCTGCGCGGCTTTCCGCGCATCCTCGTGCCGGAGATGAACCATAGCCAGCTCGTGACCATGCTGCGCGGCGAGTATCTCGTCCCGGCCAAACGACTGTCCAAAGTGACCGGCCGGCCTTTCACCATCGCGGAGTTGGGTGCCGCGATCGATGCCGCCCTGGATGCCGCACCATGAACGCGCCCGACGCGCTCCTGCAGCCCAAGGACTATGTGACCGACCAGGAGGTGCGCTGGTGCCCGGGCTGCGGCGATTATGCGATCCTGAAGGCGGTCCTGAAGACCTTGGCCGAGGTCCAGGCCGATCCGGCGCAGACCGTGTTCGTGTCCGGCATCGGTTGCGCCGCGCGCTTTCCCTACTATGTCGAGAGCTACGGCTTCCACACCATCCACGGCCGCGCCCCGGCCTTCGCTACCGGCATCAAGCTCGCCAACCCGGAGCTGGACGTCTGGGTGGTGGGCGGTGACGGCGACCTGCTCTCGATCGGCGGCAACCATCTGATCCACGCCCTGCGCCGCAACCTGGACCTGCAGATCCTGCTGTTCAACAACGAGATCTACGGCCTGACCAAGGGCCAGGCTTCGCCCACCTCGCGTCGCGGCACCCGCTCGCCGAGCACGCCGCAGGGCTCTCTCGACGCGCCTGTCTCGGCTCTCAAGCTGGCGCTCGGCGCCGGTGCGCGCTTCGTCGCGCGCGGCGTCGACACCCAGCAGAAGCTGCTGCCCGAGATCCTCAAGCGTGCCCGCGCCCACACGGGATCTGCCCTGGTCGAGATCCTGCAGAACTGCATCGTCTACAATGATGGCGTATTCGAAGGGGTCACCGCCAGGGCCGGCG
>JBFWWD010000282.1:0-7682 GCA_050246385.1 Geminicoccaceae bacterium
GACCAGCAGCCCGCTCTCGTCGTTGATCGACAGGCTGAACGGGCCGGCGATCCGCCTCAGGCCCCGGTCACGCAGCCAGCTCTCGGCCGTGCCGGTGAGCGCAGCGAACAGCTCCGGATCGTCGAAGGCCTCGAGGAACCCGAAATGACCCGTGGCGTCGCCGTGCCGATCGAGATGCCGCTGGTTGACCTGCGCACTGATGCGCCCGACCGGCCGGTCGCCACGCAGGGCGAGCCAGTAGCGGATCTCGATCGCGCGCAGGAACGGGTTCTTGCCCTGGTTGAGATGGTCCAGCCGCTCGACGGTGAGCGGCTGCACCCACAGCGGGTCGTCGGCATAGATCTCGCGCGTGACGCCGATCAGGCGCCGCAGACCCGCCCGGTCGGAGACCGGCTCGATGCGAATGGCTCCGCCGGCCATCCCTCCTCCCCGACCATGAGCGGGCGAACCCCGACGGCACCCGGCGCCGGGACCCTCAGGCCGTGGCGGCGACCGCGTCGGTCTGCACCACCTCCACCCGCTCGACGCCGACCGCGCGCGCCGGGAAGCTGAGCAGGCCGCGCAGCCGGTTGAGCGTACGCGTCATCTCGTCGCCCATCAGCCGCATCGTCGCTTCCTGCGCGGGCGCGCCCAGCCAGGAGATCTTGCCGGCGGCGAGCAGGGCGCGATGCACGACCCGCAGGTCGCGGCTGCGGTTCAGCCGGCCGGCGGGACAGCTCATATAGCGCTCGTACAGCCAGCCGCGAACGCGCTCGCGCAGCCCGGGCGCCGGCTCGACACGGTCATGCTCACGCATCGGCACGCTGCCGCTGCCGAAGTCGAACAGCTCCACCGGCCGGCCGGTGGCCACGGCCTCGGCGATCATCGAGATGCTGTCCGCGGTCACGACCAAGCGCTCCGCCAGGCCGAGAAAGCCGAGATAGGGGTTCTCGCCGCCGCCGGCAGTCCAGCGATGCTTGTAGGAAGGCACGTCGATCGCCGCGAACAGGGCGTCGACCGCCGCCGACCCGGTCCGGGCGCTGGTGGAAACCAGCAGGCTGCCACCGATCCGGCGCGCCAGGGCGCTCGCCTCGCGACCGAGCCGTGCCGCCGCCGCCTCGTCGAACACGTAAGGTCCGCTGCTGCCGCCGACGAGGACAGTCACGTAGGGGCCCGGCAGGTGCGCCAGACGCGGTGCCCAGCGATCCGCCGCCTCGGCGAGCCGCTCGGGCGACACGCCATGCAGGGGCAGCAGATTGTGCAGAACGTTCGCCGCCTCCGGCAGACCGTATTGCGGCGTGGTGACGACAAGATCGAACGTCTCGACCGGCGCCCAGGGCCGCCCGAGCAGCACCAGCCGCGTGCGGCCGCCGGACTGGCGACGGATCCAGCGCGCGACCGTCTCGTTGCTCTGATGCGCGAGCAGGACGAGATCGGGCCAGGGCCCGGTCAGCGCGTCGGAACGCCCGACATCCACGCCCAGGAGATGCTCGCCGCCGAGAAGCTCGAGCGCGGCGCCGCCGGGACGATGGACGATCCGCTTCACCTCGTAGGGGCAGCCCAGGGCACCGGCCAGCGCGAGCAGCTGGGTGCGCTCACCGGCACGCGGTGAGGAGAGCACCCACACGCGCGGCGCGACCTCTCCCGCGAACGCCGCCGGTCGGGCCGGGCGGAACCCGGTGGCCGGAGGAGCGCTCAAGGTGCGCAGGGCGGTGGACGAATGCAACGACATCGTGTCTCTCAGGTCTACGAGACAGTCGCCAGACGGTGGCCGAACTGTCAGGGAGAGACATGGCGAGACGCGTCGCCAGAACCAACTCAACAATAGTTACGGAATGTTACCCACACCGTGCGTCTGCGAAACGGCCAAGCCGGAGCGCAGGGCGCTGCTGGCTGTCGGCATGTGGCACAGTGGAGCGCCCATCCCGCAAGTGTGGCGTCTCGACCACATGCTTCCCTTCCGCGCCGGCCGGCCCGACCCGGAACCCGGCGTGGTCCGCGGGCGTTTGGCCGAGGTCCGACGAGCGAGGAGACCAGGCGATGGCGCGCGACGCGAACGACCCAGCGACGGCACGGGACAAGCTGTGGGAGCTGATCGAGGACACCGAGGTGGCGATGATGACGAGCTGGGACGGGGAGCAGCTGCATTCCCGGCCGATGCACGGGCATCAGAATCGCGCCGGCGGCCGCCTCTGCTTCTTCACTCGGCTCCATTCCGGCAAGACCGACGAGATCTTCCCGGTTCGACAAGATCAACTTGGCCTATGCCGACGTGAAGTCGAGCACCTACGTCTCGCTCGCCGGCCGCGGCACGATCAGCCGCGACCGCGACCGCATGCGCAGCTTGTGGTCGCCCGCCGTGAGCGCCTGGTTTCCCAAGGGGCTCGACGATCCGGAGCTGGCGCTGATCGAGGTCACGCCGGAGAGTGCCCAATATTGGGACGCGACCAGCAGCACGATGCGTTACCTGTGGGAGACGACCGCCGCGAACCTGACCGGCCGCGAGCCGGACCTGGGCGAGAACCGCAAGCTCGATCTGCAGCGCGGCGCCTGAGCCGTGAGGCCGCGGCGGCAGCCCGCGGCCTCCTCCACCTCAGCCGGCCGACCGCGACCCGCTCTTCGCGCCGCGTTTGGCCTGGGTCGTCCCGGTGTCCGCGGCATCGGCGTTCACGCTGGCCGCGATCTGGTTGAGCTTCTGGTCGGTCGCCTTCTCCTCGCCCAACGTCTGCTCGAGCAGGCCCGCCGCCTCCTTGTGGCCGAGCTGCCTGGCCAGCGCCACGAGGCTGCCATAGCCGGCGATCTCGTAGTGCTCGACTTTCTGGGCACTGATGATCATGCCCACGTCCAGGAGTGCCTTGTCGTCCAGCTCCTCCATGTTGGCGCGGGCCTCCTCGATCAGCCCCTCCATCGCCTCGCACTTCTTCGCGCGCTTGGCGAGGTCGAGCTGCTCGAACACCTGATCCAGCCGCTCGATCTGACCGCGGGTCTCCTCGAGATGGGTCTCGAACGCCTCGAGCAGCTCGGGATGCTTGGCCGCCTTGGCCATGCGCGGCAGGGCGCGGGTCAGCTGCTTCTCCGCCGAATAGATGTCGCGCAGCTCGTTGACGAACAGATCCTCGATCGACGTGACCGCCATGGCTTCCTCCTGAGTATCGCGGCCGCAAGCTTGGCCGTCGGTGGCCAAACCGGCCGCGGCGGGGTCGGTTCCGATCAGCCGCCGACCACGGTGCCGCCGTTCGGATGCAACACCTGGCCGCTCATGTAGGAGGAATCGGCGCAGGCCAGGAACAGGTGGCAGGGTGCGACCTCGTTGGGCTGCCCCGGTCTGCCCATGGGCGCGCTGGCGCCGTGCTGCGCCACCCGCTCCTCGTCGAAGCTGGCCGGGATCAGCGGCGTCCAGATCGGGCCCGGCGCCACGCCGTTGACGCGGATGCCGCGCTCCATGAGCTGCTGCGACAGGGACCGGGTGAAGGCGACGATGGCGCCGCGCGTCGAGGCGTAGTCCAGGAGCTGGCCGCTGCCCTTGTAGGCCGTGACCGAGGTGGTGTTGACGATGGCGTCGCCCTGCTCGAGATGCGGCAGGACCGCCTTGGTCATGTGGAAGTAGCCGTAGACGTTGGTGGCGAACGTACGCTTGAGCTGCTCCTCGCTGATGTCGGTGATCACCTCCTGCTCGTGCTGCTCGGCCGCATTGTTGACCAGCACGTCGACATGGCCGAGCTCCGCCACGGTCCGCCGCACCGTCTCGGCGCAGAAGCCCTCGTCGGCGACGTCGCCGGCCATGGTGAGGCACCGGCGGCCTTCGTTGCGGACGGCCGCCGCCGTCTCCGCCGCATCCTCGTCCTCCTCGCGGTAGACGATCGCGATGTCGGCGCCCTCGCGGGCGAACAGCACCGCGACCGCCCGCCCGATCCCGCTGTCGCCGCCGGTGACGATCGCCACCTTGCCGGCGAGCCGGCCCGAGCCGGGAAAGCGCGGCGCGTAGTCGGGCCGGGGATGCATCTCCGCCTCGCGGCCGGGTTGCCGCTCCTGCCGCTGGCGCGGCATCGTCTCGGTGTCGGGCATGGCTTCCTCCTCTCGGGACCGCTGCTTGAACCGTGACGCGGAGCCCGGGTTGCCATGCGGTGCTGGCCGATTTCCCGCGATCGGCGAACCCGGAGCGCGGGCTGCTGCTTCGCCCAAGCCATGGTGGGCAAGGAGCGACGAGCCATGTCGGGAAGGATTGCCCCATGCCCAGGATCGACCCGATCGCCAGGCGCGAACCGCCGGAGCGCCGCGTGCTGGCGAGCATCGACGAGCACATCGCGGACGCAACGGCGGCGCGCGCCCGCACGCTGGCCGGGCGGATGCCCTCCCGGCGGACCGATGCGGGCCGCCGCCTGATGCTTCGGCTCGCCGACGCCTATCTGCGCGAGCTGCGAGCGAGCCGACCAGGCTGAGCGGCGCAGGGCGGAAAGGATGTCTCACGAGGTCAGGCGGTCGAGGAGATGGCTGGGGGCCGGGCGCTGGCAGTGGCCGAGCGGTGCGGCGCCCTGACCCACTGGGCCGCCGGTGCGATCCGGCTGCTCGTGTTCACCGGGGCGCGCATGAACGAGATCCTGACGGCCAAGTGGGAGTACGTCGACGCCACGGCCGGGTGATGCGGCTGCCCGACAGCAAGACCGGGGCGAAGACGATCCACCTGAGCCCGCCGGCCCTCGCCGTGCTCTGCGAGCTGCCACGCCTCGCCACCAACCCCTACCTCATCGTCGGCGCGAAACCGAGGCGGCACCTCGTGAACCTGGAGAAGCCCTGGCGCCGCGTGCGCAAGGCCGCGCTGCTCACCGACGTGCGCCTGCACGACCTGCGCCACAGCTTCGCGAGCGTGGCGGTGGCGGGCGGACACTCCCTCCCGATGATCGGTGCCCTGCTGGGCCACAGCCAGCCGCAGACGACGGCACGCTACGCCCATCTCGCGGCCGACCCGATGCTGGCCGCCAGCGCCGCGGTCGCTAGCCGGATCGCGGCAGCAATGCAGCCCAAGAAGGCTGACGTCGTGCCGCTTGCCCGCGGCAACCGCTAAGTCCGACCTCCATAGCGAAGGGAGAGCGCGAATGTCCGACCAAACAGCCGACAAGTTGGTGCCGCTTCACCCGCGGTCGAGCGACGCCCCACAGCCGACCGACGCCATGCGCTATGCCGGCGCCCAGCTCGCGCAGCGGCTGCAGGCGGGCGACGACTTCCGCGCCGCGATGAAGGTGGTGTTCGGATGGGACTATGAGTTGGAGGCCGCGATTGATGCCGCCTGGCCGGCGGCCGAGTGCTGCGAGTATTGCAGGGAAAGGGGTGCGCTTCTCATGTGCGTGGCCGAGGTGTTCCCCGAGACGCGCACCTTCATGCTGGAGGAGTTGCCGCACTTCCCGATCAACCGGGCCGAGTTCGAGCGCCAGGCCGCATGCGAGGTGTGAGCGCGCGCCCGCCCCGATGGGGTGGCCGAACTGCCCTATCGGCGGGACGGGGCTCGGCGGCGCCGGGGCGAACGGCTGGCGCCGCCCGTTCCCCCCGATCGCGAGCCCACCGAAACAGCACGCAACCATAAAGCCTACCCGAGCGGCCGCCCCGTGTGACCCTGGCGAACAGGCTTCTTCAGTCGCGGTCGGTGCCCCGGAGGTGATATTTTGCTCGAACCACTGGCGCACCTCCGCCTCCCTTGTGGCGTCACTCTGCTCGCGTCGTGACTTTGTCGCCATCTCACGACGGCGCTTGCGCTCCTCCTGGTCACACAGCGCTCCGAGTTGTGCGCGGGCGACAGGGAGAATCCGGCTGATGGTTGATTCCGAGACCCTGATGCCGCGTTCGGCCAATGCCAGGGTTATGCGATGCCGACCCCACAAATCAGGGTCATACGATTACCTGATTACCCAGAAAACTCCGCTGTCGGCTGAGGTGTGGTAGAGGTGGCTGGAGAAAGTGGTTGTGGAGGCGGCGGTGGCGCGGCCCCCGCCGCCCGCGCCGGCGCCGCGCGACCCGATCACGCCGTCTCGACCACGGCCGACCTGGCTGCGACCCGCGCCAGGGAAGGATGGACGGGCAGCGTGACAGCTCTCAGCGATCCTTCCATTTGTGCAGTCGGCGTACGCGATTGCCCGGCGTTGATCGCGTTGCGGGCATGCCCTGGGGCCGGTCACGATTGGGCAGATCTGACTGGAGCCGATGAAGATCGCCACCTTCAACATCAACGGCATCACCGGCCGGCTTCCCGTCCTGGTGCGATGGCTCGAGTTGGCCGAGCCGGAGGTGGTCTGCCTCCAGGAGCTTAACACCGGCGACGACAGGTTCCCGGCGGGCGCGGTCGCGTGGGACCGATCTCCTCCCAGGGTAGAATGACGCGCTGTGTCGTGCTGAACGAGCAGGTCGCGTGGTTCGCGCTTGAACCGCAGGTTTGGCCGGGCACCCAGCGATGCACCCATGCTGCCAAGCATGTCGCCGGATTGAAGCGGTGTACTAGCAATCCACTGTTGAATCATAGCTTTAAATGCCCTAGGCATCGTATATGATGTCTGGTGCATCAAGATTGGCTGGCTGAGCATGATCACCGCGGCCCAGCTTCGAGCGGCACGGGCGCTGCTCGGCATGGACCAGCGGGCCCTGGCGGACGCCTGTGGTCTCTCGGTGCCAACCATCCAGCGGATGGAGGCGAGCGAGGGCGTCATCCGCGGAAATGTCGACTCGCTGATGAAACTCACCGGCGCTCTCGACGCCGCCGGCGTCGAGCTGATCAACGCCGGTGCCGCCAGCGACCGGGGCGGCCGCGGCGTCCGGCTGAAGGCCTAAGGGAAGGGCGGCGCGGCGTGTCGGAGGGCGCTCGTTTCCATGGCAGGTGTGCGGCCAGGCGAGGGTGCTCGTGATGCCGGCCGCGACCATCGCCCTGGTCCTGGCGCTCGCCCTGCTCGCCGTGGGCATTGCCGCGATCGCCGCGCGGCGCTGGCCCCAACGGCCGCGGGCCGTCTACGCAGCGTGCCTCGTCCTCACGCTGGTCGCCCTCGCCACGGCGCTGGCGCAACTGGTGACGGGCGCTCCCGGCGGGAGCGACATCGCCCTGCCGCTCGGCCTGCCGTGGCTCGGGGCGCAGTTCCGCCTCGACCATCTCGGCGCGTTCTTCATGCTCGTCGTCAACCTGGCCGGGGCCCTGGCCAGCCTGTACGCCCTGGGCTACGCGGTCGACGGCCCGGCGGCCGCCCGCATTCTCCCCTGCTTTCCGGCGTTCCTCGCCGGCATGAACCTCGTCCTGCTGGCGGACGACGCCTTCAGCTTCCTGCTCGCCTGGGAGTTCATGTCGCTGACCTCCTGGGTGCTCGTGCTCGCCGACCACGAGCAGGCGGAAGCGCGCAGCGCCGCCTATCTCTACCTCATCATGGCCGGCCTCGGTACGGCAGCACTGCTGCTCTGCTTCGGCCTGCTCGCCGGCCCGCAGGGGGCGTACGGCTTCGACACGATCCGCCACCGCGAGCACGGCACCCTCTCAGCCACCCTGGTCCTCGCCTTGGCCCTGGTCGGCACCGGCTCCAAGGCGGGTCTGCTGCCACTGCATGCCTGGCTGCCGCCCGCTCATGCCGAGGCACCGAGCCATGTCTCCGCCCTGATGAGCGGCGTGATGACCAAGGTCGCGGTCTATGCCGCGATCCGCCTGCTGTTCGACCTCGCCGGGCCGCCCGCCGGCTGGT
>JBFWWD010000283.1:0-7627 GCA_050246385.1 Geminicoccaceae bacterium
GAACCAACCTCCTGAACACCGCCCTGGACGTCGGCTTCGGCAGCTCCGCCCAGTTCCACCGCATCTTCACCCAGCTCGTCGGCTGCGCGCCCGGCGAGTGGGTGAGGCGCCCGGCCGCGGAGCAGGCCTCCACGCTGGTCCCGCTCCCGCTCGGCGCCGGCATGCCCGCCGCGACCGCCTTGAGCAGGCGGCAGCGGTGGACGGGCATGCTGGCGGCCGTCTCGCCCGCGCTGCGACCCTTGCTGAAGGCCGGCTTTCTCGGGCACGTGCTGCGGGCAGGACGCCGATCGCGGCCAGAGCCGCCGCAGGCCGAGCGGCTGGACGACACGCTGCCCGCGGCCGAGCGGCAGCGATTCCTGGACGGGCTCGCCCTGGGCGATGCCGAGCGCGCACACGAGTTCCGCCGCGTCCTCGAGGGACACGATCTCGCCGGCGTGACCGCCTGGGTGTTCCCCTATTACGGCCTGTCGAGTGCCAGCCTAGTCGATGCGGCAACGGCGCTCCTGATGGTCGTCTGGGTGGCGGCGACGCGTGGCATCGATCCGACGGTCGGCCAGACCCGTGCCGTGCGCCAGCAGGTGCAGCGGGCGCTCGGGGCCGACGCCGCCCGGCTCGACCACGAAGCGGCCCAGGCCGCGCTCACGGCGCTCCTGTGCCATTTCGCGATCGCCTTCCATGCGCTGCAGGCCACCCGCGCCAGCGGCGATTCCCGGGAGGCGGGTCAGCTCGCCGCCATCGCCGCGGCGTTCGGGCGCAAGGCCTTCGACGGCGACCTCGCCGCGATCAGCATGACGAGCGATGGCCTAGCCGCCCTGGAGCGGCCGTGACAGGTCCTTGTCGACCAGATGCCCGGAGCTGTCCTCGACGATCCAGCGCAGCACCTCCTCGGCCGGCACCTTGGCGCGTTCGGCGCGAAAGGCGATCGTCCGGGCCAGCGCCGCGTCCGAGCCGCGGGCGAGCTCGACCAGGTCGAGCTTCCAGCGCCCCGCCTCGCGCCCGAGGACCAGTCGGACGGGAACCGGCTCACCGCCGCGCTCGACCCGGAGCGTCGCCACGGCGCCGTCCTGCTCGACGCCGGTGACGGTGAGCACCGCGAGCGGCTTGGGACTGGTCCAGGCCTCCTCGACGGCGATCCGGACCAGGTCGGCACCATCGAGCGGCGCCAGCTCCGCGGCGGTGAACTCGTGGCGCAGGCGCAGGACCGCGAGCCGGTCGGCGGGCGGCAGAGCGGCAACGGTCTCCGCTGCGGCCGTGAGAGCGAGCTCGCGCAACCGCTCCTCGCGCTCCAGGCTGGCGGCGGTGACCATGGTGGCGGCCGCGGCACCGTCGCGGGCGGTCAATGCCGCGACATAGCGCCGATAGGCTGCCTTGATCCCGCCGACGGCATCCTCGGCGGTGGCGATGGCCGGCAGGAGCACTGCCCCTGCGCAGCCGCAGAGCCAGCGCCGTCGCGAGACCCGCCCGGTCGAGTGCAGATCGCAACCGGGTGCCGGCGAACCGGCCATGCCTCACCTCCGCTCGGGCACGCGATGCAGCGTGCGGCGCGCTCACGCACCGTGACGCAGTCGCGTGGGTTTGACCCGGATCAATGCCGGGCGCAGACAGATGCTGCAATCCTGGCCCGGTCGGGAAACAGCTGCGCGGAGGTGGAGCATGAACGCTGCCGAGGTCATGACACGCCAGCCCGTCACCGCCAGCCCCGACATGTCGGTGCGGGACGTGGCCAAGCTTCTCCTGCAGCATCGGATCAGCGCCGTGCCGGTGGCGGATTCCGCCGGCAAGCTGGTCGGGATCGTCAGCGAAGGCGATCTCGTCCGGCGCGGCGAGGTCCTCCGCGACGAGAAGCAGTCCTGGTGGCTGGAGATGATCGCCGAGGGCGAGCGTCTCTCGCCGGAGGTCCTGGCCTATCTGCGCTCGGGCGACCGCCAGGTGCGGAGCTTGATGACCGCCGAGGTGGTGACCGTCGACGAGGGAACACCCCTGCCGGAGGTCGCCCGCCTGCTCGAGCGGCACGGGATCAAGCGCGTCCCCGTCCTGCGCGACGGCCGGCTCGTCGGCATCGTCAGCCGGGCCGACCTGATCACGACGCTGATGCATCTGGACGAGACGGCACAGCAGCCAACCAGGCCGTCAACACCGTTCGAGATCTCGCGTCCCGGGCCCGCGAAGCATGAGCTCTGAGGCGCACGGCGAGCCTGTATCGCTCCCTCCCAGCGGGAGAGCTCCATGACCGCCTCCTCGACCTTCACCGCCTCGGACGGGGCCGCCTACGAGCAGATGATGGGCCGCTGGAGCCGGCGGCTGGCCGAGCCGTTCCTCGACTTCGCCGGCGAGGTCGCGGGCGACTGCCTGGATCTGGGGTGCGGGACGGGCAGCCTGACGGCGGCGATCCTGCGGCGCGCGCCGCAGTCGAGGGTGACCGGGCTCGACTTCTCGCCGGCCTATGTCGCCCACGCGCAGGCACGGCCCGATACCGTGGGAGCCGGGTTCCAGGTCGGCGATGCCTGCGCCATGCCGTTCGCGGACGGCAGCTTCGACCGCATCCTCTCCCTGCTCATGCTCCATTTCGTGCCACGCGGCGAGGCCGCGGTCGCCGAGATCCGGCGGGTGGCGCGCCCGGGTGCGGTCGCCGCCGCCACGGTCTGGGACGCCCGCGGCGGCCTCGTCGCGCACCGGCTGTTCTACGACACCGCCGCGATGCTCGATCCGGAGGCCGACCGGCTGCGCGCGCGCAACTATGTCCGGCCGATGACCCGGCCGGGCGAGCTCGGCGCCGCCTGGCGCGCGGCCGGCTTCCGGGACGTCGTCGAGACGCTGCTGACGGTCCGGATGGAGTTCGCGGAGTTCGCGGACTATTGGCGCCCGTTCCTCGGCGGCCAGGGGCCGACCGCGGCCTATGTCGCCGGGCTGGACCCCGCCGCCCGGGAGCGCCTGCGCGAGCATGTCCGGCGCGCCTATCTCGACGGCGAGCCGGACGGCCCGCGCTCCTACGCCGCCAGCGCCTGGGCGGTCAGGGGGACCGCACCGGACCTGGACCCCGGGCCGACGAGCCGGTAGAGCGCGCTTCAGGAGGAACCCGGCGGCATGAAGGTCCTGGTGGTGGGCGGCGGCGGCCGCGAGCATGCGCTCTGCTGGACGCTGGGCGCCTCGCCCCTGGTCGACGAGGTGCTGTGCGCGCCGGGCAATGCTGGCATCGCCGAGCTGGCGCGCTGCCTGCCGGTCAAGGCCGACGACCTCGACGGGCTCGTCACGCTGGCGCGGGCCGAAGGCGTCGGCCTGGTCGTGGTCGGGCCGGAGCTGCCCCTGGTGCTGGGGCTGGTCGACCGGCTCCAGGCGGCGGGGATCAAGGCGTTCGGCCCCGGCGCCGCGGCGGCGCGGCTGGAGGGCTCCAAGGCGTTCACCAAGGCGTTCTGCGCCCGCCACGGCATCCCGACCGCCGCCTCCCATACCTTCGGGCCGAAGGCGCGGGCGGCCGCCTTGGAGCACGTCCGAACCCGGGGCGCCCCGATCGTGGTCAAGGCGGACGGGCTCGCGGCCGGCAAGGGTGTCGTGGTCGCGACGAAGGTCGCGGACGCGGTGGCGGCGGTCGAGGCCGGTGACGGCACCTTGGTGATCGAGGAGTTCCTGGCAGGCGAGGAGGCGAGCCTGTTCGCGCTGTGCGACGGGACGACGGCGCTGGAGATCGGCACCGCCCAGGACCACAAGCGCGCCTTCGACGGCGATCAGGGGCCCAACACCGGCGGCATGGGCGCCTACAGCCCCGCCCCGCGGCTGGACGCCGCCATGGTCGAGCGGGTCATGGCCGAGATCGTCCGGCCGACGCTCGCCGGCATGGCGGCCGAGGGCGCGCCGTTCACCGGCTTTCTCTATGCCGGGCTGATGCTGACCGAGGCCGGCCCGAAGCTGATCGAGTACAATGTCCGCTTCGGCGACCCGGAATGCCAGGTGGTGCTGCCGCGGCTGATGACCGATCTCGCCCAGCTCCTGTTGGGTGCGGTCGACGGCATGCTGGGGCACATGGACCTGCGCTGGCTGCCGGTCCACGCGCTGACCGTGGTGCTCGCGGCCGCGGGCTATCCGGGCGGCCACGCGACCGGCAGCGAGATCCGCGGCCTGGAGGCACTGGCCGGCGATCCGGACCTGCTGCTGTTCCATGCCGGCACCCGGCGCGACGAGGCGGGCCGCCTGCTGACCGCGGGGGGACGCGTCCTGAACGTCACCGGGCTCGGCCCCACCCTCGCCGCGGCGCGCGACAAGGCCTATGCCGCCGTCGACCGGATCGACTGGCCGGGGGGCTTCTGCCGCCGCGACATCGGCTGGCGGGCCTTGGGCTTGCCAGCGCAGGGGGCACCCCTATGATCCGGCGCCAGCCGCGACACCTCGCCTCCCGGAAGCCCGCATGTCCGCACCGTCCGTGAACCATACCCTCGCCGACCGCCTCTGGCCCGCCACCACCGGCCAGGGTGTCCTGCGCGCCGTGCTGCTGGCGGTGTTCGGCAGCCTGCTGCTGTGGGCCTCGGCCAAGGTGCAGGTGCCGTTCTATCCCGTGCCGATGACCTTCCAGACCGGCGTGGTGCTGCTGATCGGCCTCGCCTACGGGCCGCGCCTCGCCGCCGGCACGCTGCTGCTCTACCTGGCCGAGGGTGCCATGGGCCTGCCGGTGTTCGCCGGCACGCCGGAGCGCGGCATCGGCCTCGCCTACATGGTCGGGCCGACCGGCGGCTATCTGCTGGGCTTTGTGGCCGCGGCGGCGATCGCCGGCTGGACCGCCGAGCGCTCGCGCCACTGGCTGACGATGGTGCTGGGCCTGTTCGCCGGCATCGTCTCGATCCATCTGCTCGGCGCTGCCTGGCTCGCGACTCTGATCGGCCCGGCGAAGGCGGTGAGCCTGGGCGTGCTGCCGTTCCTGCTGGGCGATGCCGTGAAGCTCGCCCTGGTCGCGGTGGCTGCCGAAGCCGGGCTGGTGCGCCGGCGGGGCTGATCGCCTGGGCCCGATCCGAGCGCCGGACGCCGGCGCCATCGCCGAGGCCGCCGCGATCCTGCGCCGGGGCGGCCTCGTCGCCTTCCCGACCGAGACCGTCTACGGGCTGGGCGGCGTCGCCGCCATCGATGCCGCGGTGGCCGGGATCTACGCCGCCAAGGGCCGCCCGGCGCGCAATCCCCTGATCGTCCACATCGCCGACCTCGCCGGAGCCGAGGCCCTGGCCCGGCTCGACGGGCGCGCCCGTGCGGTGGCCGCCGCCTGCTGGCCCGGGCCGGTGAGCCTGGTGCTGCCGCGGGCGCCGGGTTCGCGCGTGTCGCCGCTGGCCACGGCGGGCCTCGACACCGTGGCGGTGCGGATGCCGGCGCATCCGGTGGCGCAGGCCCTGCTCCGGGCGGTGGCCCTGCCCGTGGCCGCCCCCAGCGCCAACCCCTCGGGCCTGGTCAGCCCGACCACGGCCGCGCATGTCGCGGCCGATCTCGGCGACCGGGTCGATCTGGTGCTGGACGGTGGCGCCTGTCCCGTGGGCGTGGAGAGCACCGTCCTCGACCTCAGCGGGCCGCGTCCGGTGCTGCTGCGCCCCGGCGGCCAGGACCGGACGGTGCTGGAGGGGCTGCTCGGCCCCTTGGCCGATGCGGCCGACCCGGACCGCCCGCGCAGCCCGGGCCAGCTCGCCAGCCATTATGCCCCCCGCCTGCCGGTGCGGCTGGACGCGACCGAGGTGACACCGGACGAGGCCCTCCTCGCCTTCGGGCCGGATGCACCTTCGGGCGGGGTGGCAAGACGCAATCTCAGCGAGGCCGGCGATCCGGCCGAGGCCGCGCGCAACCTGTTCGCCATGCTGCGCGAGCTCGACGCCAGCGGTGCCAAGGCGATCGCCGTCATGCCGGTCCCGGCCGAGGGGCTGGGAGAGGCGGTGCGCGACCGGCTCAGGCGGGCGGCCGCACCGAGGCCCGGGCGAGGCGGATGAGCCGGCCGTCGATCGCGGCCAGCCCCGCCGCGATCAGGGCCATGCCGGCGAGCTGCAGGGCGGTCAGACGCTCGCCCAGCACCAGCACGCCCAGGAGGATGGCGCTCACCGGGATCAGGAAGGTGACCAGCTGGAGATTGACCGCGCCCGCCGCACGAAGCAGGCGGAAATAGAGGATGTAGGCCAGCGCGGTCGACAGCAGCGCCAGCCCTGCCACCGCCGCCCAGGCCCGCAGGTCCGGCAGGGCGAGATGCCAGGGATGGTCGAGCAGCAGCGCCTGCGGCAGCAGGATGGCGCTCGAGGCGAGCAGCTGGCCGGCGGCACCTTGCAGCGGCGCGATCCCGAGCCGCGCGAACCGGCGGCCGAACACGCTGGCGCAGGCATAGGACAGGGCGGCACCGAGGCAGGCGAGCTGGGCCAGCATCGGGCCGCCGGGACCCGCCAGGGCGGCGGGGCCGAGCATCACGCCCACCCCCAGAAGGCCGATCACCACCCCCGCCACCCGGTTCGCGGTCAGTCGCTCGTCTCGGGTGCAGAGGTGCGCGACCAGCACCGTGGCGAGCGGCGAGGTGGCGTTCAGGATGGCGGCGAGGCCGCTCGCGATCTGGGTCTGGCCCCAGACGATGAGCGAGAACGGGAGCGCGTTGTTGAGAAGGCCCATGCCGACGAAGGCCAGCCACGGCTCCCGGCCGCGTGGCAGGCGCAGGCCGATCAGACGCAGGACGACGAGCAGGCAGAGGGCGGCGAGGCCGACGCGCAGCGCCACCAGCGTGAACGGCGGGAACGCATGCAAGGCGACGGCGACGAAGAAGAACGAGCCGCCCCACAGCAAAGAGAGCGCCGCGAGCATGGCCCACTCGCGCGCGCCCATGCTCGCGGCTTGCGGCGCCGCGGCCCGGGCACCGCCCGGCGCCCGGGCCCGGACCAGCCCACTCACACGCGCCAGAAAGGCTTGTGCGCCTCCCGCCAGGCGTCCGACGGGGCGAGGCCGATATCCTTGAGCAGCTTGTCGTCCAGGGCCAGCAGGGCCCGCCGCTGCCGCCGCCGCTCGAGCCAGTCCTCGATCCTGACGACGAACCGAGCGAAGCTCGGACGGGCGACGGCGTGCTGCACGTTGCGATGCAGGGCGATCATGACTCGGCTCCTTCGCTGGATGGCCGGATCGGTTGTGAACCCGGCGGGCTGCCGCGGCAGCCCGGTTCTTGCGTCCCGGCGGGCGACCGGGCGGTGCCTAGGCGCGCCAGAACGGCTTGTGGCCTTCGGCCCAGGCATCGGCCCGGCTGAGGCCGATGTCGTGGAGCCGGACCTCGTCCAGCGCCAGCAGCGCCCGCCGCTGGCTGCGCCGCGACCGCCACAGATCGACCGTGGCGATGATGCCGCCGAGCGACGGCAGGACGATGGGCCGAACGGCGGCATGGGTCAGGGCGGTCATGGCTTGGCTCCTCGATTGATCTCGTGATCTGAAGCTAGGATTAGCTGGCATCAGCCACAAACGATGGATTCTCGCCCAAAGGATTAGCTCTTCTTGTCCTCCCCTCTCCTGCAGGCGTCGGCGAAGGCGTGGCTGTCGAGCCAGGTGAGGGTCTTGCCGTCGATCTGGGTGCCGTCGAGGGCGCGGCGCAGCAGGTCCAGGTCGAGCGGGCCGCGATAGGGGCCCCAGTGCGGCCATCTCAGCG
>JBFWWD010000284.1:0-7612 GCA_050246385.1 Geminicoccaceae bacterium
GTCGTCGGGATGCTGCTGATCAAGGGCTTCGGCACCACCTTCGGCATCCGGGCCATGCTGGTGCTGGCCTCGCTGCTCGCCATCGCCTCGATCGGGCAGACGCTGGCGATCCTGCTCGGCGGCATCGACCTGTCGATTCCGTTCGTGATCGGCTTCGCCAATGTCGCCGCGGCCCAGCTCTATGCGCAGGGCATCCCGTTCGCGCTGGTCCTGCCGGGGGTGATCCTGGCCGCGATGGCGGTGGGTGCCCTGAACGGGGTCCTGTCCGCCGTGCTCGCCGTCCACCCCCTGATCATCACGCTGGGCATCGGCACGGCGCTGCAGGGGGCGGTGCAGCTCTGGACCGGCGGCTTCCCCATCGGCGGCGCGCCGTCCTGGGTGCAGAAGTTCGTCTCGATCGGCGGCCGCTTCGGCCCCTTGCCGGTGCCCCCGCTGGTGCCGTTCACGGCCCTGCTCGCCCTGCTCGTGGTGCTGATGCTCTGGGGCACGGTCTACGGACGGCAGCTCTACGCGCTCGGCAGCAACCCGCGCGCGGCGCGGCTGGCCCTGGTCAATCCGGTCCGCACCTGGACCGTCACCTTCGCGCTCAGCGCCGGCTTCGCCGCTCTCGCGGGCATCCTGCGGCTGGGTTTCTCGGGCTCGGCCTATGCCGCGGTCGGCGCACCCTATTTGTTCCAGACCATCGCGGCCGTGGTCATCGGCGGCACGGTGCTGATCGGCGGCCGCGGCGGCTATCTCGGCACGCTGGTCGGTGCGATCTGCCTGATCGAGCTGACCACCGTGCTGGTCGGCCTCGGCTTGCAGCCGCCGCTCGTGCAGGCCACGCTCGGCGTCGCGATCATCGTCCTGGTCTCGGTCTACGGGCGCGAGCCCCACGTCCGCGACCTCATCTGACCGTAATCACAACCAAGGCTCAGGGAACGGCATGCGGATTGCCTGCGACACCGGCGGGACCTTCACCGATCTCGTCGTCGAGACGGAGGACGGGCTGAAGCTGTTCAAGGCGTCGACCACGCCGGACGATCCGGTCCGCGGCGTGCTCGACGCGCTCACCCTCGCGTCGGCCGATGCCGGCATCGACCAGGCAACCTTCCTCGGCCGGACCGAGACCTTCATCCACGGCACCACCCGGGCGATCAACGCGATCCTGACCGGCAACACGGCCAGGACCGCCTTCCTCACCACCGAGGGCCATCCCGACATCCTGGTGATCCGCGAGGGCGGGCGTACCGAGACCTTCAACTTCACCGTCCCCTATCCCGAGCCCTATGTGCCGCGGGCGCTGACCTTCGAGGTGCCGGAGCGGATCGGCTCCGACGGTACCGTGGTCCGCGCGCTCGACGAGGCCGCGGTGACCGCGATCGCCGGCCGGCTGCGCGAGCTCGGCGTCGAGGCGGTGGCCGTGTGCCTGCTGTGGTCGGTCGCCAATCCGGCGCACGAGCGTCGCGTCGGTGAGCTGCTGGCACGGCATCTGCCCGGCGTGCCGGTGACCCTCTCGCACGAGCTGAACCCGGGCCTGCGCGAGTACCGGCGCGCCTCCTCGGCCTGCATCGACGCCTCGCTCAAGCCGTTGATGCACGACTATCTCAGCCGGCTGGAGGCGCGCCTGCGCGAGGCCGGGCTGCGCGGCCGCCTGCTGATGGTGACCTCGCAGGGCGGGGTGATGGATGCCGCGGCGGTTGCCGAGGCGCCGATCCACGCCATCAACTCGGGCCCGGCGATGGCACCGGTCGCGGGCCGCCTCTACTCGCGCCGCGACGCCGGCTCGGAGATCGCCATCGTCGCCGACACCGGCGGCACCAGCTACGACGTCAGCCTGGTCCGCCAAGGCCGCATCCCCTGGACCCGCGAGACCTGGCTGGGCCAGCCCTTTCGCGGCCACATGACCGGCTTCCCCTCGGTCGACGTGCGCAGCATCGGCGCCGGCGGCGGCTCGATCGCCTGGGTCGACAGTGGCGGGCTCCTGCGCGTCGGCCCGCAGAGCGCGGGCTCGACCCCGGGTCCGGCCTGCTACGGCCGGGGCGGTACGCGCCCGACCCTGACCGACTGCTGCCTGATCCTCGGCTGGCTCGATCCCGACTTCTTCCTGGGCGGGGCCATGCGTCTGGACGTGGAGGCGGCGCGCACCGCCCTGCGCGGCGAGGTCGCCGAGCGCCTCGGCATGGGGCTGGAGGAGGCGGCGCACGCCGTGGTCGAGCTGGCGACCGAGAAGATGGTCGGCGCCATCGAGGAGATCACCGTCAATCAGGGGATCGATCCGGGCAGTGCCGTGCTCGTGGGCGGCGGGGGCGCGGCCGGGCTTAACACGGTCGCTGTCGGCCGCCGGCTCGGCTGCGCTGCCGTGCTGATCCCCGAGACCGGTGCTGCGCTCAGCGCCGCCGGGGCGCTGATGTCGGACCTCCACGCCGATTACGGCCGGATGCTGGTGGTCAAGAGCGGCAGCTTCGACGCCCAGGCGGCCAACGCCGTCCTGGCCGAGCTGGAAGGGCGCTGCCGCACCTTCATCGACGGCCCCGGCCGCGACGCCCTGGCCTCGACGGTCGAGCTGTTCGTCGAGGCGCGCTACCCGCACCAGATCTGGGAGATCGAGGTGCCCTTGCGCGTGTCCCGATTCGAAAGTGCCGCCGACCTCGACGGCCTGCTCGAGGACTTCCACGCCACGCACCGGCAGATCTTCGCCATCGCCGACGAGCAGTCGCCGATCGAGATGGTGACCTGGCGCGCACGGGTCCGCTGCACGCTGCGGGCGGAAGGCACCGGGCGGCTCGCCGCCGCGGCCGACGGTGGCATCGGGCACGGCCGCCGCCGCGCCTGGTTCCGCGGCCCCGGCTGGGTCGAGGCCGAGATCCGGCGCTTCGAGGCGATGCGGCCGGAGGAGGCCGTCTCCGGCCCCGCCATCATCGAATCGTCGTTCACCACCGTCGTGGTCGACCCGGGCGCCGTGGCACGGCGCAGCGCCGGCGGCGGCCTCGTGGTCAGCCTGTGAGGGAGGAGCCGATGCAGACCCAGGCCGCTTCCGGAGCCCGGCTCGCGATCCTCGCCAGCCGTTTCGAGAGCATCGTCAGCAAGATGGCGAACACGCTGTTCCGCACCGCCCGCTCGGGCGTGCTGAACTCCGGCCACGACTTCTCCTGCGCGCTGCTCACCGCCGACTGCCGCCTGCTGGCGGCCGCCGAGAGCCTGCCGGCGCACGTGGTCCACGGGCCGGATCTGGTCGCGCGCTATGTCGGCGAGACGCATCGGGAGCTGCGCCGCGGCGACGCCTTCCTGCACAACTCGCCCTACCACGGCAACTCGCACGCGGCCGACCACTGCCTGCTGGTGCCGGTGCTCGACGAGGCCGGCAGGCTGCGCTTCTGGGTGTTCACCAAGGCGCATCAGGCCGACTGCGGCAATTCCAAGCCGACCACCTATGTCGGCGACGCCAAGGACGTCTACGAGGAGGGGGCGCTGATCTTCCCGGCCGTGCGGGTGCAGCGCGACTACCGGGACGTCGAGGACATCATCCGCATGTGTCGGGCGCGGATCCGCATCCCCGAGCAGTGGTGGGGCGACTATCTCGCCTCCCTCGGCTCGGCCCGGGTCGGCGAGCGCGAGGTGATCGCACTGGCCGAAGAGGTCGGCTGGGATGCGTTGGATGAGCACGCCGAAGCCTGGTTCGACTATTCCGAGCGCCGGATGGTCGAGGCGATCCGCCGGCTGCAGCCGGGCCACCGTGTCGCCGACACCTGCCACGACCCCTTCCCCGGCGTGCCCGAGGGCATCCCGGTCAAGGTCGCGGTCGAGGTGGACACGGAGAACGCGATGGTCTCGATCGACCTGCGCGACAATCCCGACTGCCAGCCCTGCGGCCTCAACCTCACCGAGGCGACCTCGCTCGCCAACGCCATGATCGGCGTGTTCAACTCCCTGCGCGACCACACCGTCCCGGCCAATGCCGGCAGCTTCCGCCGCGTGCGCATCCGGCTGCGCGAGAACTGCACGGTCGGCATCCCCCGCCACCCCGCCTCCTGCTCGGTGGCGACCACCAACCTCGCCGACCGCGTCTCCAGCCCGGTGCAGCGCGCCATCGCCGAGCTGGCGCCGGGCTATGGCATGGCCGAGGGCGGGCCGATCTTCCCGCCGGCCGGCGGCGTGATCTCCGGCAGCGACCCGCGCCGCGACGGTGCCAGCTTCGTCAACCAGGTCCATCTCGGCCTCAGCGGCGGCCCCGGTGCGCCCACCGCCGACGGCTGGCTGACCCTGATCCATGTCGGCAATGCCGGCATGTGCCGCCACGACGGGATCGAGGTCGACGAGCTCGAGCACCCGATCCGCATCCACGAGCGCCGCCTCGTCACCGACAGCGAGGGGGCGGGCGAGTTCCGCGGCGCCCCCGGCATCCGGGTCGAGTTCGGGCCGATCGCGGGCTGCCGGATGAAGGTGCACTACACCGCCGACGGCATGGTCAACGTCGCTCAGGGAGCGCGCGGCGGTCTGCCCGGTGGTCCCGTCCGCGCCTTCCGCCGCGAGCCGGACGACCGTCTCGAGCCCCAGCCGGCCTGCGCCGGCGTCGAGCTCGTGCCCGGCCAGACCATCGTCTCGATCTCCTCCGGCGGCGGCGGCTACGGCGCCCCCTGGCGGCGCGACCCGGAGCGCGTGGCGCATGATGTCCGAGAGGGCTGGGTCGGCCGCGAGCGCGCGTCGGAGATCTACGGCGTCGAGCTGGACGAGGCGGGAGCCGTGCTCGCCGAGGCGACACGCGCGCGGCGCGCCCGGTTGGCCGAGGGCGGCTGAGCCGCCGGACGGGCCGGGCCTCGCGACCGGTCTCGGCCTGCTCGGCATGGCCGAGCTGGCTTTTACTATCCGAGCAGGTCGACACCCGTCGCCGATGCGGCTGCCGCAAGCTTCCTGTCCAGCGTCGCGAGCTTGACGCCATGACGTTCCGCTGTCTCGAGATAGGCGGCGTCGTAGGCCGTGAGGCTGCGGCGTCTCGCCAGATCCATCACGCGCCCGCTGTCGCATCCCGTGTCGACGAGTAGCGGCAACTGATCAAGCCTGCTCAAGAATGCCATTGTGGCTTCGATCGAGATGCGTTTGCGCCGCTCGCCGACGAGCAGGAGGTTGCGCACCTCAAACCAGAACAGACCTGGAACCAGACCCACATCGTCCTGCAGAACCTTGGCTGCAGCATTCGCGATGCCATCGCTCTCGTCCGGATATACCCACGCCCCGACGATCGAGGCGTCGATCACGATGGCCATCAGAAGCGACGACCCTCGTCCCTCATTTCCAGGATCTCCTCGACGGTTGCACCGGGCCGCTTGATACGTTCTGAGAACATCCAGTCGAAGATTTCTCGTACTTTGGCTCTGCGGGCCTCCTTGTCGGCCACCAGCCGCACAACAGGCTTGCCGTGCCGGGTAATCACGACGATCTCGCCGGCCTCCGCCTTGTCGATCAGCTCCGACAATCGGGCTTTGGCCTCGTATGTTCCGACCTCGATCACTGTCGTGCCCAGCCTAACCAGATCTTCTGGCCAGAGTATTCCCCCAGCGCACGATCCGCAAGTTTCAGTCGCCGGTGCCGAAGATCGGATGGTCGACCCTGGCGCCGGGGGTGATGCCCAGCTTGCGCGCGATCCCGGCGTTCAGCTCCAGCACGGCCCGTACCGGCTGCTGCGAGGGAATCGGCGCCTCCGAGTAGGGCTCGGTGTCCTCGGCGATCTGCACGACGCGGCCTTTACCGTCGATGAACAGCATGTCGAGCGACAGGGGCGTGTTCTTCATCCAGAACGCCACCGGCTGCTCGGCCTGGAAGTCGAACAGCATGCCATGGTCGGGCTGCATGCTCTGCCGGTACATCAGGCCGCGCGAGCGCTCGCCCGGGGTAGCCGCGAGCTCGATCGTGAACCGGTGCGCGCCCGTGGCCGTCTCGATCACCAGCTCGCCCGGGTCGAGCGCCCGGGCCGTCAGCGGCACGAGCAGCAGGCCGAGCAGGAGCATGCGGCGCGCCAGCGCTTGGCGCGGGCGGCGGCCCGTGCGATCTCTCGCCGTGCCGGCGGGATGGGGAGTAAGCGCCATGGATCTCAAGGCCCACATTCGCCAGATCCCGGATTTTCCCAAGCCGGGCATCCTGTTCTACGACATCTCGACCCTGCTGGCGCACGGCCCCGCCTGGCGGGAGACCGTCGACCGCGTGGCCGATGCGGTGCGAGCCTACCGGCCCGACGTGCTCGCCGCCATCGAATCGCGCGGCTTCATCTTCGCGGGACCCGTGGCCTACCAGCTCGGCATCGGCTTCACCATGGTCCGCAAGGTCGGCAAGCTGCCCGGCACCGTGGTCAGCCACGCCTACGATCTCGAATATGGCAGCGACACGCTGCAGGTCGCCGAGGGCCTGATCCCGCCGGGCAGCCGGGTGGTGCTGATCGACGATCTGCTCGCCACCGGCGGCACCGCGCAGGCGGCGGTCGAGCTGATCCGCAAGGTCGGTGCGGACGTCGCGGGTGCGGTGTTCCTGATCGAGCTCATGGGCCTCAAGGGCCGGTCGCGGCTCGGCGTGCCGATGACCACCCTGCTGGGCTACGAGGGCGGCTGACGCCGCGACAATCCGCCTCGCGCCAGGCCAGAGAAGTCGAGCGATCGCCGCAGATCTGGCGAGCAGAACCGCCTCGACGGACGATTAGCTGGTTAATTCCATCACATCCCCGGGAATAATCGCCGAGCGTGAGCGTCGGTAGTCCGACTCAGCGGTCCTCTCAGCACGCGGGGAGTTGTTGCCGGATGCGAACGGCTGTTCTACGGGCCCTGTCCCGATCGGGCCTGATCTTCATCTTGTCGGTTGCATTCTTCGCGATCGGAACCGTACCACAAGCTTCACAGGCAGCCGGCTGGAAGTCCGGCGTGCGCAACAACAGCTACACGACCTCCTTCGCCAGTTGGCGTGGCACGCCAATGTCGGTCGTCTCCGGCTGGATCGACTGGAAGAACGGCTGGTCGGGCATGTACTCCTACGTCAGCGGCACCCAGCCACGGACGCTGCGGGCCAAGTCCGCCAACGTCACCTTCGGGCATGGGCTCTTTCCGCAGGGCGGCAATCTCGCCTCCTGCGCCAAGGGCGAGTATGACGACGAGCAGCGCGAGGTGGCCCGCCGTCTGGCCGCCAACGGCGTGGGCGACGCCGAGATCCGCCTGGGCTGGGAAGCCTCGGGCGACTGGTACCCGTGGACCGCCGCCGGCAAATCGCCCGAGCAGTGGAAAGCCTGCTTCACGCGGGTCGCGAAGGCGATGAAGGCTGGATCGCCAAGACTGCGCATCGGCTGGTTCATGGCCAAGAAGGGCCGGATCGACGTGCGCACGATCTATCCGGCCGACGCGCCGATCACCAACATCGGCCTCAGCTTCTACGACGACGGCCAGGCCCGCTTCGGCAACGAGACCTACATGGGCGGCCCCTGGGGCCTGCGCGCCTGGCTCGCTTTCGCCAAGTCCAAGGGCAAGAAGCTCGCCTTCGGCGAGTGGGGCGTCGGCCGCGCCGGCGACAATCCCGAGTTCATCCGCCAGATGCACGACTTCCTGGCCTCGGCCGGGGCGAGCATCGCGCACGAGGCCTACTTCAACACCGGCGACTA
>JBFWWD010000285.1:0-7607 GCA_050246385.1 Geminicoccaceae bacterium
AGAGCGCCCTTTGCCCGACGCCTGGATCAACAACGCGTTCTCGGGCTGGCCCGGCACGGCACGGGTGAGCTGGCCCGAGCGCGGCCTGCGGCTGACCGTGACCGCCACCCCCGAGCTCGACACCTGTATCCTCTACTCGCCCGACCGGGACGCGACCTTCTTCTGCCTCGAGCCGGTCTCGCATCCCGTCGACGCGTTCCATCTGCCGGGGATGCCCGGGCTGCGCGTCCTGCAACCCGGCGAGCGGTTCGAGGTCGCCTGCACCTTTGTCGCGGAGGCTCTCTGATGGCGCCCAGGATCAGGATCACCGGCCTGCGCACGACCACCGTCGCGGTGCCGCTCGAGGCGCCGCTGCGGCATGCCAATGGCTGCCACTGGGGCCGGTTCGTGCGCACGCTGGTCGAGGTCGACACCGATGCCGGCATCACCGGCCTGGGCGAGATGGGCGGCGGCGGCGAGAGTGCGGAGCTCGCCTTCAAGGGGCTCGCCGGCTACCTGATCGGCCACGACCCGTTCGCGCTGGAAGCGCTGCGGTTCAAGATCGCGAACCCGACGGCAAGCCTCTACAACAACCGCACCCAGCTCCTGGCGGCGCTCGAGTTCGCCTGCCTCGACATCATGGGGCAGGCGCTGGACGTGCCGGTCCATGCCCTGCTTGGCGGCAAGCTGCGCGACGCGGTGCCGTTCGCCTCCTACCTGTTCTTCCGCCACCCGGCCGATGCAGCGCGTGCCGGCGAGGTGCGCACGGCCGAGCAGCTCGTGGCCCATGCCAAGGCGCTCAAGGCCGAGCACGGCTTTTCCAGCCACAAGCTCAAGGGCGGCGTGTTCCCGCCCGGCTACGAGCTCGCCTGCTACCGGGCGCTCGCCGAGGCGCTCCCCGGCGACAGCTTCCGCTACGACCCCAACGCCGCCCTGCCGCTGGAGGAGGCGATCCGCTTCGGCCGGGCGATCGAGGATCTGCGCAACGACTATTACGAGGACCCGGTCTGGGGCCTGAACGGGATGCGCCAGGTGCGCGCCGCGGTCCGCGTCCCGACCGCCACCAACACGGTCGTGGTGAACTTCGAGCAGCTCGCCAGCAACCTGCGCGACCCGGCGGTCGACGTGGTGTTGCTGGACACCACCTTCTGGGGCGGCATCCGGCCCTGCATCAAGGCGGCCGGGGTGTGCGAGACCTTCCAGACCGGGATAGCCGTCCATTCCTCGGGCGAGCTGGGCGTGCAGCTCGCCACCATGCTCCATCTGGGTGCGGTATTGCCGAACCTGACCTTCGCCGGCGACGCGCACTATCACCACCTGGTCGACGACATCATCGCGGGCGGCAAGCTCCCCTACCGCGACGGTGCCATCGCCGTGCCCGAGGCGCCGGGCCTCGGCGTGCGGCTCGACCGCGACCGGGTCGAGCGCTGGGCGGAACACTACCGCCGGGTCGGTGGCTATCCCTATGACCGCGATCCGCTCCGGCCGGGCTGGTTCGCGGTGGTCCCCAACACCGTCTGGGCGGACCCGTTCGACGATCGCGTGCCGTCCCTCACGCCCTGATAGGAGTGCCCATGGCACGCGTCTTCATCACCGGCTCGGCTGATGGGCTGGGGCTCATGGCCGGGCAATTGCTCGCTGCCGACGGGCACACGGTGACCCTGCACGCGCGCGACGAGGCGCGCGCGGAGGCGGCGGCCAGTCGGATGCCGGGCAAGTGCGACATGGTGATCGGCGACGTCGCGACGATTGCGGCCATGCGCTCCGTGGCGGAGCAGGTGAACGCGCTCGGCCCGCATGACGCGGTGATCCACAATGTGGCGATCGGCTATCGCGAGACACGTCGACTGGTGACCGAGGACGGGCTGTCGGCCCTGTTCGCCATCAACGTGCTCGCACCCTACCTGCTGACGGCGCTGATCGAGCGGCCCGACCGGCTGGTCTATCTGAGCTCGGGGATGCATCGCGGCGGCCGGACCGACCTCGGCGACCTGCAATGGCAGCGCCGGCCGTGGAACGGCTCCCAGGCCTATGCGGAGAGCAAGTTCCTCGACACGCTGCTGGCCTTCGCGGTGGCGCGGCGCTGGCCGGACGTCCGCTCCAACGCGGTCGAGCTGGGCTGGGTGCCGACCAGGATGGGCGGCCCGGGCGCTCCCGACGATCTCGCGGCGGCCCCGGTGACGCAGGCCTGGCTCGCGGCCAGCGACGATCCGGCCGCGGCCGTCAGCGGCCGCTACTTCTACCACCAGAAGGAGCGGGAGCCGGCGGCCGAGACGCGGCGCGCGGAACTGCAGGAGGCGCTGCTCGACCGGTGCGCCGAGCTCAGTGGCGTACCGTTGCCCGCTGATCAGAGCGGCCCGTAGAGCCGGACCAGTGCCGCCGCCGCGACGCCGGCGAGCATGGCGGCCACGAGCTGGCGGGTGCGGGCCATCACCAGCACGGCGACCGCCACCGCGAGCCAGGTGGCCGGGTCGCGGCTCGCGAGCACCGTCGGGGCGACCAGCCCGACCAGCACCGAACTCGACAGGTAGCGCAGGAAGGTCTCGACCCAGGGCGTGACGGGGACGAACCGCATCAGCAGCACGCCGCCGGCGCGCGTGATGTAGGTGACGAGTGCCATGCCCAGGATCGCCACCAGCATCGGCGCGTCACCGGCCATGGCGCAGCACCCCGACCACACCGCCGGCGAGGGCGCCCGCGAGCACGTGCCAGCCGCCGGGCAGGACCCAGGAGCCGACGAGCGCTACGGCGGCGGCGGCGAGCCACGGTACCAGGTCCTCCTTGACGCTGCGCCAGAGGCCGGTGAGCACGGCCGCGAACAGGACGAGCGCCAGGAGGTCGAGCCCGAAGCGCGAGAGATCGCCGAGGTCGCCGCCGAGGGCGACGCCGGCGGCGGTGCCGATCAGCCAGGTCACCCACAGAGCGATGCCCGAGCCGAGCAGCAGGTTGGCGAGCCGGGCCGGGTCGGCGCCGCAGCCCGCCTCCTCCTGGGTCTGGGTGACGAGCGCCCAGTTGGGGTCGCTGAGCAGGCTGACGGTGCCGTAGCGGCGCAGGGCCGGCAGCTTGTTGAGCCAGGGCGCCAGGGAGGCGCCGAGCAGCAGGTGCCGGGCGTTGACCGCGAAGGTCATGAGCAGGAGCGGGACCAGGGCTGGGCTCGCGGCCCAGAGATCCAGGCCGGCGAATTGCGCTGCCCCGGCGAAGACGATCGCACTCATGAGGATGGCCAGCGCCCCGGGCAGGTCCTGCTGCACCGCCGCGGCGCCGAAGGCGAGGCCCATCGGGACGACGTAGAGAGTCACCGGCAGGATGCGGCGGAAGCCTTCCGCGACCTCCTGCCAGGACTGCCTGCGGCTGCCGTCGTCGTGGCGGATGGGCGGCATCAAGGTCTCCGGAGATTGGTGACGGCTCACGCGCACTGGCCGGCCGGGTCGCCGGCCCTACCATTCCATGCGGCGGAGCATCGACCTTCAGCCGATCAGCCGGAGCGAACGTAGTGGACGGCGAGACATCCAAGAAGTCGGCCAGGGCCGCCCAAAGCAGGAACCCCGCGGACGACACGAAGCCGAAGCTGCTCGCGGGCGGCAACCCTCAGATCGCGAAGGCCGACGGGGACGCGCCCGTGCGAGCCTACATCGCCGCCATGACGGGCTGGAAGAGCGAGGTGGGACGCCAACTCGACCTGCTCATCGTGCGGGCCGTCCCCGGCGTGCGGAAGGCCGTGCGGTGGAACTCGCCCTTCTATGGCGTCGAGGGTCAGGGCTGGTTCCTCAGCTTCCACTGCTTCACGAAGTACATCAAGGTCGCGTTCTTCCGCGGCACCTCGCTGCAGCCCCTCCCTCCTGGCGAGTCGAAGGACAAGGAGGCGCGCTACCTCGACATCCGCGAGAACGAGCCGCTCGACGAGGCAGGGTTCACGAGCTGGGTGAAGCAGGCGGCAGCACTGCCCGGCTGGGTGCCGTAGTCAGGGGCGGACGCCGGGGGTCTCCAGAGGCCGGCCCTGCGCGCGCGACATCAGGTAGAGCTCGAGCTCGGCATGTTCCGCCGAGTCGTAGGCGTAGGGCTCGGCGCGGACGCCGATCATGCAGTTGCGCAGCCGCCGCTGCAGCGAGCCGAGCGCCTGCCATTCGAGCCGATAGAGCGGGTAGCCGGTCGGGCTTGCCGGCGGGATCATGCTGCCGCCGAGCCGCTGCCCGACATGACGGTCGTGGCAGTCGGCGCAGGACAGGCCGAGCTGCCCCTGGCGGCGCTCGTACTGCGAGCGCCCGCGCTCCAGCGCGGGCCGCAGCCGCTCGTCGGGAGCCGCGACCGGCAGGCCGCGCGACTGGTGGGCCGTGAAGGCCAGGAGCGCCAGCCGGTCGTCGCTCTCCGCCGGCAGGGGTTCGGCACCCTGCTGGTCGCGGCGGCAGCGCTGGATACGCCCGTCGAGCGTGAGGGGCGCATCCGCGCCGGCGTCGAAGGCGGGATAGCGGGTCGCGACCCCGCGCATGCTCTGCTCCGCGGCACCGTGGCAGTCGGCGCAGGACCGGCCGGAGGCGCCGGCGGGCTCCTGCCACAGCGCCTCGCCGTCCAGCACCCACAACATGCCCGGATTGAGCGAATCGTCCTCCTGCATGGCGCGGGTCTGTGGGCCCAGATAGTCCGGTGCCGCCGGCTGCGGCTGGGCCGTGGCTGCCGGCAGCAGCAGCAGCGCCACCGCGGCGGCGCGGGCGGCGGCCTTCATGCGACGGTCAGCGTCGCCGTCTCGGTGTGGGAGAAGCCACTGTCGCCTTCCCAGGTGAAGCTCACCGGCCCGGTCCGCGTGGCGGTGGTGGTGAACGACAGGAACGGGTTGGCGGCGATCGCCGGATGCAGCTCGGCGCTGAACACCACCTCGCCGTCATAGACGCAGGTGAAGCGCCGGATGATGTCGCGCGGCAGGATGGTCCCGTTCGGGCCGGGCCGGTAGCCGGTCTCCATCGGATGCTGGATCAGCGCCCGGATCTCGATCACCTCGCCGGGGGCGGCGGTGTCCGGCAGCTTGATCAGGGCGCGCGCCATGCTCAGCCCTCCAGGCAGGCGGCGAGTGTAACGATCACCTTCGCGGTGTCGGACCAGTAGCTGCCGTCGCTCAGCTCGGCGACGGCGGTGATGGTCTGGGAGTCGGCGAGGCGCATGCGGGTCCCGACCTGGGCGCGGCCGGCCCGAGCACCCAGATGGAACACGGCCACGTTGGGCTGCGGATTTTTCTCGTTGAACAAAGCGATGCTCCGGACGTGATCCGCCGGCGTCATTGGGCTGTCGACCGTGACGGTGGCGGGGACCGCGTTGCCGTTCTCCACCAGGGGTGGAATGTCGAGATGGACCCTGCCCGGGAGGATCGGAGCACCACCTGCGAACGCGCGGATCTCCGCCGCCATCTCGGCGGACGTGGCCAGCGCCGGCCGCAGGAGCGTGACGGCGAGAATGCCGGTGCCGCCGCCGATCAGCAGGCGGCGCGTGAGGAAGGATCTGCGCACCATGCCCCTATCCGCTGCGCAAGGTCACGAGAAAGGCCACGACATCCTCGATCTGCCCGGCCGACAGGATCGGCCGACCTCGCCAAGCCTCGCCGACACGCTCCAACCCGTCGACACGATAATAGGACGGCATAATGCTCCCGACATCGAGACTGCGGCTGTCGACCAGCCGCAGCCGGAGCTGGGCGGCGGAGAGGCGGTCACCGGTCGCCGTGAGGTCGGGCGCCAGCTCGCCCTGCAACGGCTCCTCGGGGAACGGGCCGGAATGGCACAGCAGGCACAGCCCGACGCGGCGGTCGGCAACGAGGGCACGGCCCCGCGCGGGATCCCCCGGTGCGCCGGTGAGGGATTCCGGGATGCCGCCGTCCACGAGGCGGTAGGGCGCCAGCGTGTCACCCGTGGCAGCAGCGGGCCAGAGCGCGGCGACGGCCAACATGCCGAGCGCTGCCTCAACCAAAGACCTCGGCCGTGATCGTGTCGAACCATGCCCGAGCATAGGTCGCCTCCGTGGCCCGGAATCCGGGCGGCACGTCCTTCGGGCTGACGCCGCCAGCACCCTCGATATCGGCGAGCAGACCGCCCTCGGGCCGGTACACGCCCGCGACCGAGATGCCGTAGTCGGGTGCCACCAGACTGTAGCAGGTGTTGATCAGCCGCGGCTCCTGCGGCGCCTCGCCCCGCAGGAGGGCAACGACCGCCGCGGCGCAGACCTTGGCCTGGGCGTTGGCGGCAAAGGCCGATTTCGGCATGGCGCCGGCGATCGCGGCGTCGCCGATGACATGGATGCCCGGCCGCAGCCGGGATTCGAAGGTGACCGGGTCGATCGGGCACCAGCCGCTCGCGTCGGCGACGCCGGCGGCGAGCGCCACGGCGCCGGCCCGCTGCGGCGGGATGACGTTGGCGACGTCGGCCCGGTGCTGGTCGAACTCGGTGACCAGCGTGCGACTCTCAGCGTCCACCTCGACCACGTTGCCGCCGGCCGACAGCGGCACCCACTCGATCAGGCCGGGATAGAGCTCGGCCCAGGCCGCCTCGAACAGGCCCTGCTTGGAGAACCGGTCCTTGCCGTCGAGGATCAGCAGCTTCGCGCGCGGCTTGTTGGTCTTGAGATACCAGGCGATCAGGCTCGCCCGCTCATACGGCCCGGGCGGGCAGCGATAGGGGTTCGCCGGGACGGAGATGACGACCGTGCCGCCCTCGGGCATCGCCTCGAGCTGCCGCCGCAGCAGCTCCGTCTGCGGCCCGGCCTTCCAGGCGTGCGGCATGATCTCGGCAGCGGCCTCGTCGTAGCCCGGCAGCGCGTCGAACCGGAGGTCGATGCCCGGCGCCAGCACCACCCGGTCGCAGGCGAGCCTGCTGCCGTCCGCAAGGACGACCTCGCGGCCATCGGCCTCGACGGCCGCCTGCGCGAGCACGTCGATGCCGGCACGTCGCAGGCCCTCATAGCCGAAGCGCTGCTCGTCCATCCCGTGCAGACCGGCGATCACGGCGTTGCTCATCGGGCAGGCGGTGTAGGTCGCCTGCGGCTCCAGGAGCGTCACCTCGGCGCCACCCTCCCGCAGGGTGCGCGCGCAGGTGGCACCGGCGAAGCCGCCGCCGACCACGACCACCCGCCCCACCGTCTGACTGCGCGCCGGCCGGGCCAGCGCCGCGGCGCCCAACAGCGCGAGGCCGGCGGTGAACCGCCGCCGATCCGGGCCGCTCCTGCTCATCCGCCCTGCCCGAACCAAGCCGAGAGGTCCCGGATCTCCTGATCCGAGAACCCCTTGGCGATGCGGTCCATGACCGTCGGCGCGCGCTCCCCGGAGCGGTAGGCGAGCAATGCCGCCTCGATCTCCTCCGAGGTGAGACCGCGCAGCGGCGGGACCGCCGTGCTCGTCCCCGGCGCCGCCGCGTGGCAGCCCGAGCAGCTCGACGCGCCGGGCGGCGGCAGCGCCGTCGCGGCAAGGGCGATCAGGCTCGCGACGATCCGGGCCCGGTGCAGCACGATACCGGTCAAGCGGTGGACAAATCGTGGTGCTTGAGCGGGAGCTGGCGGATCCGCTTGCCGGTGGCGGCGAAGATCGCATTCAGCACTGCCGGTGCCGCGACCGCGATCGTCGGCTCACCCACGCCGCCCCAGAACCCGCCGGA
>JBFWWD010000286.1:0-7594 GCA_050246385.1 Geminicoccaceae bacterium
CTCGATCCGCTGCACCGCACGCAGCTTGAACTCCCGACTGAAACTTCGCGCCTCTCGACTGGACATCAGATCTCCTCATCGAGACCTGTCCCCATTTATCCCGTCTCTCCCCAGGGGTGCAGTCCAGTGGGAGTCCGGCTGCTGATCGCCACGGGCGCCCGCCGCGAGGAGGTGTTCGGCCTGCGCCGAGCCGAGATCGCTTACGACACCATCCACCTCGCCGCCGACCGCTCCAAAAACAAGGTGGCCCGAATCGTCCCTCTATCGCCGCTGGGCAAGCGCGTTCTGGCCGAGTTGCCGGACCTGGGCGCGTTCGCGGTCAGCGTCGACGGCATGAAGCCGTTTACGAACATCGGCCACAGCAAGGCGAGGCTCGACGCGCTGGCCGGCGTCGCCGATTGGCGCCTACACGACCTGCGCCGGAGCGTTGCTACGGGCCTGCAGCGCCTGGGCGTGCGCCTGGAGACGATCGAGGCCGTGCTCGGGCATGTTTCGGGCAGCCGCGCGGGTATCGTCGGCATCTACCAACGGCACCGCTTCGAGGACGAGGCGCGAGAAGCGCTTGCGGCGTGGGGTGCCCACCTTCAGGGCCTGATCGATGGCAAGGCTCTTGCTCAGGTAGTGCCGATGCGGCGCGCCTAGGGTTCGGAGGTATGGCCGCACGTCGCCGGCCGGGAATGGCTTCCATTCGCAACCGTTGGCTGCCAAGCAGCGTCGCCGAACGTGTGTAGATCGTTATGATTCCTAAATGGGCTATCCAGCGCGAGCGCGACCGTCGAATGGCCATGCGTATGCTGCGCCCTATCACGATCGCAATGGCAGATGGCTCCCAGGTGATCGTCGACGGCGAGGTAGTACTAAAAGACGCGCTTGATCTTCTAAAGCGTCTCTACGAGGCAGGGGATATGTATCGCGACGGCGACAGACAATCCGTAATGGCAGTGCTTTCTCAATTGCAAAGATTCGCACGGTGCCTGGACATGTGGAGCCGTGTGAGCGCCTCGGTCGTGCCGACGGCAACGATGATCGCGCTGGAAGACCTCGATCGCGGGTTCACTCCAAATCTTTTTCGAAAGGCGAAACCACGTCGTGTTGCAAGGCAGTCGCGCCGCGAGTGGTATATGAAGGCTTGTGCAGCCGGCTGCCTTGAGGTCCTGATCGCGTCGGGTATAGATGATGATGAGGCCAAGTCGTATATTGCTAGAATCCTTTCCCGCACCACCTTCAAAATGGGTCGTGTTGCGACTGCCAGCGCCAATGTAGTTGCCGATTGGCGGAAGCGCTTTCGTGAGAACGATAATGTCGCGCCTGAGGACCTTGAAGCGTATTGGCACACGGTGAACGGCCAAAGAGCTGATCTCAACGAGCCGTCCCACGCGCTCAAGGAACGCATCGAGCTACTGTTGCTGAATATGCTCCGCCTGAACGGGTTTGAGAAAAAAGGGGGCTAACCCTCGACCTAATCCCCGTCGCATTGCGCTGTATTCGCGGCCGTGTTCAACAGCGCGATGGATCGTTCTGGAGAGTCCCAATACAGTCTCCTACGCCTGTGGCAGATCGACCGAAGCAGCCTCAATGCCCCGACGGTGGTTACGTATCGGCCCTGCAGCGGCTCATCTTGGCATTGGTATCGGCACGCTCAACAAGCTGCGTACGTATGGAGGCGGACCTCGCTACGCTAAGCTTGGTGCCACGGTCGTATACGACCCGGCCGACCTCGATGCGTGGGCAGCCGAGCGCAAGGTCCGCTCGACGTCTCAGCCGGCCAGGATTGCATAGATATGGAGGCGAAATGCAAACGCCGCCCTGCCGGGGGTGGCGCTGCGGTTCGTTTGCTGTCTGGCGGTAGCCCGAAGCACAGCAACTCTCGTTGTTCGATTTCTCATCCGCAGCCGAACGCAGACGAATTGGCCGCAGCGTGGCTCGTGCGTCGTCGCCGAGTGCCGCCGCGACTAGCTGCGCTCCTCGTCGGGTTGGCTGGGCTCGGCGGAGCGGTCCGACGAGCGCGGCCGGTAACAATCGCCTGCCCATGCTCGCCGCCGAGATCGCCGAGGCGGATGCAGCCTGCCGGCGTTCGACAGCCGACGCGATCCGGCATGCGATCGAAGCCGGCCACCGGCTGATCGAGGCCAAGCGCCTTGTGCCGTATGGACAATGGATGACCTGGCTGCGTGCGAGCATGCCGACCATCAGCGTGCGGACGGCACGGAGGTACATGGCCGCTGCGGATCGGGCCGGGGAAAACGCCAGCGTGTCGTTTTTTCGGATGCGCGATCTCGTCCGCCCCGTCCGTGAGCGCTTCGGCTGGCTCGATCGCCGACACATCGTGGTACTGACGCCATCCACCAACTCGGGCTTCACCTACGTCACGGTGATCGAGACCGAGACTTGGGCGGCGAGTGGTTTCCTTTTGCCCGTGCGGGACGATGCCATCGATCGGCTGCTGCGCGCTTTCTACGGAGCGAACTACCCGTCGACTTGGTCGACCCGGAGGTCCGTGCAGCACCGCGAGAACCCTTGGTTGGCCGATGCCGAGCGCGTCGCCGATCCGCACCTGATCCAGATCATCGACGAGATCGTGGCAGCAGCTGACCTGCGGCTGGACGCCATGGGGTTTGCCGGCCCGCCGTCGCTCCACCCGGAGAGCCGGGCGTGACCGGTAGCGTTGATTTCGCGCGGGTGAACGCCGCCGCGTTGCCGGCCCTGCCTGCGCTTCTTGACCGTTGGCTGCCAGAAGGTCGCTGGCAGGGCCGCGAGTACGTCGTCCGCAATCCTCGCCGCCAGGACCGCCGGCCGGGCTCGTTCAAAATCAATCTTGCGACCGGCCGCTGGTCCGACTTCGCCACCGGCGACAAAGGCGGCGATCCGATCAGCCTTGCGGCCTATCTATTCGGGCTTACGCAGCCCGAAGCCGCGCGACGCCTTGCCGAGATGCTCAGGGTCCGCTGATGGACCTCCACGGCGCCTTCGATCCTCTGCCGCCAGCAGGTTCAACTGTCGCCATTCAAGCCAATGCAGAGGACCGCTTTGAGGCCGCGGTCCCACCAGACAGGTCGGAACCGCCAGAGCGGCATCCCAGGCTCGGCCGGTACTCACACCGTTGGCCGTATCTCGGTGCGAACGGATTGCTCCAGGGCTACATCTGCCGGTTCGAGGTGCCGGGCGGAAAGGAAACCCGGCCACTTCGCTATGGATCGCTCTCCCGCAGCGGCGGCCCTGCGCGGCTGGGCTGGCATTGGAAAGGCTGGGCCGGCGAGACCGGTCGCCCGCTTTATCGCCTGCCGGATCTTGTGAATCGGCCCGAGGCGCCGCTTCTCGTTGTCGAGGGCGAAAAAACCGCCGACGCCGCCAGCGCCTTGTTCCCTGAGTTCGTGCCCGTGTCGCCGATGAACGGGGCGCAGTCACCACACTTCACCGATTGGTCAGTGCTGGCCGGTCGGCATGTAACCATCTGGCCCGACGCCGATGAGCCGGGCATGGATTTTGCGCAGAAGGTCGCCAAGCTCGCCCGAGATGCGGGTGCCGCCGACGTGCGGATCGTGGTCGTCCCCGATGGTGCACCGGACGGCTGGGATCTTGCCGACCCGCTGCCCGATGGCTGGTCCGTCGAGACGATCGAGACAGCGCTCGCGGAAGCATCACCATTTGACCCGGACGGTGAGGAACAGGGCACGTTCCGGGTGCAGTGGCGCAAGTCCGGCAAGCTGCTTCCGGGGCTGCACTTTCGTGTGCCCGACAAAGACTCGGAGACAGGTGAGACGGTGCCGGGCTGGCATTGGTTCGGCTCCCGGCTCGATGTGCTCGGATACACGCGCGATGCCGAGAACCGCGAATGGGGCCGCTATCTTGCGGTCCACGATGCTGATGGCCGCATTCACCATATCGCCATGCCCATGGCCGCTATGGCCGGCGACGGGGCGGAGTACCGGCGCGAGCTACTCCGGCACGGCTTCGTTCTCGCGCCGGGCAAGGTCGCACGCGAGCAGCTGGAGATCTATCTCGCGACCTGGAAGGTCAGGCGCCGGGTCCGCTGCGTCGACAGGATCGGCTGGCATGGACCGCGCTTTGTACTTCCCGATGTCACATACGGGCCAGGTGGCGAGACGGTGGTCCTGCAGACCGCGCGACCACCAAAGCTCTCCGTCGCCGGCGACCTCAACGCTTGGAAGCGGCTCGTCGCGGCACCGGCCGCGGGCAACAGCCGCCTCGCCTTTGCCATCTCCACCTCGTTCGCTGGGCCACTGACCTATCTGGTCGGCCAGGAATCGGGCGGGTTCCACTTCCTTGGCGGATCGAGCATCGGCAAGACCTCGATCCTTCATGCTGCCCGCTCCGCTTGGGGCTGCCCGCTCGGCAGCTGGCGCACCACGGACAATGCGGTTGAGGCCACGGTCGCGGGCGCCTGCGACACGCTGCTCCTGCTCGACGAGGTGAGCCAGGCGGACGGCCGTGCGGTCGATGCCATGGCATACATGCTCGGCAACGGCGCCGGGAAGAGCAGAGCAACCCGATCCGGCGGCTCACGTTCCATCGCAACGTGGCGCATCCTGTTCTTGAGCACGGGCGAGATCAGCCTCGCCGACAAGATCGCAGAGAGCGGACGACAAGCGCGCGCCGGCCAGTCCGTCCGGGTTGTCGACATCCCCGCCGATGCCGGAAAGGGGCTCGGTATCTTCGACACGCTGCATGACTTCCGCAGCGGCGCCGAGCTTGCCGACCAGCTGCGCCGCGCGGGTGAAGCGAGTTCGGGCCATGCCGCCCGAGCGTTCCTGAGAAGCATCGTCGACGACCCCGCTGCTACGGCCGACGCGTTGCGCGAGTGCATGACGTCGTGGCTGAGCGCAAACCTGCCCGCCCGCGCCGATGGACAGGTCGGCCGCGCCGCCGCCCGCTTCGCCCTCGTGGCAGCAGCGGGCGAGCTGGTGACTGCACTGGAGATTGTCCCCTGGTCGGCAGGCGAGGCGTCTGAGGCTGCGGCTCGATGCTTCGCGGACTGGCTGGCTGTTCGCGGCGGCAGCGGACCAGAGGAAATTACCGCGGGCTTGCGGCAGGTCCGGGCTTTTCTTGAGCTGCACGGCACGAGCCGCTTTGAGGAGGCGTGGCCGAAGGATACTCGATCCGAGTCGATCGTGAGTCCCGAGACCGAGCTATCGCTGCGGCGAACCATTAATCGTGCCGGGTTTCGGCGCCTTGAGTCTGAAGGCCGCGGCGAGAGCTGGGAATACTATGTTCTGCCGGAGGCATGGCGGGCCGAGGTCTGCAAGGGCTTCGATGCCAACGCTCTCGCCAAGGAGATGATTGCCCGCAAGTGGATGACTTCGGGGGCGGGCAAGCACCTCACCCGCGAGATCCGAGTACCGGGTGTCGGCAGAACCCGGCTGTTCTGCATCAGTAGCGCCTTCCTATCCGGAAGCGGCGAATGACGACGTCCAGGCTTAGCAATGCGCTGGCCGCGATCCGTCGTTTGTCGCCACCTGTCGCCACCACGGAAACGACCGGTGGCGACAGCACCCGCAACGGCGAAAGTCAGATACCACAAGGGTTTGATGAAAGTGTCGCCACAGTCGCCACTGTCTCCACCGACTTTGGTAGCTCTCCTCATTTTTCGCCCTTGCCGCCCGCGCGACCGGCATTGTCGGGCAACACATCACATTCGGTGGCGACAGGTGGCGACGGTGGCGACAGCCAACAACGGCGCCGGATTCCGCTGTCGCCACCACCGAAGAGCGCAGTGGCGACAGTGGCGACAGCCCCGCCATGGACCGACGACCGCGCCTGGTGCGCTCGCATCGGCTCCGTGGGTCTGGCGGCTACTCGGCGCGCGGTCTTGCGTGAGTGGGTGGAAGCGGCAGGCGGCAGGCACGACGCTGCTGCTGTAAACCTACCCGCAGCCCTGCCGCGCGGTGTCGCGCTGGCCACGCTCAAGGCACACGCCCGCGGGCTCGGCCTGGCGGCGCGGGACGACGCGATGGGCGCCTGCGAGGTCAAGCGCCTGCTCGCCGCCGGCCAGCGCGCCACCAACCCGGACCTCGCGAACGATCCCGCCGAGCTGACGCTGCAGCCAGATGGCCAGTCATAACCGACGATCGACTGTTCGTAGTTGCCATCGTCATCGAACTGGCGGTCGCCAGTGAGATCCTGCGCGAGCACGGCGACGAGGAGGTGCTGAATGACCCGCTGCCCTTCTGACGCGGAGGCGCGCATTCCCCGCGCTGTAACGCGAGGCCGTCCGTTCCAGCCGGGCAATCCAGGCAAGCAGAAGGGCACGCGCCACCGAGTCACCAGGGCCATGCAGGAGCTGCTCGACGGCGAGAGCGAGGCGCTGACGCGTAAAGCCGTCGAGATGGCGCTGGCCGGCGACGGACTGGCTATGAAGCTCTGTATGGACCGCCTCCTGCCGGTGCTGCGCGAGCGCCCGGTGAGCGTCGCCCTGCCGCCCGTTGCAACTCCAAAAGACGCCGTGACGGCCAGCGCCGCGCTGATCGAGGCGGTTGCCACAGGCGAGATAGCACCCGGCGAGGCGCGCGAGCTTGGCCGGCTGATCGAGCTACATCTTAGGGCCGTTGAGGTGCATGAGTTCGAAGCTCGCTTGGCGGCCCTGGAAACGCGGCAGAAATGACCGCAACCCTGAAACGCCGGCTCGGCACCATCGAGCGCCGCACGGGCATCGGGACCGGGCCGCTGGCCCACTTCAGCGACGCCGACCTGCTCGCCGCCATCGAGTGGGTAGCTGCCACGCTCGGCGCTGCCGGCAGCCAGACCCTTGCCCGTGCTGACGAGGAGGAGGCGAAGCTCAGAGCCTTCTACGCCCGCCCGGACGTCACCTGTAGGTTCGATCTCGAGGAAGGCTGGCGCTGGCCATACCGACGCGCCCGAGCGCTCTGGCACGAACGTCGGTACGGCAGCGATGGCTCGCGCTCCGCAGCCACGCCCGAAGAGCTGCAGGCGAAAATTGAGGCCGCGCTCACTGCCGTGCAGAGGGCGTCATGAACGACACCCTGAGCCGCCGCATCGAGCAGCTGGAGCGCGATCTCGTGCCCGCACAACCCTTAGCTCCGTGCTTCGTCATGGCGGCCGATGAGGGCGAGGCCGAACGGAAAATCGCACAGCTGAACGGCAAACATGGCGCACGGCTGCCGAGCACCCTGTTCGTGATGATCTGTGCTGGAGCGACCGCTTGACCCGCGCTCTGCACCGCCGGCTCGACCGCCTGTCCGAGCAGATCGCCGATGGCCGGTTCATCGTCATCAGCATCGCGCCCAAGCATATCGAGGATCGCGCACTTATCGATGCGACGCTCTCCGCCGGAGGCATCGAGCGCTGTGACGCCGACGTCATGGTGCTCATCAAGCGCTATGGTACGCTGGACGCCGGGGCACCCTGCCAACTGATCTCCGTCTCGCCCCTACCTTCCGGCGGAAGGAAGCACCAGCAATGACCAGCACGCTCGACCGTCGCCTCGCCCGCCTAGCCTGGATCATTCACCTGGGTGGCTGAGGCGACCGGCTTGAGACGGCCGGGGGCGTGGGGATCCGTGGCACCGAGGGCGCGATGGTCGTGGCTGGTGGTGGCGGGTGACGGGCTCGGTCGGGGC
>JBFWWD010000287.1:0-7538 GCA_050246385.1 Geminicoccaceae bacterium
CGACCTCGCGCGCGGCGCTCCGGCCGAACACGTCGCGGGTCTCGCTCGCGTCGATGTCGCGACCGCGGTAGCAGGTCTCGGTGGCGCGATCGCACACCACGCCCGGTCTGGGCCGAAAGGTGCGACTGCCGGAGCCGGAAGGCCGTCCCCACCCGCCGAACGGGTCGGGGCCGAAGCCATAGGGCGAGCGGGTGAACGGATCCTGGCTGACAGGCCCGCTCCATCGAATATCCGACCCGCCGTTGCCGAAACCGCCGCCGTCCGTGACGCACCCCGCCAGGAGGCTTGCGCCGAGGATCGCGCCGACGGAGCCCTTCTTCATGTCGCCCGAGCCTTTCCTAGGAAGCGGAGGTGGTGGCCTCCGCCCGATCGTGCAAGGTAGTCCCGCGCTTCGAGGAGGCGGGGATGCGAACGGACAGCTGGCAGATCGGCAAGCGCGCGGTCCGCGGCGCTCGTGGCGTCGTGGCGGCGCAGCATGCCGAGGCGGCCGGCATCGGCGCGGATGTGCTCCGCGCCGGCGGCAACGCGATCGATGCGGCGGTGGCGACCTCCCTCGCACTCGGTGTGCTGGAGCCGTGGATGAGCGGGCTCGGCGGGGGCGGCTGCATGCTCCTGCGTCTCGCCGACGGTGGCGTTCATGCCGTCGATGGCGGGATGATCTCGCCGCGCCGCCTCGATCCCCGTGCCTATCCGCTCGCGGGCGGCACGGCCGGCGACCTGTTCGGCTGGCCGGCCGTGGTCGAGAACCGCAATCTCCACGGCCCGCTCGCGGTGGCCGTGCCCGGGCTCGTCGATGCCCTGCGGGTCGCGCACGAGCGGTGGGGAACGCTGCCCTTCCGCGAGCTGGTCGCGCCTGCGATCGCCCTGGCCGAACAGGGTTTCGAGGTGGACTGGTACGCCACGCAGATGGTCGCCGGTGCCGCCGCCGACCTGCGACGCTATCCGCATGCCGCCGAGCAATGGCTGCCGCTCGGACTGCCGCCGGTGGCATCCTGGACCGGCGATTGCTGGACTCTTCCGCTCGGCGGATTGCCCGACACCTTGCGTCAGCTGGCGTCCGATGGCCCGCGCGGCTTCTACGAGGGCGAGCTGTCGCGGCGTCTGCTCGCCGACTGCGCCGAGCTCGGCGTGCCGCTCGCCGCGGACGATCTCGCCTCCTGCCGTGCGCGCATCCTCGCGCCCCTGTCCGCCTCCTACCGGTCCGACAGGGTGATCGCCATGCCCGGCCCGTTCGCCGGTGCCAGCCTCGCACGCTGCCTGGCACTGCTCGAGGACGCCCCGCTCGCCGGCGCCGGCCAGCCCGCCTTCACCGCCTATGCGCGCGCTCTGGTCCAGGCCTACCGCGAGCGGCTCGAGCCCGACGCCGCCACCTGCACCTCGCATCTGAGCGTGGTCGACCGCGACGGGAACCTGGTCGCCCTGACCCAGACCCTGCTCTCCACCTTCGGCAGCAAGCTGCTCGGGCCGCGCACCGGCCTGCTGCTCAACAACGGCGTCATGTGGTTCGATCCCCGCCCCGGCCGGGCCAACTCGCTCGCCCCCGGCGCGCAGCCGCTCTCCAACATGTGCCCGATGCTCGGCCTCGGTGCGCGCCGGCGCTTCGCCCTCGGCGCCTCAGGCGGCCGCCGCATCCTGCCGGCGGTGCTGCAGATCGCCTCGTTCCTGATCGACCATGGCCGCTCGCTGGAGGAGGCCTTTCATCAGCCGCGCCTGGATGTGAGCGGAACGGACCTGGTCACGGTCGACGACCGGCTGCCGTTCGACCCCGAGGCGCCGCCCGGCGCCGCGACCCGGCGGCTCGGCCCGCGGCCCAGCCCGCTGCTGTTCGCCTGCCCGACCGCGGTCGCCGAGGAGCTTGTCGCCGGCTGGCGCGAAGGGATGACCGAGCCGATGCAGCCCAGGGCCGATGCCGTGGCGGAATGAGGCAGCGTCGTTGTGATCGTGGCCCGGCTGGGCTAGGACCGCTTCTCTGCCAATTCCGGGAACAGACCCATGCGCCCGTCCGGCCGCGCCCCCGACCAGCTACGCGCGGTGAGCCTGGAGCTCGATGCCACCCGCCACGCCGAAGGCTCCTGCATGGTGCGCTTCGGCGACACCCACGTCCTGTGCACCGCCACGCTCGAGGAGCGGGTGCCGCCGTTCCTGCGCAACACCGGCAAAGGCTGGGTCACGGCCGAGTACGGCATGCTGCCCCGCTCGACCAACACCCGCACCGCGCGCGAGGCGGCGCGCGGCAAGCAGTCGGGCCGCACGCACGAGATCCAGCGCCTGATCGGCCGTTCGCTGCGCGCGGTCACCCGCCTGGATGCGCTCGGCGAGCGCCAGGTGATCATCGACTGCGACGTGCTGCAGGCCGACGGCGGCACCCGCACCGCCTCGATCACCGGCGCCTATGTCGCCCTGCATCGCGCGCTGGCGAAGCTGGTCGCGGCCGGTGCTTTGCCGGCGCTGCCGCTGCGCGAGCCGGTGGCGGCGGTGTCCTGCGGGATCGTGGGCGGTGAGGCGGTGCTCGACCTCGACTATGCCGAGGACAGCACCGCCCAGGCGGACGGCAACTTCGTCCTGTCGGCCTCGGGCGGCATCGTCGAGGTGCAGATCACCGCCGAGGATCAGCCGGTGTCGCCCGAGCAGTTCGAGACCATGCGCACGCTGGCCGCCGGCGGCATCGCCGCCCTGGTCGAACTGCAGCGGCGGGCGCTGGCGTGATCGGCGGCGGGCGCCTGCTCGTCGCCAGCCACAATCCGGGCAAGCTGCGCGAGTTCGAGTATCTCCTCGCCCCGCACGGGATCTCGGTCGTGGGTGCCGCGGCGCTGGGGCTGGACGAGCCCGAAGAGACGGGCGACAGCTTCGCCGCCAACGCCGCGCTCAAGGCGCGGGCCGCCGCCGCGGCCAGCGGTCTGCCGGCGCTGGCCGACGACAGCGGCATCGTGGTCCATGGGCTGGACGGCGAGCCCGGCATCCATTCGGCGCGCTGGGCGGGGCCGGACCGCGACTTCGATCTCGCCATCCGCAAGGTGCTGGAGGGTTTGGCGGCCCGCCACGGCAGCTTCGCCGCCGCTCCGAAGGGGGCCGAGTTCGTGGCGGTGCTCTGCCTCGCCGAGCCCACCGCCGAACGCTTCTTCGAGGGCCGGGTGAGCGGCGCCCTGATCGACCGGCCCCGCGGCGCTGCCGGCTTCGGCTACGACCCGATCTTCGTGCCGGACGGGCACGGGCGGACTTTCGCCGAGATGTCGGCGGCCGAGAAGCACGCCATCAGCCATCGCCGCCGCGCGCTCGACGCCTTCCTGGCCGCCCTCGCCGCCGGCTGACGGACGACTTGCCTGCGGCCAGCTTCCGCGCCATATAGCCGCCCGCAGGGGGCCGTAGCTCAGCGGGAGAGCGCCTGCTTTGCAAGCAGGATGTCGGCGGTTCGATCCCGCCCGGCTCCACCAATCGGCCCTGGCGTCTGCTTGATGGCGAACAGTCACACTGCCGGGCCCAGCGGTGGGAGCCGAGGGTTCGGGCGACGACGATTTCCCGACGATCTCGTCGATCCGATCGCGGTTCATGTCGGCTCACCGGCCGCCTTCCTCTCAAGCAGCTGCAGACGCTTCTGGCCGCTTGGTAGAAATGGATTGATGGCGAGTGCGGCCTTGAGGCTTTGGGCCGCTTCGTCCGGGCGGCCTTGCCGATCCAGGATCAGGGCGAGGCCCGACAGCGCCCCGAAATGGCGCGGCTCGAGCACCAAGGTCCGCCGGATGTCCGCGATCGAACCGTCGTCATCTCCGACCAGGTAGCGTAAGGTCGCCCGCTTGTTCCACGCCTCGGCGAAGCGGGGCTGGAGCTGGATCAGGAGATCGAACGCTGCGCTCGCCGTGCGTCCATCACCAGCAGCCATCGCCGCCGTCCCCCGTGCATAGAGTGCTTGGGCGTCAGGGTCGGTGATCTCGCCCCAGATGCGCCAGATCTCCGTCTCCATCGCAACGGCGTCCGAAGCGCTGCCGGCGGCGCGAAGCCGCGCGAACAACTCGCCAAGCCGCGGATCGGCCTGATCCGCCGCAGCCGCACGATTCAGCGCTAGCACGGCGAGCAGTACCAGGCGCATGCATAGGCGGAGGTAACGCCGCGTGTAGGAAATGGGGCTCACCCGACCATCGATCCCCACCCCGGGCCGCTGAGCCTCGGGCCCGTCCAGGGAACATTGTCGATCGGACCAACGCCCTGCTTCAGTTGGGCTCACGAGCTTGAACTACCTGACGCTGTTTGCTTGCCGACGGCGCCTCAAGGACGCAAGTCCCTCGAGGAGCACTCTTGCTTCCTGCAGGTCTGCGGTGCTGAAGCCCTCGCTGAAACGGGCGAGCACAGGATCGAGGGTACGGTACGCCTCGGCGTAGCGGCCATCGTCGGCCATGAGGCGCGCCAGCGAGGTCGCGGCGCGGAGCTCGAACGACCGCGCCTCCTGCCGGCGGGCGACCGCGAGCGCCTCGCGGAAACAAACCTCCGCGCCGGCCTCGTCCGCCGACCCGCAGGTGCGCCGCAGCAACTCGCCCCGGACACGGTGCAGCTCCGCTTCATGGACGCGCTCACTGTTCCTGGATGCTATCGTGAGAGCCTCGTGCAGCAGCCCGAGCCCGTCCGCGATCCTACCGACCGTCCCGTGCGCCTCAGCCAGCAAGGCGATGAATGACGGTTGCCAGAGCCCGGCGCCAGTGGCCTGCAGGTCGGCCAGTCCCTGCCGCATCAGCGCGATGCCTTCCTCTTGGTCGTCTTCCTCGGCCAGCGCCCAGCCCCGCAGGATCACGGCCATCGAGAGCCAGAGCGGGAAGCCCTGCTCGGTACAGAGCGCGACCGCGGCCTCGGCATGCTGCCGCGCCGGCCGCGGCTCGCGGCGGAGCTGCCGCAACCAAGCTCCCCACACCAGGGCGAGGGCCAAGCTCTGGGGGTGGGACAGACCGCGGGCCAACTCGAGCGCCCCGTTGCTCCGGTCCAGGGCCTGCCGTGGTCGCCCGAGCTGCCACAAGGCCAGGGCCGCGTAGGACTGGCAGACCACGCCAGGGTCGATCCCGTACACGGAGGCGTGGGGTCGTTGTTGGGCCGCATCGTAAGCGGCGGCGCCCTGCTCCAGCTGCTCCAGCGCTGTGGACACTTCCCCCAGCCAGAACAGCGGCACGCCCAGCGCGCGGTGGGCCTCCACGTACAAAGTCCGGTCTCCCAGGCTCCGAGCGAGCCGAAAGAGATGCTCCCCAGCCTCACGCGCTGCCTGCAGCTCTCCTCGGACATGGTGGAAGCGGTACAGGCCGTGCAGCACCGGGAACAGCCGAGGCGTCTCGCCCGCTTGGTTGCACAGCTCTCGCGCCCGCAGGTAGGTCGCTTCCACCTCCGGACCTGCATAGCCCCGCGACGCCATCAAGGCGGCACCGAGCGCCAGTCTCAGATCCAGCTCCTGCAGCGCCCGCTCGGAGCTGTCGGGCAGCGCCTGAAGCAGCGTCAGCCCCTGTTTCAGATGGCCGATCGCCTCCGCGTAGGCCGACCGCTCGGTTGCCCGCTCGCCTGCCCTCTGGAGATAGACGACCGCCTGCGGCGCGAGGCCCGCCTCGGCGAAATGGCGGGCCAGCAGCTCGGGCGCGTCCTGCACCTTGTCGGGGAACCGCTCCTCCAGCACGGCGGCGATGCGGCCGTGCAGCTGCTGGCGCTTGCCGCGTAGCAGGCTGGCATAGGCTGCGTCCTGCACCAGCGCGTGCTTGAAGGTGTAGACCGCATGCGGCGGCAAGCCACGGCGGAAGACCAGCTCGGAGCCCACGAGCTCGCCCAGGGCGCGGGCGAGTTCGTCGTCGGGCAGGGACGCGACCGCGGCAAGCAGCTCCTGACCGAACTCGCGTCCGATCACGGCCCCGATCTGGGCCACCTCCCTGACCGGCGCCAAGCGATCGAGCCGCGCCATCAAGGAATCGTACAACGTCGCCGGGATCGCCAACGGCGGCAGCGGCCCGGCCAGGGTGTACCGGTCGCTGTCCTCCTGGAGCAGGCCAGACTCGAGCACCGTCTTGGTCAGCTCCTCGACAAACAGAGGCACCCCGTCCGTCTTCGCCACGATCTGCCCCAGCACCTCGGGCGGCAGCGGCTTGCCCCCGGTCACCCGCTCGACCATGGCGTGGATCTGGCGCTGGGTGAGCCGGTTGAGCGTGAGTAGGGTGACATGGGAGAAGCCGATCCAGGGCGGGTGAAACTCGGGCCGGAAGGTGATCACCACGAGCACCCGCGCTTTCGGCACGCGGTCCACGACCAAGTCGAGCAGCTCGAGGGTCGTGGGATCGGCCCAGTGCACGTCCTCGTAGAGGGCCAGGGTCGGCTGCCTCGCTGCGAGCCGCTCCAGCTGCGCGAGCAGCGCCGCCAAGGTCTTCTCCTTGCGTCGCTGGGGGCTGAGCGCCAGCGGCGGGTAGCGGCCACCGGTCGAGATCGCCAGCAGGTCCGCGAGCAGAGGCGCCGTGGCGTCGCAGTCGTCACCGACCGCCGGCGCGATCACCGCCTCCAGCTTGTCCAGCTGGCGCTCAGGCGGATCGTCGCGCGCAAGCCCGGCCGCGCGCTCGAGCAGGTCGATGATCGGGTGGAGAGTGCTGCCTTGGTGGTAGGGCGAGCAGAACTGGCTCAAAGGCGTGTACGCCTCGGCGGCCAGGCGCTCGCGCAAGGCGCGGACCAGCCGGGACTTGCCGACCCCCGGCTCGCCGCCGAGCAGCACCACCTGGCCCTCACCGTCCTTGGCCTGCCGCCAGCGGTCGAGCAGCAGGCCAAGCTCGTGCTCGCGGCCGACCAGCGGCGTCAGCCCCGCAACATGGCGCGCCTCGAAGCGGCCTTCCGCACGGCTGCTGCCGAGCACCCGCCATGCCCTGACCGGGGCGGCGAAGCCCTTGAGGTTGTGGATGCCGAGGTCTGCATACTCGAAGAGGCCTTCCAGCAGCCGCCGCGTGCTCGAGGCGACGACCACGCCGCCCGGCTCGGCCAATGCCTGCAGGCGAGCGGCGAGATTTGGCGTTTCGCCGATCACCGATTGCTCCTGCGCCACCCCCTCTCCGACCAAATCGCCAACCACGACCAGCCCGGTCGCGATCCCGACCCGGGCGGCGAGCGGCGCACCGGCGCACGGCGCCAGGGCATCGACCGCGCGCACCGCCTGCAGGCCGGCGCACACGGCGCGCTCGGCGTCGTCCTCATGCGCGCGCGGGAAGCCGAAATAGGCCAGCACGCCATCGCCCATGAACTTGGCGACATGACCCTCGAAACGGGCGATCGCGCCGGCACACGCGTCCTGGTAGGCGCGAATGACCTCGCGCAGGTCCTCCGGGTCCAGGCGACCGGCGAGCTCGGTCGAGCCGACGAGATCGCAGAACAGTACGGTAAGCTGACGCCGCTCGCCCTCTTGTGGCAAAAGAACGTGAGGTCCGCGTTGCCTGCCCTCGGCTATCGGTATGGCTCGTGCGGTCGGTCTTGGCTCGCCCGTGGTGGACAGCTCGGCCCGCAGCGCCGCGATAGCCTTCAGCAGCTTGAGGCGGGGGCCGAGTGGC
>JBFWWD010000288.1:0-7519 GCA_050246385.1 Geminicoccaceae bacterium
TGTGCTCTTCCGATCTCCACCCGCAACGAGATGGACCTGCGCCTGGAGGCGGCGGCCGCGGCCGAGTTCCGTCAGAACTGCCGCGACGACGAGGGCTTCAAGGTGCCGCAGGTGGACTGGCGGCGGACGGGGCGGCGCGTGGTCACCTTCGAGCGGGTGGCAGGACTGCCGACGGACGAGCGCGCCCGCCTGATCGAGGCGGGCTTCGATCCCGATGCGATCCTGGCCCGGTCGGCCGTGGTCTTCTTCAATCAGGTGTTCCGCGACGGATTCTTCCACGCCGACATGCATCCCGGGAACATGCTGATCGATGCCGAGGGGCGGATCGTGGCGCTCGATTTCGGCATCATGGGCCGTCTCGACCTGCCGACCCGGAGACGGCTGGCCGAGATTCTCGTAGGCTTCCTGGACCGGGACTATGCCCGGGTAGCGGCGGTGTTCTTCGAGGCGGGCTATGTGCCGCCGCACCAGGATCGCACGCAGTTCCAGCAGGCCTGCCGCGCCATCGGCGAGCCGATTCTGGGCCTGCCGCTGAACGAGATCTCGATCGGCCGCCTGCTCGGCCAGCTCCTCTCGGTCGCGGAGCAGTTCGAGATGGAGCAGCAGCCGCAGCTCGTGCTCCTGCAGAAGACGATGGCGGTGTCCGAGGGGGTCGGGCGGGCGCTGAATCCGAACGTCAACATCTGGCAGGTGGCCCAGCCGCTGGTCGAGGGCTGGATCCGGGAGAATCTCGGGCCCGAAGCTCAGCTCCGGCGCGTGGTGACGGAAGGGATGGACATGCTTCAGGCCCTCCCAAGCCTTGTGGTCCGCCATGAGCGGCTGCTCGACGAGCTGGAGCGACGCTGGCCCGAGAAGGCAGACAGGAGCCGCAGAGGCGAGCCCCGGCTCTGGCTGCTCGCGCTCGTCGCCCTGCTGCTGGGCCTGCTGATCGGGCGCGCCTTCCCCTAGCCAGCAGGCGTCCGGCCTTGTGTGAGAACGGAAAAAGCCCAGTTGTACGTCGTACAACTGCGAGATGGCAGCCCGTGTCGAACGCCAGGCGCATCCTTCTGATCATCGGCGGCGGGATCGCGGCCTACAAATGCCTCGAGCTGATCCGTCGTGGCCGAGAGAGAGGGCTGGCGTTCCGGTGCGTGCTGACCGCCGCCGCCCGCCAGTTCGTGACGCCGCTGTCGGTCGCGAGCCTTGCCGGCGAGAAGGTTTATGAGGATCTGTTCTCGCTGACCGACGAAGCCGAGATGGGCCACATCCGGCTGTCGCGCGAGGCCGATCTCGTGGTCGTGGCGCCGGCCACGGCCGACCTGATGGCAAAGATGGCGGCCGGGCTCGCCGACGACCTGGCCACGACTCTGCTGCTCGCTTCCGACAAGCCGGTCCTGATCGCGCCGGCCATGAATCCGCAGATGTGGGCTCACGCCGCCACGCGCCGGAATCTCGACCGTCTCGCCGCGGACGGCGTCGCGGTCGTCGGCCCGAACCCGGGCGACATGGCCTGCGGCGAGATGGGCTCGGGCCGCATGGCCGAGCCGCACGAGATCCTGGCCGCCATCGAGGCCAGGCTGGATCCGTCCAGCCGCCCGCTCGCCGGCCTTCGGGCGATCGTCACCAGCGGGCCTACCCGCGAGCCGCTCGATCCCGTGCGATTTCTGTCCAATCACTCCTCCGGCCGGCAGGGGCACGCGATTGCCCGGGCACTGGCCGAGGCCGGGGCCGAGGTCACCCTGGTCAGCGGGCCAGTCGCGGAGCCCGATCCACCGGGGGTGCGGACCGAGCATATTGAGACGGCTCGGGAGATGCTGGCCGCGGTCGAGGCCGCGCTGCCGGCGGATGTGGCGGTGTGCGCCGCCGCCGTGGCCGACTGGCGGCCGGCCGGGTTGAGCGGCGGCAAGATCAAGAAGCGCGAGGGTGCCGCCCCGCCCGCGATCGAGCTGGTCGAGAACCCGGATATCCTCGGGACACTCGCCCATCACGGCCAACGGCCGAAGCTGGTGATCGGCTTCGCCGCCGAGACTGGGGATCTGGAGCGGCTGGCCCGTGCCAAGCTCACCCGCAAGGGCTGCGACTGGATCCTGGCGAACGACGTTTCGACCGGGTCCGGCGTGTTTGGCGGCGAGCGCAACCGCATTCTGCTGTTGACCGGACCGGGACCGGCGGAGGACTGGCCGGAGCTGGACAAGCGCTCGGTGGCGCAGCGGCTCGCCGACCGGATCGGCGGCGCCCTGTGCGGGGAACGGCGCCCGTGATTGAGCTGCGGATTGCTGTCGAGCGGCTGCCGCACGCGACGAGCCTGCCGCTGCCGAGCTACGCGTCGGCCGGTGCGGCCGGGCTGGATCTGCAGGCGGCCGTGCCCGAGCCGGTCGAGCTGGCGCCGGGGGCGCGTGCGCTCATCCCCACCGGCATCCGCCTCGGCCTGCCGGATGGGTTCGAGGCGCAGGTGCGGCCGAGATCGGGTCTCGCCCTGCGGCACGGCGTGACGGTGCTCAACGCGCCGGGCACGATCGACGCCGACTATCGCGGCGAGGTCGCGGTCGTTCTGGTCAATCTCGGCACCCAGCCATTCGTCGTCGAGCGTGGCGCGCGCATCGCACAGCTGGTCGTCGCACCCGTGACACGGATCGCCTGGGCCGAGGGTTCCGACCGCCTGAGCGAGACGGATCGCGGCGGCGGCGGGTTCGGCTCGACGGGCCGCTGAGAGTGAGGAAATGAGGAGCCGACACCGATGCTGAGGCCATCGAAGAAGCTGGCACTGGCGCTGGAGGCGGTGGTCGACATCGCCTATCATGGTGGTTCCGAGCCCGTGCAGAGCCAGGATATCGCGCGGCGGCTCGGCCTACCCCGGCGCTATCTCGAGCAGGTGCTGCAGCAACTCGTGCGGGCGGCCGTGCTCAAGGGCGTGCGCGGGCCGCGCGGCGGCTATCGACTCGCCCGCGAGCGGCGGCGGATCAGCGTGGCCGAGGTGGTCCGGGTGGTGCAGGGTCTGGAGGAGCCGGTCGGCGAGGATGGCCCGACATCGGAGTCCCTGCTGGGAACAAAGGTGATCGGCCCGTTCTGGGAGGAGTTGGAGAGCGATCTGATGACACGTCTGGAGGCGGTCTCGATCGAGGATCTGTGCCGGCAGGCGGAGCAGCAGTCCGTCGAGAGCGAGGGTCGCCGCAGCTTCGATTTCGTGATCTGACCACCCTTCAGATCATGCCGAAGCTGCCGCACCCGCCGCGCGAACTGACGGCGGATCATGGATGAGCCGATGGATGCAAACGATACCAGCCTACCGCAAGGACGGATTCTCGACACGATCTGCGAGGCCATCGGCAACACACCGCTGGTGCGGCTGAACCGCCTGCCCGCGGAAGCCGGCTGCCACGCCGAGATCCTGGTCAAGCTCGAGTTCTTCAACCCGCTGTCCTCGGTCAAGGACCGCATCGCGCTTGCCATGGTCGAGGCCGCCGAGCGCTCGGGCAAGATCGGGCCCGACACCATCATCGTCGAGCCGACCTCGGGCAATACCGGCATCGCGCTCGCCGTCGTCTGTGCCGCCAAGGGCTACCGGCTGATCCTGACCATGCCCGAGAGCATGTCGGTGGAACGGGGCAAGATGCTCAAGCTCCTCGGCGCCGAGCTCGAGCTCACCCCCGCCGCGCAGGGCATGCACGGTGCGCTGCGCGCGGCCGACCGCCTGCTCGCCGAGCACCCGCATGCGATCATGCTCCAGCAGTTCGAGAATCCGGCGAACCCGGCCATTCATCGCCGCACCACCGCCGAGGAGATCTGGCGTGACACCGGCGGCAGGGTGGACGCGATCGTCGCCGGCATCGGCACCGGAGGTACCATCACCGGCTGCGCCCAGGCTCTGCGCGACCGGGACGCGCACATCCGGTTCATCGCCGTGGAGCCGGAGGACAGTGCGGTCCTCTCCGGCGGCAAGCCGGGTCCGCACAAGATCCAGGGCATCGGCGCCGGCTTCGTTCCGGCCATCCTCGATCTCGATCTCGTCGACGAGGTGATCCGCATCGGCAACGAGACGGCATTCGCGACGGCGCGTCGGGCGGCGGCGCTGGAAGGGCTGCCGGTCGGCATCTCGTCCGGCGCCACGATCGCGGCGGCACTCGAGATCGGGGCTCGTGCGGAGATGGCGGGCAAGCGCATGGTCGCGATCGTGGCGTCCAATGCCGAGCGTTACCTTTCGACGGAGCTGTTCTCCGACATCTGACCAGCAGTGTGGCATGATTGCATAGCAGTGATGTGCGAATAGCACGTCATCCGATGCTGCGCTGCGATATATGTGGACTGCTGGCGAAGGGCCAGCGGTCCTGACCTGCGGGCGAACGATGTCCACCTTCCAGACGGCATTGCCACGTGGCACGGCGCTGCGCGGTGTCGGCTTTGCCGTGCTCAGCTACGCCAGCTTTTCCACCGCCGACGCGATCATCAAGCTGGCGAGCGCGCGCTTCTCCGTGTTTCAGATCGCGTTCTCGGTCGCGTTCTTCGCGCTGCTGCCGGTGCTGGCGCTCACTTTGGGGCAGGGTGGCCTGCGGGCGCTCGTGCCGCAGCGGTGGCGGCTGGTGGCGTTGCGCGCCGTCCTCACTGCGACCGGCGGCCTGCTCGCCTGGCGCGGCTTCGCGATGCTGCCGCTCGCGGAGGCCTACGCCATCCTGTTCGCGGCCCCGATCCTGGTGACCGCGTTCTCGACCTTCCTGCTCGGCGAGGAGGTGGGCTGGCGGCGCTGGGCGGCACAGCTCGTCGGCTTCGCCGGCGTGCTGGTCATGATCCAGCCGGACTTCGCCACCGTGGGCCTCGGCCATCTCTTCACCGCCATCGCCGCCGTCCTGGGCGCCCTTGCCCTGATCACGCTGCGGCGCATCGGTGGCCGCGAGACCAGTGCCTCGATCCTGGCCGCGGTCTTCATGGCGATCATGCTGGCGAGCGCTCCCATGGTGCCCGCGACCTTCGTGATGCCGCAGTGGCAGGAGCTCAGCCTGCTGGCGCTCGCCGGCCTGCTCATGGGTTGCGCCCAGGCGGGCCTGGTGCTCGCGACCCGCGAGGCGTCGGCGGTGGTCGTGGCACCGTTCCAGTACTCGCAGATGATCTGGGCCGTGCTGTTCGGCGCGATGCTGTTCGGCGACCACCCGGCGCCCGTGCTGTTCGTCGGCATGGCGCTGGTGATGGCCAGCGGGCTCTACACGGTCTGGCGCGAGACGCTGAAACACCGTCCGGTGACCGTCGGCGGCGGCCGGGGCGAGGTGGTGGCGCGCGCCCAACGCTGAGCGGGCTTCCGCCGGGAGGCTCGATCCGCTAACGGGCGTCCATGGCTCAAGAACATCTCGTCCCGCTCGGCCCCGACTTCGACGGCGTTGCGCTCGGCTGTCTGGAATGGGGCGCGGGCTCGGCCGGCCGGACCATCCTCTGCGTGCACGGGCTGACCCGCAACGCCCACGATTTCGACGCGCTGGCGCCCGCGCTGGCGCGGCATGGCGCGCGCGTGATCGCGGTGGACGTCGCTGGTCGCGGCCGCAGCAGCTGGCTCGCCGATCCGCAGAACTACCGGGTCGAGACCTACGCGGCCCATCTGGCGCGGCTGATGGACGTGCTGGGCCTCGGCCGCGTCGATTGGGTCGGCACCTCGATGGGGGGGATCATCGGCATGGTCCTGGCAGCGGCGCCGGACAGCCGGATCGACCGGCTCGTCCTCAACGACATCGGCCCGGCGGTCGACAGCGCCACGCTCGCCCACATCCGCAGCTATCTCGGGCTGGATCTCATGTTCCGCGATCTCGGTGAGGTCGAGGCGCATCTGCGCACGATCCATGCCGGTTTCGGCAGGCTGACCGACGCGCAGTGGGCGGCCATGGCCCGGACCAGCAGCCGTGGCACGCCCGAGGGCCTGCAACTGCACTACGATCCGGCGATCCGTGCGCCGTTCATGGCCGACACCGCGGGCGGGATCGATCTGTGGCCCGCCTGGGACGCCATCTCCTGCCCGACGCTCGTCCTGCACGGCGCGGACAGTCCCCTGCTCACCGGCGACATCCTGGCCGAGATGCGGCGGCGCCGGCCGGAGATCGAGGTCGTGACCTTCGCCGGCGTCGGGCATGCGCCCGCACTCATGGCGGCGGACCAGATCGACACGATCGCGCGCTGGCTCGGCCTGTAGTGGTGTTCCGGCCAGCCGGCCAGGCTCCGGGCAGGCTTCAACGAGGTGTCCGATGCGGCGCAGCCTTTCCCGGCATTTCCTGGCGATCGCGTCTTTCCTGGCACTTGGCGCCTGCCAAGCGCCCACGGCACGGACGCCGGAGGAGACCATTCCCGCCGGCCGGTCGCTCGTCGGCGGCGGCATCACCGCGGGCGGCAGCTCGGTCGTCGCGATCGGGGCAGGCGGGGCGGATTGCGGCGCCCCGGAGGTCTGGTCGCGCGCTGGTCGCGGCTGGACCGAGCGTGCCACGGGTGCCGCGCTACCCGGACCGTGTCCCGCCTTGACCGCGCGCCTGTCCGGCGACGGCCGCACGCTCGCGGTGTACGATTTCAGCGAGGCGCGCGCCGCGCTCTTCGATCTCGGCGCCTCGGGCGTGACGCCGGCCGGCACGGCCGCGATCTCCAGCGCCATCGGCTCGCGCTTTCCGCCGCCCGGGCCGAATGTGGCACTTTCGGGCGACGGCGGCCGGCTGCTGCTCGGTGCGCTCAACCGCGGTTGCCGCTCTGCGGGCGGGCCGCGAATCTGTGGCATCGCCCAGCTGTTCGAGCACGAGCAGGGCGCGTGGCGCTCCGTCGCCACCTTGCGTCCGCCCGAGTCCGACGACGGTTTCGCCCAGTTCGGCCAGTCCGTGGCCTTGACCGCCGACGGCAGCCTTGCCGTGGCAGGCGGCACCGGCCTGCCCGGCGGCATCGGCACCTTGTGGCTGTATCGCCTCGGCAGCGCTGCGCCCGAGGCGTTCCAGAAGCTCACCGCGCCCGACGAGCAGCCCGAGTTCGCCAACAGCCTGGCGCTCGCGGCCGACGGCTCGTGGCTGGCAGTGGGCGGCAGCCAGTCGGTGCATCTGTTCCGCCGGCAGGGCGAGGGGTTCACCTTCGACCGCGCGCTGGCGCCGCCCGACCCTTCGGCCGGCTATTACGGCGAGACGGTCGCGCTCTCGGGCGACGGCCGCTGGCTGCTGGTCGGCGCGCCGCGCACCGACTGCGACGCGGGCGACCGCTGCGGCATCGCCTATCTCTACGACCGCAGCCGCGGCTGGGAGCTGGCCCGTACCGTCCGCCCCGCGACCAGCACCGCCGATGCCAATTTCGGCCACCGTCTCGCCATCAGCCCCGACGGCCGCGCGTTCGCCGTCCAAGGGGCCCTGATCCACCTGTTCGGCGCGGAGGGTACGAGCTAGCCGCCTGCGCGCAGCCGCTCCGCCGCCCACAGCGCGGCATAGCTCAGCACGGCGTCGGCGCCGGCGCGCTTGAAGGCGATCAGGCTCTCCATCATCGCGGCGTCGGCGTCCAGCCAGCCCTTCTCGCCGGCGGCCTTGACCATCGCGTACTCGCCGGA
>JBFWWD010000289.1:0-7514 GCA_050246385.1 Geminicoccaceae bacterium
AGGATCGCGAACAGGACCAGCGCCGCCATGATCTGCGCCGCGTTGCCGACCATCTGGCCGTCCAGCAGCAGATAGCCCAGGCCCTCCGAGGCGCCCATCAGCTCGGCCGCGATCACGAACATCCAGGCGAGCCCGAGGCCGCTGCGGACGCCGGTGAGCCAGGCGGGCAGGGCGGCCGGCACCAGGATCCGCCGGATCAGCGCGACCGGACCGAATTGATAGACGCGGCCGACCTCGACCAGCTTGCGATCAACGTCCTGGATGCCGCTCATCAGCGAGAGATAAACCGGAAAGAAGGCGCCGACCGCGATCAGTGCCACCTTCGAGGCCTCGAAGATCCCGAACCAGAGGATGAACAGCGGCACCCAGGCGATCGAGGGGATCGCGCGGAGCGCCTGCAGGGTCGGATCGAGGAGCCGGCGCGCCCGGCTCGAAAAGCCGGTGAGCGCGCCGAGCAGCGTCGCGAGGACGAGCCCGAGGCCGAACCCGGCGGCCACGCGCCACACGGTCGCCGCGACGTGGCGCAGCAGCTCGCCGCTCCGCCACAGCTCGGCCAGCGTCTCCGCCACCTTGGACGGCGGCGGCATGAGGCGGGTCTGGAGCAGGCCCAGCCGGGCCGCGACTTCCCAGATCACCGCCAAGCCGACGGGCAGGGCGAGCCCGATCATCCACCCCGGTACCGACGGCGTCCGCCAGGCTGCCGTACGCGCCGAGGGCGCCCCGATCGGGACCCCGGGTGCCGCCGCTCTCATTGACCCGGAATGACGGCGGTCGCGAAGCTGGGCTGCAGCAGGCTGTCGACCACGGCCGCCACGTCGACATCCGGCTTGATGATCCCTGCACCCTGGAGCGCCGTCCCGGCGGCGGTGATGGTCTCCCGTTCGGCGTCGCCTGGCACCGGGTCGACGAAGCCGGTGCGCTCGAGCTGCTTGGCGGCGACCGGCTCCGGCAGCTTCGCGGCCTCGGCGAGCAGCTTGGCCAACGCCTCGGGGTTGTCCAGCGCCCACTGCCGGCCGCGCTCGTAGACGGTCAGCACCCGCTGGACGAGCTCGGGATGCTCGACCGCGAACTCCTCGCGCACGTTCAAGACACCGTAGCTGTTGGCGTCGGCGTCGCGATAGAACAGGGGGTAGCCCTCGGACAGCTCGACATCGGCCATCATCGGGTCGAGCCCGGCCCAGGCGTCGACGTCGCCGCGCACCAGCGCCAGCCGGCCCTGATCGTGCTGCAGGAGGACGAGGTCGACATCCTGCGCGGTCAGGCCGTGCGCCGACAGCGCGCGCAGCAGGAAGATGAAGGGGTCGGTGCCCTTGGTCACCGCGATCCGTTTGCCCTTCAGATCCTCGACCTTGGCGATGCCGGTGTCGGGTCGGGTCACCAGGGCGGTCCATTCGGGCTTGGAGTAGATCCAGACCGACTCGATCGGGTTGCCGTTGATCTTGGCGAGCAGCGCCGCGGCGCCGGCGCTAGAGCCGAAGTCGAGGCTGCCGGCGTTCAGGAACTCGAGCGCCTTGTTCGAGCCCAGGCTCTGGACCCAGCGCACCTCGATGCCGTCTGCCGCCAGCTCCTGCTCGAGCCAGCCTTCCTGCTTCATGACCAGGCTCACGGGATTGTAGTAGGCCCAGTCGAGCGTGATCGTGTCCACCTCGGCCGCCCGCGCACCTGCCAGACCGGCCGCGAGAGTGAGAGACGCACCAAGAGCCAGCGCCAGCCGTCGGGAGAGCATGAGGAGCGCCTTTCGCAGCTTTGTGACCCGAGCGTGACAGCGGTCTAATCCACACGGGTCGAATGTCAACCGAGGAAAACAACATATAGCGGATGTTGTTTTCCTCGGTTATTTCACGACTACTCCTATAGACAATTTCCGTAAAGGCAAGCGCGGGCTCAGGCGTGACGGGCGCCGGCGAGGAAGACCTTGCGCCAGGGATGGATCGTCATCGACGAGAACAGGTTCACCTTCGAGAACGGATCGGCGGCCATGAACGCCTCGACCTCGGCCCGGTCCTCGCTGTCGAAGATGATCAGGCTGCCGATCGGCGTCTTGCCGTCATCGGCGAAGATGGCACCGCCGGCCAGCAGCTTCGCCGCGTACCGGTCGAGATGCTCGAGATGCTCCGGCCGGTTGTCGGCGCGCAGCGACCCGGCATCGGGCCGGTCGTAGGCGAGGATGGCGAACGGCATGGCGGCGTCTCCCTGTGGTGTCGGTCACATCATGTTAACGGGCGGTGTGCGATCAAGACCAAGTGGGCCAGGAGCCCTTCGGGCAGAGCCATGTTGGCGCGGATCGCGGTCTATCTCTATCTTGTCCTGTTCGGATTCAGCTTCCTGCTGCAGCAGCCGGCCGAGCTCGCGCTCGCCATCGGGCCGTGAGCCGTCAGGCGAGCTCGTCGGGCAGCTCGGGAAGACCGAGCAGCCGGCCGACCTCGCAGGCGAGCGGCCAGGACGCGGTCAGGCCTGGGCTCTCGATCCCGAACAGCTCGACCAGCCCGGGCAGCCCGTGCGTTGCCGGGCCGATCACCTGGAAGTCGTGGCCGGGCGTGCCGGCCGGGCCGAGCTTCGGCCTGATGCCGGAATAATCGGGAACCAGCGCGCCGTCGGCCAGATCCGGCCAGTAGGATCGGACTGCGGCGTAGAACACCTCCGCGCGTGCGGGATCGACCGCGTAGCCGATCTCGTCGACCCACTCCGTGTCGGGACCGAAACGGCAGCGGCCGGCCAGATCGATGGTCACATGGACGCCGAGGCCGGCCTGCTCCGGCACGGGATAGATCAGCCGCGAGAAGGGCGACCGCCCGACCAGCCCGTAATAGTTGCCCTTGCACAGGTAAGGCGTCGGCGGCGGCGGCCCGCCGCGCCCTTTGAACCGAGTCGCCAGGGCCGGCGCATGCAGCCCGGCGCTGTTGATGACGCGGCCGGCGCGCAGGCGCATCGGCGCACCGCCACCGACCTCCAGGATCAGCTCGCCCGCGTCGGCCGTGGCGCTCTCGACCGTGGTCTCCAGCGCCACCACCGCACCGTGCGCTTCGGCATCGGCCTGGTAGGCGAGCATCAGCCCGTGGCTGTCGATCACCCCGGTCGTGGGCGACCAGAGCGCGCCGGTGCAGCGCAGTGCGGGCTCCAGCGCCTTCGCCCGGTCGGCGCTCCAGGGCTCGAGGTCCGGCATGCCGAGGCCTGCGGCATTGGCTCGGATCGTCTCCAGCGTCGCGCGCTGGGCCTCATCCGTGGCGACGATCAGCTTGCCGCAGCGGTTGTGCGGGATGCCGCGCGCTCCGCAGTACCGGTACAGGAACTGCTTGCCGGCGATGCAGTGCCGCGCCTTGCGGCTGCCCTTGGCATAGTAGACGCCGGCGTGGATCACCTCGCTGTTGCGCGAGCTGGTCTCGGTGCCGATGGCGTCGGCGCGCTCCAGCACGATCACCTCGAGCCCCGCCATCGCCAGTCGGCGCGCACAGGCGAGGCCGACCACGCCGGCCCCGATCACGACGCAGTCGACGCACTCCATCGTCCCGTCAGCGGCCGAGCGCCCGGTCGATCTCGGCCTGGGCGACGCCCAGGCTGGCGATCGCCGCCAGGATGTCGGCGAGGCTCTTGTCGTCGATCGGCACGCCCTCGGCCAGACGCCGCTCGCGGGCCCGCTGCTCCGGCTCGCCCGGCATCAGGATCTCGGAGAAGCCGGGTGCCGGCGGCGAGGCCTTCACCCAGTCGGCGATCGCGCGCGCCTCGTCCGCGATGCGCGCGGCGCTGCCCAACGCCGCCGGATCGACGATGAAGCTGAGCATGCTGTTCAGGATGCCTTCGTGGCGCTCGTGGTGCGGCGCGATCGTCGACCCGCCGGTGACCGCGGCACCCAGCACCTCGCACAGGATGGCGAGCCCCGAGCCCTTGTGACCGCCGAAGGCCAGCAGTGCCCCGCGCTTGGTGTCGACATAGGTCGTGGGGTCGGTGGTCGGCCGGCCGTGCTCGTCGATGAGCACGCCCTCCGGCACCGGCACGCCCTTGTTGCGGGCGACCCGGGCCTTGCCGAAGGCGATGGCGCTGGTCGCCATGTCCAGAACGTAGATGGGCTCGCCATCCGAGCCCGGGACGCCCACCGCGAAGGGGTTGGTGCCGAGCCGGGAATCGCTGCAGCCATAGGGCGCCTGCAGCGGCAGGTGGTCGGCCACGTTGACGAAGTGGACCGAGATCATGCCGGCCTTGGCGCATTGCTCCGCCCAGTGGCCGATCCGCCCGATATGCGCGCTGTTGCGCAGGGCGACCGTGACCGAGCCCAGCTCGCGCGCCCTGGCGATCCCGCGCCGCATCGCCTCCTTGGCCATGGCCTGGCCGAAGCCGCGTCTGGCGTCGAGCACCAGCACCGCCCCGCGGTCGACCACCGTCTCGAGCGTCTGGTTCGGCACCAGCAGGCCCGCATGCAGCAGGCGCACATAGTCCGGCAGCATCCCGACGCCGTGGCTGTCGTGGCCGGCGAGATTGGCGGCGACCAGATGCTCCGCCGCGTCCTGCGCCTCCTCCGGATTGCTGCCCATCGCCCGCGCGGTCAGCACCACGAGATCAAACAGTCGCGCGGAATCGATGTTCGGCATGTCGTCGGAGTCTCCCTTGGCCGCCCGGTCGCGACGGCGCCATCGCTGCTAGCAGAGCAAGGAGTGGTCGAGAAGCGCTCTGCCGGTCACTCGGCCATGCCCCTGGCTCGGCGGTCGGCCCGGTAGGCGGCGTTGGCGTGCTCGGTGGCGGCGAGCAGGGCAGGGAACAGTGCGGTGCCCGCGGCCAGGATGCCCGGATGGATCGGCTCGGGCCGGTTGAGGGTGAGCGGGCGCCCGCCCGCGTCGGTGATCCGGCCGCCGGCCTCCTCGACCAGCAGCACGGCCGCCGCGATGTCCCAGTCGTGGGTCCGGCGCCAGGACAGATAGCCATCGTAGCGACCGGCCGCGACCAGGGCCAGCTTGTAGGCGAGCGAGCCCAGCGAGCTCAGCGCGGCGGTCGGCACCAGCGCCGCGAAGTTGCGCCGCCGGCTCTCGAACCGGCTCGCCACGATGTGCGCGTCGTCGAGGTCGGCGACCGCGCTCGTCCGCATCGGCGTGCCGTTGAGCACGGCACCGCGCCCGCGCACGCCCTCGAACATCTCCTCGGTCGCCGGATTGTAGACGAAGCCGAGCACCGGCCGGTTCTCGCGCAGCAGGGCCACGCTGATCGTGAACTCGGCCACTCCGTCGACGAAGGAGCGGGTCCCGTCGATCGGGTCGACGACCCAGACCTCCCGCGCGGCGAGGCGGCGCCGGTCGTCCTCGGTCTCCTCCGACAGCCAGCCGGCGGCGCTGTCGCCGACCAGCTCGGCGTGCAGGAAGCGGTCGACGGCGAGGTCGGCTTCCGTCACCACCTGCCCCGGGCCCTTCTCCCATTTCCCGTGCGGCCGGCGGAACCAGCGCATGGCGATCCGCCCGGCCTCCAGGACCGCGGCGCGCGCCCGGCCGATCTCCGCCGCGCCGGGATCGCTCACGTGCCGGCCACCGTGAGGCCGTCGATCCGGACGGTGGGCGCGTCGGTGCTGCCGCGGATCTCGAGGTCCGACGCCGGCGTGAGCGCCTTGAACATCTGCGCGAGGTTGCCTGCGACGGTGACCTCGCTCACCGGATGGGTGATCCGCCCGCGCTCGATCCAGAAGCCCGAGGCCCCTCGGCTGTAGTCGCCCGTGACCGTGTTGACCCCCATGCCCATCAGCTCGGTGACGTAGAAGCCCTGCGCGATGTCCGCGATCAGCGCCTCCGGTGAGAGGCTGCCGGCGGCCAGGGTCAGGTTGGTCGCGGACGGCCCGCCGAGCGCGGCGCCGGAGCGGCTGGCGTGCCCGGTGCTCGCCATGCCCAGCCGACGGCCGGTGGCGAGATCGAGCAGCCAGCCCGTCAAGATCCCGCCATCGATCAGCCGACGCGTGGCGCCGCCGATGCCCTCGCCGTCGAACGGCCGCGAGGCGAGGCCCCGCGGGCGCAGGGGATCGTCCGTGACCATGACGCCCGGCGCGAAGACGGGCTCGCCCAGCCGATCCTTGAGGAAGCTCCGCCCGCTGGCCACGGCATCGCCGCCGATGGCCGTCGCGAGATGCCGCAGCAGGCCGGTCGCGGCCCGCGGCTCGTAGACGACGGGCACCCGCTGCGTCGCCACCTTGCGCGGCTCGACCCGCCGCGCGGCGCGCTCGCCCGCCTCGCGCCCGATCTCCTCCGGCGAAGGCAGATCACCGCGATGGGTGGTCTGGCGATAGACGTAGTCGCGCTGCATGGCGGTCCCGGTGCCGGCCAGTACGGTCGCCCCCAGGCCGTGGCGCGTGCGGACCATGCTGCCGCGAAAGCCGTTGCTCGCCCCGAGCGCGATGCGGCCGTGACTCCAGGATGCGGATGCGCCCTCGGAGTTGGTGATCCCCGGCACGGCACGCGCGGCGTCCTCGGCGGCGGCGGCCGCGGCCTGAAGGCTGTCGACCGACGGCTCGTCGGGATCGACCAGCTCGAGCTCGGGGTAGCGGGTCGCCAGCTCGTCCGGTGCCGCGAGCCCGGCCCAGGCGTCCTCCGGCAGCAGCCGGGCGGCCGCCACCGTGTCCTCGACCAGGCTGCGCAGTGTCGCCGCATCGGTGCGTGTGGTCGCCACCGTGGCCACCCGCCGGCCGACCAGCACGCGCAGCCCGATCTCGCGCGCCTGCTTGCGCTCGAGCTCCTCCAGGGCGCCCAGCCGCCAGGCCACGTCCAGGGAGGTCCGCTCGGCGATGAGGCAGTCGGCGGCATCGGCACCGGCCCCGCGCGCGAGCGCCAGGACCTGATCTAAGAGGTCGTCGTGATCCATGGCCGGTGTTCTAGCCTCGCTCGCGGGCGAGAAAAAGCCGGGCGCGAGCGTCATTCCCACCTTTCGGACCCGGTCACCCGCTCCGAGACCGCTCACGCGGCCCGCCGCCTGCGGGCCAGCGCCGCCAGCCGCCGACGCTGCTGGCGGTTGAGGGTGCGCGGCCCGGGTTCGGCCGTGCACGGCGCGAGGTTGCCGTTCGCCGGCTCGGGTTCGAACGTGCGCGCGAGCTCGTTCGTGTATTCTTCCTCCTGCGGCTCCCGGCTCTCGGGTTCGAACGTGCACGGGGCCGGTTCGTTCGTGAAATTTCGTATCGGCGCGTCCGGCTCGCCGGGTTCGGACGTGCCGTCCTGCAGCTCCTCGATCCATGTGTCGGGACGTTTGCGCAGCACGCCGAGCGCCTGCAGCGCGCGGCCGATGTCCCTGTCGATCCGGGCACCGTAGCGGGCATAGGTGCCGAGCTTCCTCACCGTCGCCTCCGAGGGCGGGCTCTCCGCGGCGGTCAGCGTCGCCAGCTCCAGGCCGCGCAGGCGGTCCTGGCGCCACATGCTGGTGACCAGCTCCATCACCCAGTGCCGCTCGTAGGCGTCGCGCGGGCCCCAGTCGGCGGTGACGGCGGCGTGGAGCTCCGTGAACTCGTCCCGGTCCTCGCCGGGCAGGAGCGCGAACGGGCCGCCGCGCAGGCCGTGCCT
>JBFWWD010000290.1:0-7437 GCA_050246385.1 Geminicoccaceae bacterium
GCGACGACGCGTGGTCGGCGGGTTGTCAGAAGTCCGGATCGTCGTAATGCGCGGGCGGCTTCAGGCCGACCAGCCGGTCCATCAGGATCGGCCGCATGGACGGGCGCGATTTCATCTTGGCGTACCAGTCGCGCGCACCGGGTGCCGCGTCCCACGGCACGTCGCCCATATAGTCCAGAACCGACAGATGTGCAGCCGCCGCGATGTCGGCGAGCGTCATCGCGTCGCCGGCGAGCCACTTCCGCTGCTGGTAGAGGTAGTCGATGTAGGTCAGGTGGAAACGGATGTTCTGCGAGCCCTCGCGCATCACCTCCGAGCGCGGGAAGCCGCGCTTGGCCCAGCGCTTGATCATCCGCTCGCGCCAGAGCAGCTCCGTCACCTCGCGATTGAACTTGGCGTCGAACCAGGCGACCAGCCGCCGCGTCTCCGCCCGCTGTGCGATGCCCTGACCGAGCAGCGCCGTTTCGGGATAGGCTTCCTCGAGATAGTCGGTGATCGCCTGGCTGTCGCAGACCACCTGCGCCCCGTCCACCAGGACCGGAGCCTCGGAAGCGGGGTTCAGCCGCAGCAGCTCGTCAGGATGCTCCCAAGGCTGAACCTCGGTCATCTCGGCGACCATGCCCTTCTCGCGCAGCACGATCCGGGTCTTGCGGCAGAACGGGCATAGGGGCACGTGCAGAAGGCGCAGCATCCGTGCGGGCACTCCGGAGCGGTCCTGCTCGCTTAAAGCGCGAAGTCGCGCGCGGGTGCAAGTCAGATGCCGGCATACATCCTGCCTGGATTGAGCACACCGCGCGGGTCGAAGCTGCGCTTGACCCGCTCGGTCAGTGCCCGCAGCGCCGGCGGCTGCGGCTCGAACGGCGGCACTTCCTCGCGCAGCCAGAGGGGGGCGCGGATCAAGGAGGCATGCCCGCCGCGTCCGCCGAGCGCCGCGCGGAGGGTCTCGGCCTCGCGCGCCCATTCGTCCTTGGGCGCCAGCCAGATCAGGCCGCCGGCCCAGTCGAACAGCCGCTCGCTGGTGACCGAGGCCGTCCAGTCGACGAGCTCGCCGGCGGCCGCCGGTGGCACCGACAGACGCCACAGCATCCGCTCGGGATGGATCAGCCGCACGTCGCGGATCTCGCGCCACAGCGTCCGCGTGTCCTCGTCCTCGAGCGTGGCGAACTCGAAGCCGGGCTCGGCCAGCAGCTTCCCGAGCAGCCCCAGCCGATAGGCGACCGACGGCCCGAAGCCTTCCAGTCGGATGGCGGCGGTGGCACGGGCGTGCCGGCGCAGCGCCCGCACCTGCGAGCGCCCGGCGGCGAGTGGCGGCAGAAATGCGGCGCCGGACACCTCGCACGGGCTGCCCATGGCGGCGCGCAGCACGCCCAGGAGGGCCGCCTCGCCGCCGCCGGTCACCAGCAGCGTGGCCGAGGCCTCGCAGCGCGGCATCACCTTGAAGGTCACCTGGGTCATCACGGCGAGCGTGCCCCAGGAGCCGGCGAGCAGCTTGCACAGATCATAGCCGGTGACGTTCTTCACCACCCGGCCGCCGGTCTTGATCTCCTGGCCGTGGCCCGTGACGCAGTGCAGGCCGAGCAGATGGTCGCGTGCCGCCCCAGACTTGACCCGCCGCGGCCCCGCGACGTTGGCCGCAAACACGCCGCCGATCGTCTGCTCCCCGGGTGTCGCGCCCAGCAGCAGACCCCAGTCGCCCGGCTCGAAGGCGAGCTCCTGCCCACGCTCGGCGAGCTCGCCCTCGATGCCGGCGAGCGGCGTCCCGGCCTGCGCCGACATGACGAGCTCGTCGGGCTCGTAGAGCGTGATGCCCGACAGTGCCTGCACCGTCACCCGATGCTCGGCCGCGACCGGCCGGCCGACGATGCGCTTGGTGCCGTTGCCCGCGATCTCGAGCGGCTCTTCCTCGGCCACGGCCCAGGCGACCAGCTCGCGCAGCTGGGCCGCGTCGTCGGGACGGTGAATCGTCGCCTCGCTCAATCCAATCGCCTCCACCCGATCTCGCGCGGAGACTCCACGAGCGCCGCCGATCTGGCAAGTCGGCGGTCAGGCGGGCGGAACGAAGGGCTGCGAGATCTCGACGAACTCGGGCAAAGCCTCGCAGCGCGCCGAGTGCGCCGCCAGTGACAGATAGCGGGTGCCGTCGAGCATGCCGTGGACATCGCCGATGAAGCGCAGCGCGCAGGCGACCGCGATATCGGCATGGCCGATCCGCTCGCCGAACCACCAAGGCCCGCTGGCCGCCGCCCGCTCCCGCTCCAGCACCCCCAGCACCTCGCCGATCTGGGCCGTGCAGCGGTCGATCCAGGCCTGGGAGGTCTGCGGGTGCAGGGCGCGCTCGTAGAACAGGCTCACGGCTTTGTCCGCCAGGCCCGTGCCGAGCGCGCAGATCCGCAGGGCGCGCCGACGCGCCGGCCCCTCATGCGCGATCAACGCCCGATCCGGCCCGGCCAGCTCGTCGAGATGGTCGAGGATGACGAAGCTCTCGATCAGCGCTTCGCCGTCGTCGAGCACCAGCGTCGGGACGCGCCGCAGCGGGTTGTAGGGCACGATCTTCTCGCCCTCGCCGAAGGTCGACCAGGGTCGATGCGCGAACGGGATGCCGTAGAGCCGCAGCGCGATGCCCACGCGGCGCACGAACGGGGAATCGAACTGGCAGATCAGGATCATGATCCATCATCCGACTGCGGTGCGAGCTGGCGGCCCAAGAAGAGCGTGCCGTGGACCGGAGTCGCATAGTAGGGCGCGATCGGTCGAAAGCCTGCTCCGTGGTAAAGTGCCATAGCCTCGGTCATGCCAGGCAGGGTGTCCAGCCACACCTCGCGGTAGCCGATCTCCCGAGCGGTCCGGAGCACCCGATCCAGAAGCGCCCGGCCGAGTCCCATGCCCCTGGCCGTGGGGGCGACATACAGCCGCTTGATCTCGCATACTTCCGGCGACCGCAGCGGGTGAAGCGCGATGCACCCCAAAGCCTGGCCGTCCTGGCTTCGTGCCAGGAAGAGTTCGCCGGCAGGAGGCGCGTACTTTCCCGGCAGGCCGGCGAGCTCCGCCGCGAAGCCCTGGAAGCAGAGATCCACGTCGAGGGACGCGGCATAAGCCTCGAACAGCCGCGCCACGGCCGCGAGGTCGGCGGCCGCCCGTACCGGCGCGATCTGAAACTCAGTCCTCCGTGGCACCTTCGAGCACCGCCCAGCCCACCTCGCGCCCGGTCGGCGGCAGGGCCTGAGCCTCGCGCCGGCGCCGGAGCAGGTTGACCTTGGCCAGCATGTGCGCCGTGATCGGCGCCGACAAGAACAGGAACACGCCGATCAGCAGCTCATGGTAGGACAGGCGGCCGCGCTGCAGCCAGAAGAAGAGCGACGAGGCCAGCAGCACGCCGCCGGCACCCAGGGTCGCGGCCTTGGTCGGCGCGTGCAGCCGCTGGATCAGGCTCGGCAGGCGCGCGAGGCCCAGCGAGCCCACGAACAGGAAGAAGCTGCCCGCCAGGATCAGCAGCGCGATGACGAGCTCGGCCAGGAACTGCAGCATCGGCCCTACTCGATCACGTCGCCGCGCAGGACGTACTTGCAGAACGCCACGGTGCCGACGAAGCCGATCATGGCGATCAGCAGCGCCGCCTCGAAATAGAGCTCCGAGCCGAGGGCGATGCCGATCAGCACGATCAGCGCCACCGCGTTCACCGACAGCGTGTCCAGGGCCAGGATCCGGTCGGCGACGTCCGGCCCCTTCGCGAGACGGTAGAGGTTGAGCAGCATCGCCGCCGCGACCGCCCAGGTCCCGAGCACGACGGCAGCATGGATCATGGAAAGATCTCCAAGAGGCGCGCCTCGTAGCGCGACTTGATCTCGGCGACAAGGCCGTCGGGGTCGGGCACGTCGAGCCCGTGCACCAGCAGCGCGCGCCCGTCGGCGGAGAGCTCGGCGCTGAGCGTGCCCGGAGTCATGGTGATGGTACCGGCGAGCACGGTGATCGCCTCCGGCGAACGGAGCCTCAAGGGCACGCTCACATAGGCCGAGCGGAGCCGGTCGGAGGGAACGAGCAGGATGAGCCGTGCCACCTGCAGGTTCGCGAGCACGATGTCCCAGGCGACCACGCCGAAATATTCGAGGATCTTGAGCGGGCGCCCCAGACGCGGCGCGTGAGGCCAGAAGGGGCCGGTGACGAGGGGCAGGACCAGTCCCAGAACCAACCCCATCACGATCCCGCCCAGGGTGATCTCGTTGACGAGCGCGAGCCAGATCACCGCCACGAACAGGGTCAGGCGAGGATGCGGCAGCAGCCGCGCCATCATGGCGTCGCCCCCGCCACGAGCACCCCGCTGCCGAGCACGGCCTCGATATAGCGCTCGGGCGTGAACAGCTGCTCGGCGGTGGCCTCCATCGCCGTCAGTGCCGGGCCGGCGAACAGCGCCAGCAGGACGGGTGCGGCGACCAGCGCAGCGGTGGCGACGAGCCCGACCGCGTCGTGCCGCGGCCGGTCGGGCTCGGGCTCGCCGCGATCGGCACGACATTTCCAGAACAGGAGGCTGCCGGCCTGGGTGAAGCCGGCGAGTGCCACCAGGCTGCCCGCGAGGATCAGCGCCCACAGCCAGGGCCACTCCGGTCGCGCGGTCACCGCCTCGAGGATCAGCAGCTTGCCGATGAAGCCCGACAGCGGCGGCATCCCGACCGCGGCCATGGCGGTGAGGAAGAACAGCCCCGCCAGGAGATCGAGCTGGGCAAAGCGCGGTGCTGCGACCAGCCGGTCGCCGGCACCGCCACGGCGGCGCGCGACGAGATCCGCAAGCAGGAACAGCGCGGCACCCGCGAGCGTGCTGTGCACCAGGTAATAGAGCGCGGCCGCCGTCCCGCTCTGGTCGAACAGACCGACGGCGAGCAGCAGCGTCCCGATCGAGCCGATCAGGGCATAGACCGCGAGCGCGGTGAGCGTGCGCGCGCCGAGCACGCCGATCATGCCGAGGGCGAGCGTCAGTGCGGCCGGCGGCAGCACCCAGGGGTCGGCGAGCCAGGCCGCCGGTCCGGCGCCGCCGCCGAAGATCAGGACATAGACCCGCAGCATCGCATAGGCGCCGACCTTGGTCATGATCGCGAAGAACGCGGCGACGGGCGGCGAGGCGGCGGCATAGGTGCCGGGCAGCCACAGATGCAGCGGCACCAGCGCACCCTTGATCGCGAACACGATCAGCAGCAGCGCCCCGCCGAGCCGCACCAGCGCCATGTCGGCGGGCGCCACCATGGGCACCCGCACCGCCAGGTCGGCCATGTTGAGGGTGCCGGTGACGGCATAGAGCAGGCCCACGGCGAACAGGAACAAGGTCGAGCCGGCGAGATTGATCGCGACGTACTTAACACCCTCGGTGATCCGCCTCGCGCCCGCGCCATGCAACATCAGGCCATAGGAGGCGATCAGCAGCACCTCGAAGAAGACGAACAGGTTGAACAGGTCGCCGGTCAGGAAGGCGCCGTTGAGCCCCATGAGCTGGAACTGGAACAGGGCATGGAAGTGGCGGCCGCGCTGGTCCCAGCCCTGGGCGGCGTAGAGCACGACGACGACGGCCAGGATCGCGGTCAGCAGCAGCATCAGCGCCGACAGCCGGTCGAGCACCAGCACGATGCCGAACGGCGGCGGCCAGTCGCCGAGCGCGTAGGGGCGGATGCCGCCGTCCGAGGCGAGCACGAACAGCCCGATCGCGACGGCGAGCAGCGCCACGGCGGACGCGATCCCGAACACGCGCTGCAGGAGGACATCGTGGCGGGCGGCCGCGACGATGAACGGCGCCGTCAGGGCCGGCAGGACCACGGGCACGATGATCCAGTGGCTCACGCCTCGCCCTCCGGCCCGCGCGCCAGGCCGTCGACATGGTCGCTGCCGGTCTCGAGATAGCCCCGCAGCGCGAGCACGACGAGCAGGGCCGTCATGCCGAACGAGATCACGATCGCGGTCAGCACCAGCGCCTGCGGCAGGGGGTCGGTATAGCCCTCCGCCGTCGGGCTCAGGATCGGCGGCGCGCCGATCACCAGCCGGCCCATCGCGAACAGGTAGACGTTGACCGCGTAGGACAGGAAGGTCAGGCCGAGCACGACGGGGAAGGTCTGCGCCCGCAGGATCAGATAGATCCCGACCGCCGTGGCGAAGCCCACCCCGCCCGCGACCAGCAGCTCCATCTCAGCGGCCCTCCGCCGGCAGGACGATGTCCATCGGCCCGGCATCCACCGGCTGCGGCTCCGCTTTCCGGCCGACCCGCGAGAGATTGGCGAGGGTCAGCATCACCACCCCGACCACGGTCAGGAACACGCCGAGGTCAAAGGCCATCGCCGTGGCGAGCTCGATCTCGCCGATCAGCGGCAGGTGGAAGTAGTCATAGCCGCTGGTCAGGAAGGGCAGATCGCCGAACCAGGCGCCGAGGCCGGTGATCCCGGCGACCAGGACACCGACACCGATCACGGCGTGATAATCGATGCGCATCTGCTGGTCGGCCCAGGCATAGCCGCTCGCCATGTACTGCATGATCAGCGCCACGCCGATCACCAGCCCGGCGATGAAGCCGCCGCCCGGCATGTTGTGGCCGCGCAGGAGGATGTAGATGCCGACGGTCAGTGCCAGCGGCAGCAGCGCCCGGGTGACCACGACCAGCATCAGTGGATGGCGGTCGCCCGCCTCCCTGCGCCGCGACAGCGTGGTCAGCCGACGACCGGAGGCCCCCGCGAGCGCGCTGTCGAGCAAGGCGAAGATCGCGAGTGCCGCGATGCCCAGCACGATGATCTCGCCGAAGGTGTCGTAGCCGCGGAAGTCGACCAGGATCACGTTGACCACGTTGGTCCCGCCGCCGCCCGGCTTGGATTCGGCCAGATGCCAGGAGGCGATCGTCGCTGGAAGATCGCGCGTGAGCACGGCATAGAGCGTGGCGCCGATCGCCAGCCCGCCGACGGCGGCGATCGCGGCATCGCGCCAGCGGCGCAAGGTCGACGGCTCCCGAGGCGTGCGCTGCGGCAGGTAGTTGAGCGCCAGCAGCATCAGCACGGTGGTGACGATCTCGACCGAGAGCTGGGTCAGGCCGAGGTCGGGGGCGGAGAAGTAGACGAAGGTCAAGGAGACGACGAGCCCCACCACGCTGGTCAGGATCAGCGCCAGCAGACGGTGCCGGTGATAGCGCAGCACGCCGAGGCCGGCGGCGAGAACCAGCAGCGCCAGTGCGACCGCCGGCACGGTCGGGGTCAGCATGGCCCGCGTGCCGGCCCCGTGCGGCGCGCCGAGGAACGTCGTGACGCCCACCACCAGCATGACCAGGATCGCCAGGAACAGGCTGCGCTGCAGCGAGCCATTGTGGATCGTGTCGGTGATCTCGCGCGCCCAGCCCGTCGCCGCGGCGACGGCGGCGTCGAACATGGACTTGGCCTCGGGTCGCGGCATGGCGAGGCGCAGCGCGAGCGCGGGCTCGTG
>JBFWWD010000291.1:0-7407 GCA_050246385.1 Geminicoccaceae bacterium
ACCACCGAACAGCTGCTCGGCCAACGCCAGCGCCGTCTCGGTCTTGCCGACGCCGGACGGCCCGACCAGCAGGAAGACGCCCTTGGGCTTGCCCGGATTGTCGAGACCGGCGCGTGCGGTCTCGACCCGCCGGGCGATGGCGGCGAGGGCATGATCCTGGCCGATGACGCGCTGGCGCAGCCGCTCCTCGAGCCCGAGCACGGCGTCGATCTCGTCCGCGACCATGCGGCCCACGGGGATGCCGGTCCAGCCTTCGACGACGGATGCTACGGCCTGAGCATCGACGGCAGGCAGGATGAGTGCCTGATCGCCCTGGAGTGCCTTCAGCTCCGCGTGCAGGCCCTCCAGCTCCGAGAGCGAGCCGTCCGAGCTGCCCTCACGGAGCTCACGGCGCAGGGTCAGGACACGGTCGACCAGCATCCGCTCCTGCTCAAGACGTGTCTGCAGCGTGGCAAGGCTCGCTTGCTCTGCGGCAAGATCCGCCTGCAGCTCCGCCTCGCGCTTCGGGTCGGAGATCCCGATCCGGGAGTCCCTGGCAAGGGCGGTGAGCTCGGCCTCGCAATCGCCAATCCGGCGCCGCGCGTCCTCGATCGCTGCGGGCGTGCCGTGCTGGCTCATCGCCACCCGGGCGCAGGCGGTGTCCAGCACGCTGACCGCCTTGTCCGGCAGCTGGCGACCCTGGACGTAGCGCCGGCTCAGCCGCACCGCCGCCGATACCGCCTCGTCCAGGAGCTGCACCCTGTGATGCGCCTCCAGCGTCGAGGCGAAGCCGCGCAGCATGCGGACGGCCTGGTCTTCCTCGGGCTCGTCCACCTGCACGGGCTGGAAGCGGCGGGTCAGCGCCGGGTCCTTCTCGACGTGCTTCTTGTACTCGGCCCAGGTGGTGGCGGCGATGGTGCGCAGCGTCCCGCGCGCCAGGGCCGGCTTGAGCAGGTTGGCGGCATCGCCTGTCCCGGCGGCGCCACCGGCGCCGATCAGCGTATGCGCCTCGTCGATGAACAGGACGATCGGGCGCGGCGATCGCTGCACCTCGTCAATGACCTGCTTGAGCCGGCTCTCGAATTCCCCGCGCACCGAGGCACCCGCCTGCATCGAGGCGAGGTCCAGTGCCAGGAGACGAACATCCTCGAGCGCCGGCGGCACGTCGCCCGCCGCGATCCGCAGGGCCAGACCCTCGACCAGCGCCGTCTTGCCGACGCCTGCCTCGCCGACGATGATCGGATTGTTCTGCCGGCGGCGCATCAGGATGTCGACGACTTCGCGGATCTCGCGGTCGCGGCCGAGCACCGGGTCGAGCTTGCCGGACGCTGCCTGCTCGGTAAGGTCGGCCGTGAACCGGTCGAGAGCCTTTCCGCCTGCAGCGCCGTCGGCTGCCGGCGGTGCGGCCTCTGGCTGCTCAATTGCGGCAACGGCTTCAGTCGATCCGCTTGTCAGTTCGGCGAAGCGCAACGCGAGATCGTCGGCCGCGACCTTGCGGAACTCACCCGAAACATCGTGCAGCAGGCGCTTGAGTTCAGTCTGCTCGAGCATGCCATGAAGGACGTGGCCCGTGCGGATCCGGCTCGCGCCGAACATCAGGCTGGCGCTGATCCAGCCCCGCTCGATCGACAGCTCGAGGTCGCGTGAGAAGTCGAGGCGTGAGGAATCGGCTCGACGCAGGCCGGACAGCCCGCGCTCCAGATCCTGGGCGAGCCGGTCGCGATCGAGGTTCAGGCGGTCGACCAGCAAAGGCAGGTCCGTGCCATCGGAACGCAGCATCTGGGCGAGCCAATGCACTGGCTCGAGATAGGCGTCCCGGCGCAGGCGGGCGAACTCGAATGCGCTCTGCAGCGAGCGCATGCCGACCTCGCCCAGCTTACTGAAGATCACCTCGCGGCTGATGACTGGCATTGCTTAGGCCTCCGCGTACCGGCCGCCGTTGAGCACCAGATCACCCGCATCGTGCGGGCGACGGTGCGTGTGCAGCCAGCTGGTCCAGCCGAGGCGGGCGCGGCCGTCGAGGCGCAGCGGCGGCACCTCGGCTCGGCGCAGAACGAGGCGGGTGTCCCAGTCCAGCTCGGGTCCCGCGGCGAGCTGGGCGAGGGCGGCCAGCGGCTTCAGGGCCTTGCCGTCCGGCAACAAGGTCGTGAACTCCGCCAGCCGCATCGGTCCCAATACCAGTCGGAAGCGGTGGCCGCGCTCGTACCGAAAGCTGCCGAGGATGGCGTCGAGCCCGAGCCTCGCCCGCCCGAGCCGCGCCCGGTCCTGTCGCGGCACTTCCAGCCATTCGCCGATGAATTCCTCGACCCTGGTCGCGACCCCGAGGAAGCCGCCGACGAGCCGGGCGAGCGCCTCCGGTGGCCGCTGCCGCTGAGACAGCAGCCCGACGCCGTAGAGGGCATAACGGTCGGGCAAGGCATGGCGCCGAGCGAAGGCCGGCGTCGCCAGGCCGGCGAGGGTGCCGACCTTGCCAGCGAACCGGTCGCGGTCGGGGCGGTCCTGCTGCACGGTCGGCCGGGCATTGGCCCAGGCCCGATAGAAGAACGACAGCATGCGGTGGTGAAACAGGTCGCAGAAATCGGCGAAGGTGGCGTCCTGGTCGCGGCGTGCACGTTCGCGCGCATGCGCGGTGACATGGAGCGGCAGCGGCCCATGCGGCCCGAACAGCCCGAGGAGATAGGCCTGCAGCCGGGCAGGTCGCCCATGGTCGCCCGGCTCGTAGGCGGCGATGTCGGCGGGGGGAAACGTCAGATGCGGCGGCTGGCCGAGTCGCAGGGGCTCGTCGATCGCCCGACGTCCGTCACCGAGGCGGGCCCGGTCCGGGAACGCAGCCTCGATCAGTCGGACGGCGGCGAAAAAATCGAAACGTTCGGGCCGTGCCGCGAGCTCGCGCAGATCGGCAGGTGGTGGGGGTGTGCTCATGCCAGCGCCCGCTCGCCGGCATGCGCCGGGAAACGGATCAGCTCGCCGCGCTCGCTGGTCCGCAGCACCGTCTCGGTGAAGCTGTTGATCGCGACATGGCGGCGAAGGAACGCCTCCAGCACCGTGCCGAGGAGGACGGCACCGCCCTCCTGGAACGTGGCATCGGCCAGCTCCAGGGTGATCTCGAGGCCACGGCCGAAGGTGATCGGCCCCGGCCCAGGCAGGCGGCGGGTCACGCGCTCCGCGCGGACCGAGCGCAGCCCGTCGACATGCCGGGCCTGCGCCGGCTCGGCGCGGCTGGCATAGAGCGCCAGGAGGCTGCGCAGGGCGTCGGCGCCATCGTCGGCCGAATCGAGCAGGGACAGGTAGTTGAGGGCGAGATGGCCCACGAGGCGCCAGGCCACCTCGCCATGCGCGCCGCCCTCGACCGGTTCCGCGCTGGCGAGCGACTCACGCGGTGCGGTAACCCGTCCGATCACCCGGATGCCACTGACCGGGGCGCCCTGCTCGCAGGTGAAGTGCGATGCGTCGCGGCCGAGCGGCAGGCGCAGCGGCAGGTCGCGGTTGGTGCAGAGCGTCTCGAGGTCGAGCCGTCGCAGCCCCGCCGGCCAGGGCGCCGCATTGCCGTCGCACAGCGTGAGGAAGACCTCACCGCCGAGATAGCTGGAGCGCGCGGCCTCGCGCCGGCGCTCATCGCCCACCGCCGCGCGACGGCCCGCCCGGTGCCTCTCGCCGCCGGTCACGAGGCGCCGGCGCCGCTCGATCGCGTAGAACGCCCGCTCGCGCGCGGCGTCGGCCAGATGGTCGGTGCGGTAGAACGGGGTGAACTCGTGCCGCTCCCGCTCGTCCTCCCCGGAGCCGGTAACCGAGGTGATCGCATAGACCTCGAAATCCAGCGGCCGGACCCGGTCCGCGACCACGTGATGCTCGCGGTCGTGCGGCTCCAGCAGGATCGGCTTGGCGCGACGCGGGAACAGGTTCAGCGCCGGCGTGGCGAACAGCGCGAACTGATCGGCCGTGACCGCCCCGTCGAGAACCTGATCGCCTTTCGCCAGCGGCACGATCAGCTCGACCGAGGTTCCCGCCGCACGGCGCAGCGCGGGATTGAGCCCGGCGAGCTCGACGAACAGAAAGCGCTCGGGCAGCGTGAAGTACTCGCGCAGAAGGCGGTAGCCCGAGAACCCCAACGGGGCCTGCGGATAGAGCGCTTGGTCGTCGGCGAAGCCCGATCTTCGTACCGCGCCGGCATCAAGCCGCGCCAGCACGCTGCCGTCCGCCTCCCGCACCACAAGGCCGAGCGCCCGGGCGGACAGCGCCTCATAGAGCCGGTGCGCGATCCGATCGTTGCCGGCGAGGTGCAGCGACAGCCGGTCGAGCGCGAGCTGGGCGATGGGAAGCTCGCCCGGGGTCTCCAGCCGCAGCGCCAGGGCCGCCGCCGCGCGGTCGCGCCTGGACAGGCCGAGCCCGTCGAGGGCGGAGCCGGTGGCGTAGCGCGCTTCGGCCACCGTGATCGGCCAGAGGGTGACGTCATGTGCCGTGGAGAAGGTGCAACGGGTCTGATCACCGGGGGCGATCCGGCCGAGCAGCCGCGTCCCGCGCGGGATCGGGAACCCGCCCTCCAACGGTGCCGCCGCGGCATCCGGCTCGAAGCGCACGATGGCTGCGGCCGGGGTGGGCGCGAGCAGGTCGGGATAGACCATTTCCAGGAGATGATGCGTGAACCGCTCATGCTCCGCATCGAGCTTCAGATGCACCCGGGCAGCGAGAAAGGCGAAACCGTCGAGCAGCCACTCGACATAGGGATCAGCGCAGCTGTCGGCATCCAGACCAAAGCGGTTGGCGACGCGGGCATGGCTCGACGCGAACTCGCCGCCGAGGTCGCGGACGAAGCGCAGCTCCTGCTCGTAGTAGCGCAGGAACTGCCGGTCCATCAGGCGACGCCCTCCGCGCCCTCGACCCGCGCCTTGCCTTCCTCGAGGTCGAGGACGGTCCGCACGCGAAGCTGCTCGGGCAGCGGATAGCCCCAGAGCTCGCCCTCGATCACCAGCGTCACGGGACTGCGCACGGCGAAGTCAGCTTCATGACCTTCGGGGCGCACGCGCACCCCTCGGATGCGCGGCTCGAAACGCATGATCGCCGCCTCCACCTCGCGCGCCAGCACGTCATAGTCGGCGGTGGTGCGGATGCGGCCAGCCAGCGAGGGGATGCCGTAATTGAGCACGCTGTCCCGGGAGCAGGGCAGACCCGCGAACGCCGGCACCGTCTCGCCGCCCTCGGCCAGCGGCAGGCTCTCGGCCTGTTCGGTGTTGAGCAGGTGGGCGAGATCACGCAGAACGGCCGAGCGCAGCTCGGGCAGGCTCAGCGCCACGTTGCGTCGATACTCCGCCCGCCGCGCCAGCTCGAGCCCGAGCACGTCCTCGAGCAGATCACGCGCGTCCGTGTCCAGAGTGGCGAAGGGTGCCATGTCCTCCGCGGAGCGGCGCGGGGTGTCGAGGCGCTCGTCGGCGAGCAGCCGCCCGAGTGCTTGCAGCTGGCCATCATCCAGATGCTCTTCCAGAGCCGCGCGGCGCGCCGGCAGGCGGGCGAGGGAGGAAGCGAGGTCGTCGCGCAGACGGTCGATCAGGGACGGCTGCAGCCGCTCGCGAGGAAACGCCTCAGCCATGCGATGACGACCCGAGGCGCACGCGGCGAATCTCCAGGAACGGATGATCGCCGACGTCGGTCGCCATGATCCGCTGGCCCGACCCGAACTGGCCACCCGGCTCGTCGGCCCAGGTCGTAAGCCGCCCCAGGCGGACAAGAGGATCCGCCGCCGCCTCCGAGCCCGGATAGCGCACGGGAACGAAGGCGGCGAGCTCGCCGCCGCCCACGAGTGTCAGCCGGACAGGCGCCCAGACCAGATCCTTGTGGTCGCTTGGCGGGTCGGCGCGCAGCTCGGTCAGCTGGACCATCGGCAGCCAGCGGTAGCGGCCCTCGACAATGACCTCCAAGACCGGCCCCAGCCGCACATCCGCATCCATGATCCAGCCGAAGGGCGTATCGTCCAGCTCGCCTGCAACGGTCGCCGCCTCGTCGAGCGCTCGTCCGCGCAGCTCACCGGCAGCCGCTCCGGACCCGCGCGCGTCGAGCGCCAACGCCTCGCTCAGCATGGCCATCCAGGCAGGTGGCTCACCGAGACAGACGGGCCGCTCCGTCCCCGCAAACACCGCTCGGCGCTCCGCCTCGGCCTCGATCACCGCGGCGTAGGCCCGAGCCATCGGCGCTGCTTCCGCGTCGAGCTCGGCCAAGGCCTGGAGCTGCTTGCTCGCGCGCGGCCAGTCGCCCGCGAGGGCCGACAGCTGAAAGAGCGCCAGCCTGGGTGCGAGTGCGGACGGAGCCGCCCGCACTTCCTCCATGACGTGGCGGATCGCGCCCTCGAGATCGCCGCTTGCAACGGCCGCGAGCACCGACGACCCAGCGGCAGCAGGGCTCGCCATGTTACCGGACCCTCGGGCGCATCCTCATCGTCGCGCCATCAGACCTTGACGTTCTTCGCTATGTTCCAGCCCACGGTCACCGGCGCGTCGCCACTGCCGTCCGCCTTCTGCGGAGTGTACTCGTACTTGAACTCGGCGAAGTTGATCGCGACGTTCTCGGTCAGTCGATCCTCACCCTGGGATCCACCGGCCGACACAGCAGTGATCAAGCAGTCCGTCATCGTCAGCTTGATGTATTCGAGGGGCGATTCGCCCGCCTTGCGCACCGTCAGGACACATTCGGGAACATGCTTGCCGTTCGCGCAGAACAGGATGAGGTTCGGTGTCGACTTGTCGACATATTTCGTAACGCTGAGGTCCTGCACACTGACCTTGCCTGCTCCTGCGCCGCCGCCGATATGCGCCGTGCCGGTATTGGAGGTGCCGAAGCCGTAGGCGAGAACGTCGATCTCGCCGGCGTGGGCATCGTCCTGCGATTCCCCGTCCGCACCTTCGATTTTCAGGAACATGTCGACTGCCATCGCCCTTCCCCCCTGCTGGTGCAGCTGCTGACGATTCTTCCCCAGTCAACCGCGCGAGTCTGTGTGCTAACTCACGCTGCCTTGGCCGAGGGGAGCTTGGACACCAGCCTCAGGCTGACGTTCACCCCCTCGAGCTGATAGTGCGGCCGCAGATAGAATCGGGCGTTGTAGTAGCCCGGATTGCCCTCGACGGATTCCACCTGGACCTCGGCCGCGCGCAACGGACGCTGCGCCTTGACCGTCTCGGACGAGGTGTCGGGATTACCGTCGATGTAGTTGGTGATCCACTTCTGCAGCCACTTCTGCATGTCCTCGCGCTCCTTGAAGGAGCCGATCTTGTCGCGCGCGATCGCCTTGAGATAGTGCGCGAACCGGCAGACCGCGAACAGATAGGGCAGGCGGGCCGAGAGATTGGCGTTCGCCGTCGCATCCGGATCGTCGTACTCTTCCGGCTTCTGCAGCGACTGTGCGCCTATGAACGCGGCGATGTCGGTGTTCTTGCGGTGCAG
>JBFWWD010000292.1:0-7339 GCA_050246385.1 Geminicoccaceae bacterium
TGGCGCTACAAGGCGCCCTACCCTCGCCCCTGCCCGCCCGGGCCGCGCCCCTTTGGCCGGCCGGAGGAGATCGTCCCCGGCAAGCCCCTGCCTGGCTCGCCCGTGGGATTTCCGCGCGGCCCGGAAGATCTGCTCCTTCAGCCGGACGGCAGCGCGGTGCGGCTCGACAAGGCGTTCAGCTGGGACGCACCGCTCGCCGTCCACGGCATGCTGCAGACGGTGATCGCCAATGCCTGGCGCGGCGACCCCTACCCCGTGGATGTCCTGTTCCTGTACATGGCGAACATGGCCTGGAACTCGGCCATGAACCCGGGCGAGACCTCGCGCATGCTGCGCGAGCGCGACCCGGCCAACGGCGAGTACCGCATCAAGCACTTCATCTATGCCGACGCATTCCACTCGGAGACCGTGGACTACGCGGATCTGGTGCTGCCGGACACCACCTATCTGGAGCGATGGGACTGCATCTCGCTGCTCGACCGGCCCATCGGGTCCGCCCATGGCCCCGGCGACGCCATCCGCCAGCCCGTGGTGGCGCCCGACCGCGACGTGCGACCCTTTCAGGAGGTGCTGATCGACCTGGGTGTCCGTCTGAGGCTGCCGGCCTTCGCCCATCCTGACGGCGAGCCGCGCTATCCGGGCGGCTACCCGGATTATCTCGTCAATCATCAGCGCAAGCCGGGCATCGGTCCACTCGCCGGCTGGCGCGGGCCGAAGGGCGATCATGACGGACTCGGCCCGCCCAACCAGCGCCAGCTCGAGGCCTATGTGGCGAACGGCTGCTTCTGGCACTACGAACTGGCGCCGGAGGAACTCTATCTCAAGCCCGTCAATCGGGCCTATCTTGCCCGTGGCCGTGAGCTCGGGCTGCTGGACACGGCCAATCCGATCAAGCTGCACCTCTACTGCGAGGTCCTGCAGCGATTCCGGCTGGCCGCCGAGGGGCACGGGCCCGTGCGGCCGCCGGAGGGCCACCGTGCCCGCATTCGCGACCACTTCGATCCGCTCCCGATCTGGTATGCCCCATTCGAGCACGCGGCGTTCGCCGAGACCGAGTATCCCCTGCACGCGATCACGCAAAGGCCCATGCCGATGTATCACAGCTGGGGATCACAGAACGCCTGGCTGCGGCAGATCCTGGCCCGCAACAAGCTCTACATGCATCGCGACGCTGCGGCCGAGCTCGACCTCGCCGACGGTGATTGGGTCGAGATCGAGAGCCCGCATGGCCGAACCCGAGCGCAATTGCATCTCATGACCGGCTGCGAGCGTCACACTGTCTGGACCTGGAATGCTGTCGGCAAGCGGACGGGCGCGTGGGGCTTGTCGCCCGATGCGCCGGAGATGCAGCGCGGCTTCCTGATGAATCACGTGATCGGAGAGCTGCTGCCCGAGGCGCAAGGCTACGCGCATGCCAACGCGGACCCGATCACCGGTCAGGCGGCATGGTTCGACCTGCGGGTCCGCGTGCGAAAATTGGTCGACCGGCCTCCCGCATCACCCGTTGCGGTGCGGGCAGAGCTGTCGTGACGGAGTTCTCGCCGGTAGTGCCGGGGCAGAGGCAACTCGGCTTGGTGATCGACCTCGACACCTGTGTCGGCTGCCAAGCCTGCGCCACCGCGTGCCGCTCATGGAACGACGCGGGTCATGGCGGACCCTTGGCGGAGCACGATCCCCACGGCTCGGCTCCCGATGGCGCATGGCTGAACCGTGTGCACAGCTATGAGGCCGGTGACGGCGACGCGGCGCGCACCGTCCACTTCCCACGCTCCTGCCTTCACTGCGCAGAGCCAGCCTGCGTGACGGTCTGCCCGACCGGTGCTTCCTACAAAAGGGAGGAGGACGGCATCGTTCTGGTGAACGCGTCCCTGTGCATCGGCTGCGGATTGTGCGCGTGGGCATGCCCTTATGGCGCACGTGAGCTGGATCCGGTCGAGCATGTGATGCGCAAGTGCACGCTCTGCATTGATCGGATCTACAATCAAGACCTGCCCGCCGCGGACCGCCAACCCGCCTGCGTGCTCGCCTGCCCGACCAGGGCTCGCCACTTCGGCGATCTGGGGGACCCCAACTCCGCCGTCAGCCAACTCGTGGCGGAGCGAGGGGGTGTCGGTCTTCTGCCCGAGCTGGGATATCGACCCGTCAACCGCTACCTGCCGCCGCGCGAGCCGGTCCAGCTCGAGCCGCAGGATGCGGTGCAGACCACATCCGACGAGCAAGCCGGGGCGGGGGATCGGCTGTTCGCCTGGCTGGATCGAGTCCTGAGCAGCTGATCGCATGCGTCCAGCCTACTCGGTGATCCTGTTCTCGACGCTTTCCGGCGCCGGCTATGGTCTCTTGGCCGTGGTGGCGGTTCTGCTCGCCCTCGGTGGCGAGCCACCGACGCCCCTTCTCCTCCTTGGTACCGGGCTGCTGATGGTGACCACGGGCCTGATTGCCTCGACGTTTCATCTCGGTCGGCGCGAGCGGGCCTGGCGGGCGTTCTCGCAGTGGCGGACCTCCTGGCTGTCGCGCGAAGCCGTGATGGCGATGGTGACATACGCCGCGGTAGCTCCCGTGATCTGGAAAATCCTGGTGGGAACGATGGAAGACATGGCGGCGAGGATCGCCGCGGTCGCCATGGCGGTTGCCTGTCTGGCGACAGTGTACTGCACGGCGATGATCTATGCGTCTCTGCGACCAGTCCGGCAGTGGCGACATTGGACCGTACCGGCAGCCTATCTCCTGTTCGCCCTGGCCAGCGGCACCCTGCTTCTCAATCCGTTCCTGGCAGCCGGCGGTTTCGAGCTCCGGTCGGCCACAGCACCGGCGGTCGCTGCCCTCGTCCTGGCGTGGGTGGTGCGCGAGCTGAACTGGCGAATCGTTGTTGCTCGGCCCGGTGACCTCACCACTGCAGACGCTACCGGGCTGGCACGGTTCGGCACGGTCAGAACTCTCGATCCGCCTCACACCGAGACGAATTATCTGCTGCACGAGTTCGGCTTTCGAGTCGCACGACGGCATGCAATCCGGCTGCGCCGTCTTGCCCGCCTCCTTGGCTGGGCGATCCCGATCGTCCTGGTGCTGATGGCGAGCGCGCTCGCCCTGCCGCAGCCGCTGGAGGTTCTCACCCTCGCAGCCGCGGCAGGGTCGGCCTTGGTAGGCATCCTGATCGAGCGCTGGCTGTTCTTCGCCGAGGCGACACACACCGTGGCGCTCTACTATGGAGCACCCTCCGCCTGAGCGGACACGGGTTAATCGAAGATGATGTCGCTCCCGTAGGCGAGCGGTCCCGTATAGCCGAGGATCGAGACCGAATCTCCGGCAATGGTCGAGATGACGGTGTTGCCGTTGACCCGATCGATGTCGAGATCTCCGGCGAAGAGGTCGTCGAACACCAACCGATCCTCGCCACGCCGGAAGTCCAGGATCACATCGTCGCCGAAGCTTCCGCTGAAGTGGAAGGAATCGTTGCCGCCGTCCGCAGAGTCGAACAATCGGCCGTCGCCCCAGAGACGATCATTACCGCCGCCGCTGTAGAGATGGTCATTGCCGCCGCGGCTCGAACCACGGAGCTGGGGAGCGTCCCCGTAGAGCTCGTCATCGCCTGCCCGGCCACGCAGAACGTCGTTTCCGCCAACCGCGGAGCCCCGCAGGTCGACCCCGGCGTCGCCAAACAGGATATCTCGCCCGGATCCCCCGTTGAGCTGGTCGCTGCCGCCCCGGCTGGTGTCGCGGATGGAGAGACCGTCCCCCACCATGCGCGAGCCGAGCGAGCTCGCCCACAGCGTGTCGTTGCCGCCGCGGCTGCCTTCGTCCATCACGCCGAGCGCGTCGCCATACAGCCTGATGTCGCTGCCTACCGTGACGTCCCGGGCATCGACCACGTCTCGACCGCCGATGGCGTTGGTCAGGCTGGCGCCGTCGCCGCTCATCTCGTCGCCACCCTCGAGACGGTCGTTGCCGCCGCGGGCCCCGCGCCCCAGGCTGAAGGCATCGCCATAGAGGACCTGCCTGGCCGTCCCTCCTGGCCCCGCGAACAGGACATCGTCACCGCCGATGCCTCGCAGGGTCAGGCGGGCGTCGCCGTAGAGCGTGTCGACGCCGCTGCCGCCGTAGATCAGGTCGTTGCCGCCACGACCCGTGGCAGCAATGCGCAAGGCGTCGCCGACGACGACGTCGTTGCCGTCCAGGGCGAAAATTCGATCCTTCCCGCCGAGGCCGGCGAGACCGCCATCCGTGTCGCCGAAGATGGTGTTGCTCTGGTTGGCGAGATCGACCAGCCGGATGTCGTTACCCGTGCCGCCAACGATAACGGCCATGGCGCCCCCTCACGATTGCCTTACAGATCCTGGTTGGGTCCGCCGTACTTCTACGCTCGGACCGCGGAGGATCGTTCTACCGTCGCGGTGGCACATGCACAACCCGGGGTACCGCTTGCCGAGAACTCCTCGCTCGGAAAAGAAAACTCGCGTGACCCGGAAACGCCGACGTTCACCTGCTGTTAATCTCCGGCAACTATGGTGGGTGGCGAGCCCGGTTGGGGGTGGGAATCGGCCTTCGGCCGACGCCCGCATCCGGACCCGGCTCGTCCTCCCTGACGTTGTGATGCCTCCCTGTGCTTGTGGCCGTCGGTTCTCCGGCGGCCACTTCTTTTCCCGCCTACTGGCTGATCCAAAGAATGCGGGCGACCCAGGCCAGCGTCGCGTTGTCGATCGACTGCTCATCCTCGACCCGGCTGAAGTGGCCGACCGAGATTCGCTGTGCCGTTCGGCGGAGCAGAATGCCCAGCTCGATCTCGCCCGAGCGGCGTCGGCACAAGATGCGGTCGTGACGGCGCACGCTGCTGCGCGGTGACACGATCAGCATGTCGCCCGCGCGCAGGACTGGCGGGGCTACATCATGGTCGAGCTCGACGGCGTAGGCGCTCTCGTCGCCGATGCCGGGAAACTCGATATCTTCCCACGGCCCGGCCTGAGGGAACCCCGAAGCGTCGAACGCCTGCTCCCCCTCGAGCTGGCTGAAACTGAGACAGCGAATGCGCCGCGCGGGCATGGCCCCCGCCTCGGACCCTTCGTCGATCATGCCGACAAACTCGGCCATGGACGTGCTGGTCGCTTCGAGGATCTTCGCCACGCTCTCCGTGCTGGGCCAGCGCGACTTCCCCTGCTTGGTGGTCCGTTTGCTCTTGTTGAACGTGGTCGGATCCAGTCCCGCCTTCTTGGCGAGGCCCGAGGCCGAAAGACCTTTCCGTTCGGCGAGGAGATCTATGCCCCGCCATATAGCCTTGTGGGTCAGCATGATTGGATGACTTCCCTGCAGTGACCACTAGCCAATAGGAACAGTATCTTGACATTGCGGATCGATGTCAGTAGGCATGTCATCCTACGACCGGTCACCGAATCTTTGCCCAACGGACGGATCCGCCGATGCTCTGGAACAGGACGAGCGATCTTTCCACATCGGCTGGGCGTTATGCGCTGGTCGTGTTCGAGCATCGTGGAGCGACCTGGCCGCTGAGGATGCTGCGGCCCGGCTTTCGCCATTGCTTCTGCCTGGTGCAGGACGGCGCGATCTGGAGCCTGTGTGATCCTCTGAAGACCCGGATCGTCCTGCGGTCAGTCCCCGAGCTTACCGAGTTGGATCTGCTGGAGGTGTTCGAGGAGCAGGGCGCTATCGTCCTGCGTGGCCTGGTGGCGTCTGGGGAGTGCGGCCGGCGGGCGATGCTTCGTCCCATGACCTGTGTGGAAGTCGTCAAGCGGATCCTCAACCTCGATCTGCCCTCGGTCTTCACTCCCCATCAGCTGTATCTGCGCCTCTTGCGCCTCCCTGCGCCGTTTCAACGATTTGAGAGCATCACGGCGTCGGAAATTGCGCTTGACGTGATCCATGAATAGGAATATATTCGACATCATCTCGGACGCGCAGCAGAAGGAAGCTCGCAATGACAGGCCTGATGCCCGCGGCGGTCCGCAAGGGCTTTGAGCGCGCCCGTGAGCGCCGCGAGCCTTGGGAACCCCTCTGGCGTGAGTGCTACGCCTACGCGCTCCCGCAGCGCGGCGCCGGCCTGGGCGGCGAGTTCGCTCCGGCGAGGCGCTTTGCCGACGGCCTGTTCGACGGGACGGCTCCCGACGCGGTGGAGCAGCTGGCGGCCAGCCTGCTCGCCGAGCTCACTCCGCCCTGGTCGCAGTGGTTCGGCTTCCGTCCCGGCCACGATGTCGGCGCCGAGGAGCGCACCGCCGTGGCGGGCTATCTCGAGAACATCGCCGACCGGGTGCGCGGACATTTCGAGCGCTCCTCCTTTGCGGTCGAGATCCACCAGTGCTTTCTCGATCTGGTGACCGTCGGCACCGCGACGCTTCTGTTCCAGGAAGCGCCGGTCGGTGAGCCGACCGCGTTCCGATTCTGTGCCGTGCCCGCCTCTGAGATGTACATCGACGGCGATCAGAACGGGCAGATCCGGCACCATTACCGCACCAGCAGTCTGACGCTCTCGGCCATGCGGACCCGCTATCCGGAGGCGCCTCTGCCGGCGACGCTCATCGACGAAGGCGAAACCGACCCCGATCAACGTTTCGACGTCCTGGAGGCCGTGATTCAGCAGGGACCGGGCTATGCCTATCTGGCCGTCCTGCGCACTCCACCCGTCGAGCTCCCGGACCTGCCCCTGGCCGAGGGCAGCTTCGAGCAGCCGCCGTTCGTGACCTTCCGCTGGATCAAAGGTGCGGGCGAGCTCTATGGCCGCTCGCCGGTGATGACGGCGCTGCCGGACATCAAGACCGCCAACAAGGTGGTCGAGCTGATCCTCAAGAACGCCTCGATCGCCGTTACCGGCATCTGGCTGGCCGACGACGACGGTGTGCTCAATCCCGCCAACATCAAGCTGATGCCCGGCAGCATCATCCCGAAGGCGGTCGGCTCCGCGGGTCTCACCCCGCTGCAGGCGCCGGGCCGCTTCGATGTGTCCCAGCTCGTCTTGGACGATCTGCGAGCGCGGATCCGTCACACCTTGCTCACCGATCGCCTGGGGACGGTCAGCGACCGTCGGATGACCGCCACCGAGGTGCTCGAGCGGTCGGGCGAGATGACCAGGCTGCTTGGCGCCATGTTCGGGCGTCTGCAGGCCGAGCTCATCTCCCCCTTGATCCATCGCGCCGTGGCGATCCTGCGCCGGCGTGGCGAGTTGCCGGGCTTTGTGGTCGACGGCCGCGAAGTCGAGCTTCAGTCCCGCGCCCCGCTCGCGAGATTGCAGGCCCGCCAGGACGTCCAGAACGTGCTCTTGTGGCTCGACACCATCTCACGCCTCGGTCCCGAGGCATCAGGGGTGCTCAATCTGGGCGAAGCCGCGCGGTGGCTCGCC
>JBFWWD010000293.1:0-7268 GCA_050246385.1 Geminicoccaceae bacterium
CGGCGAGCTTCTCGGCATTGGCCGGATCGAACAACAGCGACCAGGAATCGGTGGGTGCGTCGGGGATGCGCTCCTTGATCTTGTCGACATTGTAGGCGAGGCCGGTCGTGCCCCACATGTAGATGATCGCGTGCTCGTTGCCGGGATCGTAATTGGCCACCTTGGCCATCAGGTCGGGATCGAGATTGTCCCAGTTGGGGATCTTCGACCGGTCCAGCGGCTGGAAGATCCCGGCCTGGATCTGGCGACCCAGGAAATAGTTCGAGGGCACCACGAGATCGTAGCCGGTGCTGCCCGCCAGCAGCTTGGTCTCCAGGACCTCGTTGCTGTCGAACACGTCGTAGACGACCTGGATGCCGGTCTTGGCCGTGAAGTCCTTGAGGACCTCGGGATCGATATAGTCGGACCAGTTGTAGACCTTGACGACCTGGTTTTGGGCGTCGGCCGGAACGGCCGCGAGCAGGGCCGCGGCGGCGGCCACGGCGAGGGCGAGCTTGCGCAAATCGTCTCTCCCGAGGGCGGACCAGCCCCGAGGCCGAGGGCGGATCGCGCCGATGGCGTCGCGACGGACCGGACCGCCGCCAACGATCGACGCGAGGCTAGCTCACGCAAGAAAGGCTTTGAAGGGGCAAGGCGTCACGAGACGCCGAACAGACGCCTTATGCCCGCGAACGCCCGGGTTCTGCTGTGAGGTGGAGCGGGTGAAGGGAATCGAACCCTCGACATACAGCTTGGGAAGCTGTCGTTCTACCTCTGAACTACACCCGCCTGACGCTAGAGGTAGCGCCGATCGCCGCCCGGGGCAAGCGCGCCTTGACGCCTCGCCGCTTCCCCCCTACATGGCGGCCTCGGCCACGGCGGGCGCATAGCTCAGTTGGTAGAGCAGCTGACTCTTAATCAGCGGGTCCAAGGTTCGAGTCCTTGTGCGCCCACCAACCTTTTCAACGGGTTAGGTGGTCCAGTCCGCCGAGAGCCGGGTTCGGGTAAGCGCCAGGCAAGCACCGGAGCGAAGATCTTCCGGTGGGTGCTTGCTGTCGCGCCTGTTTCACATCGTCGTACGAACCGACCGTGAGCGCCGCTGCTCTATGACGAGTTGTGGGCGGAGCCGATGGCCGTCGTCGTGCCGACGGGAGCGGCGGCACGATCAGGGCAGTCCGTCGCGGGTTTCGGGACGCCGTCGCCGTCGGCGCCATCGACCGCGTGCCGCGCCTCGTTGCGGTGGACCCGGAGCGCTGCAACGGACTGCAGCGTGCACTCGCCGCCGGACCGCCGCGAGCAGTCTCGGTCGCGGCGGAGCATCCTCCCGCGACCATCCTGGGCAAGCTGTGCCATGCCTGCCCGCCCGACGGCGCGCATGCTCTGAGCGCATTGTGGGGGAGCGGCGGCACGGTGATCGGTGTATCCGACAAGGAAGCAATGGCCGCGCAGCGTGAGCTTGCAGGACGGGAAGGGCTCTATCTGGAGGTGAGCTCGGTGGTGATCCTGCCTGCCGTGCGGCGGCTGCTCACGGCCGGGTTCGTGCACGAACGGGCGAGCGTCGTTGCTCTGGCCTGCGGTTCGGGCTATCGGGCATTACCCTTCAACCCGCTGGCGGTAGTGATGGCTGAGATCGTGGCTCTGGCGGACTTCGAGCACGCCGTCGGAGCGGTCTCTTGCTGATCGAGCCCGGGCTGCATCTGGTCGCGTCGGGTGCCAGCGGCTTCGATCTGACCGACCGCTACGATGCGCATGTCTGGCTGTTCGCCGGAACCGACTGCAACCTCCTGTTCGACGCCGGTGCTGGACGGTCGGTCGAGGCTATTCTCGCCAATGGGAGTGCCGACGGGCTCGATTGGTCCCGCCCGACCAAGCTCTTCCTGACCCACGGCCACGCCGACCACAGCGGCGGTGCCGCGGAACTGTGCGAGCGGCTGTCCGCAACCACCTATGCGGGTGCCACGACCGCGGAGTGGTTCAAGAAGGGGGACGATGCGGCGATCAGCCTTCCGGCGGCCAAGGCGGCCGGCATCTATCCCCAGGACTATCGCTGGCGATCCTGCCCGATCGAGTGCCCCGTCGTCGACCGCGAGATTGTCGAGCTTGGCGGCTTTTCCGTGCAGGCGGTGACCACGCCTGGTCATAGCGCGGATCATGTTTCCTGGCTGGTCCGCCGCGGCGCACGGACGTGGCTGGTCGCCGGCGACGCGCTGTTCCACGGTGGCCGCATCGTTCTCCAGCACATCTACGATTGCGACATCGCCGCCTACGCGCGCAGCCTGCGAGCGCTGGCCGAACTGGAGTTCGACGCCTTGCTGCCCGGGCACGGCGCATTCAGCCTGCATCACGCGGTCCGCCATGCCAAGGCGGCGACAGACTGGCTCGATCGCCTGCTCCTGCCGCCTCAACTGGCGTAGGCCTCGGAAGCGGCAGCCGGCGTAACGAGTTCATGAGCGCGGCGCGTCGGCCAGCGCGCGAAGGATCATGCCGGCGGCTTCCAGCCCGTCCACCGCATCCTCCGGCCTGACGGGCGCTCGCGAGGCGCCCGCGCGGACGCCCGCGAGGAAACATTCGAGCTCGGTGCGCAGCGGGTCGTCTTCCGCCGGGACGGCGATGCGGCGGGATTCGCGCGCCCGGAGCTCGATGTGGCTGCCGACGAACAGCGTCGCGCTGCCTTCCGTGCCCAAGACCTCCACCCGATCGGCGGGGGTGTTCGTGCTCGGGTGCAGCCAAGCGGTCGCGAGATGCCAGATCACGCCGTTGGCACCTTCGGCCTGCACGCTGGTGATCGACCGTGCCGTGCCTTGCGGGCGACGCGTGGCCGCGACCGACACAGCCGGCGCACCGCCCATCCACAGCGCGAGGTCGATGTCGTGGATCAACGTCATCAGCACGGGGTCGATGTCGGGATAGTGGCGAGCATGGCTGTCGTCGCGGAAACGGCGTGAGGCGAGAAAAAGCAGATCGCCGATCGCGCCGGACCCGACGAGATCCGCCAGGAGGCGGTGCGCCGCGCAGAAGCGCAGGATGTGGCCGGGCTGGAGGAAGGCGGAACCTGCTGCTGCGGCTTCGGCGAGGCGCCTGGCACCCGCGGCATCCGATGCGATCGGCTTCTCGATCAACACCGGGATGCCAAGGGCGAGCGCGTGGAGGCCGAGCGGGACATGGGCTTCCACCGGCGTCGCGACCACGATCCCGTCCGGCCTGAACCGGTCGACGAGGGCGAAGGCGTCGCTGTCGCGGTCGACCAGGCTGAAGCGTTGCGCCACCTCGCCGAGCGCGGCCGTCCTCGTGTCGGACGCTGCCAGGCGGATACCCCCGATCGCCGTCAGCCGGGCAAGGTGCTCCTTCCCGAACAGGCCCGTGCCGGCCACCATCAGCTTCATGGGGCAGCCGCACCTTCCGCGCCGGCGCCGCAGATGATCGCGCAGATGTGGCGGCTCTGCGCGAACGCTTCATGCCCGCTGCGCAATGCAGCGATCGAGGCAGCACCCGAGAGATCGGCGGCGATCGCGAATTCGTGCCACAGCCATTCGGAAGCCCGCTGCATCGCCTCGTCGGATACCAGCACGACGTCCGCGATGTTCGGCCGAACCAGGTCGAAGACCGCATCCACCGTCTGGCGGCAGCTCATGGTGGCGACGCGGCTGGTCACTTCGGGCAGCGCGACGACGCGACCGGCGTCCAGGCTGGCTTTCAGCGTCGGCGAGCCGACCGGCTCGACGCCGATGATCCTGACCTCGGGTCGGTGTGCCTTGATCGCGGTGGCGAGGCCGGACACCAGCCCGCCACCGCCGATGGCCACGACGACCGTGTCGAAGCCTTCGATCTGATCGAGGATCTCCAGACCGAGCGTGCCCTGGCCGGCGACCACGAGCGGATCGGCGAACGGATGGAAGTAGGCTGCGCCGCTTGCCTGCGCATGGGCGAGTGCTGCGGCATTGGTGAGCGACCATTCATCGCCGACCACCCGCACCTCGGCACGCCATCGCTTCATCCTCGTCACCTTCGCGGGCGAAACAGTGGAAGGGACGAAGATCACCGCCGGCACCCCGGCCACGGCCGCCGTGCGGGCCACCGCCAGGCCGTGATTGCCGCCCGAGGCGGTGACGATGCCTGCGGCAACCTCGCTGGGTGGCGCGCCGAGGTAGCGGTTCATGGCGCCGCGTGCCTTGAACGAGCCGGTGACCTGATGCAGCTCCAGCTTGAGCGAGACGGCTCCCCCCACCGGCAATGCGTCACGCGCGAGAGCCGCCTCCATGACCGGCGTCCGCCGCACATAGGGCGCGATGCGGACGGCGGCGGCCTCGACGTCGGCGGATCCGATCATGGCCTGCCCTCATAGGGCGAGGCCACGACGAGGCAGCAATTGCCGGGTACGACCCGGCCGGGGTGGCGGCGGCCATAGAGAATGCCATCGATGCCGTAGTGGAGCAGCACCGGCTCGGCGGAGACGTCCCAGAGGCGGTGGATGCGCCCGGCCGGCTGGCCGGCGAAGACCTGCTCGCCATTGGCATGGAACGGCTCGAACACCCCGTCGGTCGAGGCATAGACATAGGCCGAAGGTCCCCGTAGCTCGAGGATCGGGCGGGATGCGGCGGCGGCAGGCTGCTCTTCCTGCTCGAGCAAGCCGAGATGGGCGAGCACGTTGCGCACGCCGCGCCTGCAGATGGCGAGCGCCTCGGGCGACACCGTGCCGGCGCCGCGCATCTCGGTGCCGACCGTCACCAGCCCCGCAGCGCAGGCCGTGGCGGTTGCCGTGCGCTTGTCGCCCAGATTGGAGATGACCACGGAGTAAGGCGCGTCGAAGGCTCGGACCGCGGCGATGTTGCGCGCATGCAGGCCGGCATTGTCGGTCGGCTCGACGATGGCGCTGGGCAGGATGTCGAGCGAGGTGCCGCCCGAGTGGAGGTCCAGGAACGCATCGGCGAGCGGGAAGATGCGCTGGGTGATGAAGGCGGCGATCTGCTCGGTGATGCTGCCGGTCGGATTGCCCGGGAAGACGCGGTTGAAGTTCAGCCCGTCGACGGGTGAGACGCGGTTTGCCGCCATCACCGCGTGGACATTGTTGGCGGGCATCAGGATCAGCCGCCCCTGCAGCCGGCCGGGGTCGAGTCCGCGTGCCAGCTCGCCGATGGTGATCGGGCCCTCATATTCGTCACCGTGATTGCCGCCCTCGATGACGACGGTCGGTCCCTCGCCATGGGCGAGGACGGCGATCGGCACGGCAGTGACGCCCCACGCATCGCCATGCGGCGAATGGGGAATGCGGACGAAACCAAACTGCCGCCCCTTCTTCTCGAAGTCGATATCGGTGAACGCATTGCCTGAATAGACGGGCGCGCCGGCCCGGGACGTCTCGACCATGAGTTTTCCCTTGTCCGTGTAGTCGCCGCCTCAGCGCGGGATCGTCAGGCGTTCCGTGTGCGGCCGATGGATTGATCACCAAGGGCTCAGCCGAACTCGCCACGACATCGACCAGGAGCGCGAGCTAGGCCCTGGCCGTGCCGAATTTCCTAGGCGGCATTCTCCATACCCGCTCGGCCAGGTTCAAGGCATTCTCGCCGTCCGGGAAGACGCCCACAATCGTGGTGCGCCTGCGAATCTCGCAGACGATCCTTGTGCGCCCACCAAGCCAGCCCGATCGTGCGGGCCCCATGCGATCGCAACTCCGATCCTCGATCCGTCTCTCAGCCACATAGTCTGCGGTTTTTCGGGCACAGTGCAGCGAAGTCGCAATGTGCGATGGAGCAAGTGGCAACGTCTTCCGTCAATGGAGCACTCGGCTGCGTGTGGCCGGTGAGACCAGCGGATTGCATGGCGATGAAGACGCCTCAGGATCGCAGATGGATTTGGTCGAGAATTCCCAATGTATTGGACGGGGAGCATGACAGGTCCGAGCTGCAGCGGCTGGCGCGGCGGGAGCCGGACCAGCGCGATACGGCCGCGGGCATAGTCCTGCGGCTGCGGCAGCGGCTCATCCCCGTCTGCGCACGCGAGGTCGATGCGGCGAGCGCATGAGATCGTCTCCTCGGTCTCAATCCGTCAGCGCCTCGTCCGCGGCCGGGTGCGAACGGCGTAAGGCGGGCGCCAGCTCCCGGCCGCGATAGACCACCCGAAACAGGCGTAGCTCGCGGTCGGCGCGCAAGGCATCGGGCGCGAGCTCCAGCCTGCCCTCGATCTGGCGCAGTCCGAGCAGCGCATGCGCCGCGGTCAGCATCCGCGCGGCCGCGCCCGTGTACCAGCTCCAGCCGCCACGCCCTTCATAGCCCGGGCCATAATAGATGTCGGCCGGCTGCTGGTGCGGCGCGAGACCATAGACGTCGATGAGGTCGGGTCCCGACTTGTCGAGCGGGGAGATCTTGCGCCAGACCTCCCAGGCCCGTGCGCGCAACCGTTCGGCTTCGCCGATCTCGCCGCGGGCGCGGGCTTCGGCCGAGAGCTGCGCCAAGCTGTCCACCAGCCAGGACGAGCCGTGGGAGTACTGGCCGCCGTTCTCCCGCACGCCCGGAGGGTAGTCGGCGATCTTGCCGGGTACGCGCGGCGAGTGCTCGCCGAACCAGGGCGTCAGCAGAAGCACCTGATGGTCCCGCTCGAGGCCGGCCAGCGCGGTCTCGACCGTGCGGCGGCCGCGCTCGAAATCCACGGCACCGGACAGCACTGGCCAGGAGCCCATGAGCGCGTCGAACCAGGAGACGGCGTCGCCGTTGCTCTCGACCAGTCGCGGGTAGCGGTCTTGATGCCACATGCCGTCCAGACGCAGCCGGATCTGCTCGGCCCGATCTCGATAGGCGTCGGCGCGGCGATCGCGGTCACGCGTCCGCGAGAGTTCGGCGAAGTGGACCAGCGTATCGTAGAGGAAGAATCCCAGCCACACGCTCTCGCCGGCGCCGCCGTCGCCGAAATGGCTGAGGCCGTCGTTCCAGTCGCCACTGCCGATCAGCGGCAGCCCATGCGGCCCGATCCGTGCCAGGCTGAAGTCGATCGCCCGGCAGCAGTGCTCGTAGAGCGAGGCCTCGTCGCGCGACGGGCGCGGCACGAAGTTGATGCCTTCCGCCCCCGGCGGAATCGGCGGCCCCTCGATGAACGGGATCGCCTCGTCGAGGATCGACCGGTCGCCCGTCTGCAGGACGTAGCGCGACGTCAGATAGGGTAGCCAGAGATGCGGATCGGACGCGTTGTTGCGTGCCGCAAGCCCGGTGCCGCCGGTTGCGGCCGGGTGCCACCACTGCAGGACGTCGCCCTCGAGGAATTGCTGCCGCGCATGCAGCAGGATCTGTTGTCGGGCGAGG
>JBFWWD010000294.1:0-7206 GCA_050246385.1 Geminicoccaceae bacterium
CTCGATCCGCTGCACCGCACGCAGCTTGAACTCCCGACTGAAACTTCGCGCCTCTCGACTGGACATCAGATCTCCTCATCGAGACCTGTCCCCATTTATCCCGTCTCTCCCCAGGGGTGCAGTCCAGCCGACGCGCAATCGTTAATTGAGTAAGCTGTCCCAGATTCCTCGACCACCAGCCGGTCCGGCACGCGCGGCTGCTCGCGCTTCGCTGGCGTCTGCTGCGGTGGCACAGTCACCCGCCCCGCAAGCGGTCCCACCATTATTACAGAGATCGCGCCGGGTTGCGGCTTGCGGATACAGCGCCGGCAGAATTTCCGGCTCAGCTGAACCCGCGTGGGCGTAAACCCCAGGGCCCGGAAGTATCAGCAGATCAGCGAAGCGAACGAAGCGGTCCGATGCTTCTCGAATGCATAGCGCGTGGCATAAGCCGTCAGCATAGGTGGCTCAGCTTTGCCGGCGTCGAGGTCGCCGCGGCGGTTGGTGTCCTTCTCGCGCGGCGAGGGCGAGAGGTTAGCGCTCGGCTGGTTCGGAAGGCGCGCGGTGAGATTTTGTGCGTAAGCCCTCAGCGCCTTCGCCATGCGCGTGAAATGGACTTTGCCGGCGGCGCGGAAGAACGCGAGCGTCCGGGTCGATGCGCAGGTGCACCGAGGTCTTGCGCGGTGCCTCCGTGCTCACGACCCGGGCGTTGCGCCAGAACTGCTCGTCCAGCTCGATCTCGGGTGCGTCAGCCGGGGTCGCCCTCGCCAGACCCTGGGCGCGCATCTGCTTGATTCCGTCGAGCGAGGATCGGCTGGTATCCTCGTCTGCCATGATCCCCTACCTTCCAGGCCGGAGTATGACCAAAAGGGCCAAGGGATTTCGCCAGCCATGTTTACTCGGCCGGCGGTTCCGCCAGGGTCGTCGCGTCCTCGATCCGGCTCAATCGCCGCCCGTGCTCGTCGAGGCGGCGGTCGATTCGAGTGACTTCGCCGTCGAAGGACTCCAGGACACCCAGCCGGGCGTCGATGCTGGTCAAGCGGCCCTCAACCCGCTGCAGGCGACCGCGCAGGTCGGTCACGTCGGCCTGCAGCCGGTCGAGCTTGGCATCCATGCGGCGCAGAAGCGCCAAGGTATGATCGGTAGGCTCGGTCATGATTGGAAAATAGTCCCCGACCGCCGGTCAGTCCAGCGCCGACGGATCGGGAGTCCTTCCGAGCGTGAAGCCGCGCCACCCGCTCATACCTTGAGGCGATATCGACCAGATCGGCTACGTCCGATCCCAGTTCCGACTTCGCTGACATCTCGGGGCGCGGAGGTGGACCGCAGCTATTCCGTCAGCAACCCCTTGCGATCACCTGCGCCTGGATCTCCGCCGCTTTGAAGAAGTTGAGGATGCGGGCGCTCTCGAAGGTCGCCATGAGTTGCTTGAAGCCCTGACCCGACGGCATCAGGTGTATCCGACAGGCACTCACAAGATACTTGGCCATGCCCTTTCATCCGCTGGTCTTGGTCTGCGGGTCCCAGCCATGGCATGAAGGCGCTCATGGAACAGACTGCGGGCAAGCTGGCGGATCCGTCCTCCGTGCTTCGGGCTGAGGCGCTGCGGATTCTGCGGGGGCGTGAGCACGAGCTTCGGGCGAAGGGCGTGGCCGGTCTCGCCTTGTTCGGCTCGACCGCGCGGGGCGAAGCCGGCCCAGCCAGCGATGTTGACCTGGTCCTGGATCTGGAGGAGTCGGCCACCCTGGGGCTGCTGGACCTCGTCGACCTCAAGGAGACTCTGGCCGAGCAGCTGGGGCGGCCGGTCGACATTGCGTTCCGCAGCCGCCTTCGGCCGTGGTTCGCCGCCCGGATCGCACCCGACCTCGTGCGGGTGTTTTGAGTCTGGACGGCCGGACGCGTCTCGCGCTCGAGCACATGCTCGATGCGATCACGGATTTGCGGGCGCTGCTGGCCGGCAAGGGCCGGGCCGATTTCGTCGCCGACCGGCTGTGCCAGCGCGGGGTCGAGCGCTGCCTCGAGGTGGTGTCCGAGGCGTCGCGCCGGCTTCCGGGAGACTTGAAGGCGGCCCATGCAGACATCGAATGGCGCAAGATCGCCGGCATCGGCAATGTTTTGCGTCACGACTATGACGAGATCGACGCAGGCGTGGTCTGGCAGACCGCCGTGGTCGAGATCGAGCCGTTGGCCCGGCTGGTGGAATCGCTTCTCGCCGGCTTGCAGCAGGATGAGGCGAGCTCCTCGGATCGACCCTGAGCGCGACCCGCTACTCGCTCAAGAGCCGCCGCGCGATCACCTGCGCCTGGATCTCGGCGGCACCCTCGAAGATGTTGAGGATGCGGGCGTCGCAGAGCACGCGGCTGATCTGGTACTCCGTCGCATAGCCGTTGCCGCCGTGGATCTGGAGCGCGTTGTCGGCGCAGGCCCAGGCGACGGCGGCACCGAGCAGCTTGGCGAGGCCGGCCTCGAGGTCGCAGCGGCGGTCGGCGTCCTTCTCGCGGGCGGCGAAAAGCGTGAGCTGGCGGGCGATCATGATCTCTGCCGCCATCCAGGCGAGCTTGCCCGAGACGCGCGGGAAGGCGAACAAAGGCTTGCCGAACTGGCGGCGCTCCTTGGCGTAGCGCAGGCCGAGCTCGAGCGCGTCGACGGCGACACCGACCGCACGGGCGGCGGTCTGGATGCGGGCACTCTCGAAGGTCGCCATGAGCTGCTTGAAGCCCTGGCCTTCGACGCCGCCCAGGAGATTGGCTTCGGGTACCGCGAAGCCGTCGAAGGCGAGCGTGTGCTCCTTCATGCCGCGATAGCCGAGCACCTGGATCTCGCCGCCGGTCAGGCCCTCGACCGGGAAGGGATCGGCGTCGGTGCCGCGCGGCTTCTCGGCCAGCAGCATGGACAGGCCCTGGTAGCCCTTCTCCGCGGGGTCGGTGCGGACCAGGACGGTCATCAGGTCGGCGCGGGCGGCGTGGGTGATCCAGTTCTTGGCCCCGGTGACCCGCCACCGGCCGTCCTCGAGCACGGCGCGGGTGCCGAGCGAGGCCAGGTCGGAGCCGATGTCGGGCTCGGTGAACACCGCCGTCGGGATGATCTCGCCCGAGGCGATCCTGGGCAGGAAGCGCGCCTTCTGCTCGTCCGTGCCGCCGAGCCGGATCAGCTCGCCCGCGATCTCGTTGCGGGTGCCGAGCGAGCCCACGCCGATATAGCCGCGGCTCAGCTCCTCGGTGACGACGCACATCGCCTCCTTGGACAGGCCCGCGCCGCCGAACTCCTCGGGGATGGTGAGGCCGAACACGCCGAGCCCGGCCAGCTGCCCGATCACCTCGAGCGGGATCAGCTCGTCGTGCTCGTGCCAGCCATGCGCGAACGGGCGGACCTCCTCGTCCGCGAACTTGCGGAACTGGTCGCGGATCATCTCCAGATCCGCGTCGGACAGCCCGGCCTCGCCGAACTCGCCGTCGTGGATCAGCTCGGCCAGGCGCAGCCGCAGGGCAGGGGTGACGGCCTCGATCAGAGAGCGCACGGGCTCGGCCAGGAACCGCTCGACCTCGCCCGCGCCCAGTCCGAAATCGTGCGGCCGCACGGTCTCGACCTGATTCATCGGGATGCCGCCGGCGATCCGCGCACAATATTCGGCGAAGGCCAGGCGCAGGATCAGCTCCTCGCGCTCGCCGAACCGATCGGCCTCGCGCAGCCGCCGCGCCCAGTCCCGCATCGCGTGCAGGGCGGCGACGTAGACCTTGAGCCAAGCGAGCCCGTGCGCGGAGTGCTGCTCGCGCTCGAGCGCCGCCGCATCGGGCCGGCCGCCAGCCGCCACCTTGCGCAGCACGGCCTCGCGGGCGGCGGCGAGGAACCGGTCGGCGGCGGCGCAAGCGGCCGCGGTGTCGGCGAGGAGATCGGTCCCGGTCGCCCGGACCTCGGCCAGTTGCGTCGCCATGGTCGAACCCTTGCTACGAATTTCGGCTAATCGAGGCGCTGCGGTGCGGCGGCGAGCAGGCGTTCGGCGCCTTGCCCGACCCGCCGCACGATCCCGGCCGCCGGCTCGATCGTGCGCACCAGATCGGCGGCCTCGCCGGCCAGCACGCCCGCGACGGTGAAATCGCCCGCCGCGCGCGCCGCCTCGTAGCGGGCGAGCTCGGCGGCGTCGCCGCGCAGGGCATCGAGGTCGCCCTGCCAGCGGCGGCTGAACCCGTTGTCGAGGGCGCGCAGCGTCCACGGCTCCGGCCAGGTGATCCGGCGCGCCGCGTCGAACACCGAGCCGCGGGAGGTGTCGTCCCCGCTCGCGGCGACCAGCGTCTGCTTGGCGGCGGGGTGCGCCAGCGCCTCGGTGGCGGCATAGAAGGCGGTGCCCATGGCCACGCCGTCGGCGCCGAGCATCAAGGCGGCGGCGAGGCCGCGCCCGTCGGCGATGCCGCCCGCCGCCACCACCGGCACCGGCGCCACGGCATCGACCATCGACGGCACCAGCGGCAGGGTGGCGCGCCGGTGACCATGGCCGCCGGCCTCCGTTCCCTGGGCCACGAGCAGGTCGGCTCCCGAGGCCGCCGCCTCGCGCGCCGCCCGCACGGTCTGGACCTGCGCGACCAGCAGGCAGCCGGCCCGCTTGATCCGCCCGGCATGGGCGGCGATGTCGCCGAAGCTGAGCCAGATCGCGGCCGGCCGGCGGTCGAGGGCGAGGTCGAGCAGCTCCGGCCGCCGGTCGAGGCTCCAGGTGATGAAGCCGACGCCGGTGCGGGCATCGCCGGCGGCGGCGAGCTCGCGCGCGAGCCAGTCCGCGTCGCCGTAGCCGCCGCCCACAAAGCCGAGGCCGCCGGCGCGTGTGACCGCGGCCGCGAGCGCGCCGCCGCTGACGAACGCCATCGGCGCCAGCAGGATCGGATACTCGATCCCGAGCAGCCGCGTCAGCGGCGTGGCGATCCCCATGGGCCCGACCTCCGGCCGTTGCGGCTCAGTCCTCCATGGCCTCCTCGATGGTGCGCATGCCCGGCCGCCTGGCCTGGACCAGCACCGCCATGTTGCCGGGCTTGTGCTGGTTCTTCCACATCTTCATGTGCGCGCGCGGGATGTCGGCCCAGGCGAGCACCTCGCTCATGCAGGGGTCGACCTGGCGGTTGAGCACGAACCGGTTGGCGGCCGAGGCCTGCTTGAGATTGGCGAAATGGCTGCCCTGCAGGCGCTTCTGGCGCATCCACAGATAGCGCGCGTCGACGGTGAGCCGGTAGCCGGTGGTGCCGGCGCAGATCACCACCATGCCGGCGCGCTTGACCACCAGGGCGCTCACCGGGAAGGTCGCCGCACCCGGATGCTCGAACACGATGTCGACGTCGTTGCCCTTGCCGGTGATGTCCCAGATCGCCTTGCCGAACTTGCGCGCCTCGGCGAGCCATTTGCCGTAGGCGCCCTTGTCCATCGGGTCGGGCATCTCGCCCCAGCAATCGAACTCCTTGCGGTTGATGGCACCCTTGGCCCCCAGGGACATGACGAAGTCGCGCTTGTCCTCCTCGGAGATCACCGCGATGGCGTTGCCGCCCGAAGCGGCGATCAGCTGGGTCGCCATCGAGCCCAGGCCGCCGGCACCGCCCCAGACCAGGACGTTGTCGCCGGGCTTGAGCGTGTGCGGCGGGTGGCCGAACAGCATGCGGTAGGCGGTGGCCAGCACCAGCGTGTAGCAGCCGGCCTCCTCCCAGGTCAGGTGCCGGGGCCGCGGCATCAGCTGGCGCGACTGCACCTTGCAGAACTGGGCGAAGCTGCCGTCGGTGGTCTCGTAGCCCCAGATCCGCTGGGAGGAGGAGTTCATCGGGTCGCCGCCGTTGCACTCCTCGTCGTCGCCGTCGTCCTGGTTGCAGTGGATGACCACCTCGTCGCCCACCTTCCAGCGCTTCACCTTCGCGCCGACCGCGTAGACGATGCCCGAGGCGTCGGAGCCGGCGATGTGGTAGGGCTGCTTGTGCACGTCGAGCGGCGAGAGCGGGATGCCGAGGGCGGCCCAGACGCCGTTGTAGTTCACGCCGGCCGCCATCACCATGACCAAACATTCGTCGTCGCCGATCTCGGCGACGGGGACCACCTCCTGCTGCATGGCCGAGATCGGCTCGCCGTGCCGCTCCTTGCGGATCGCCCAGGCGTACATGTTGGCCGGGACGTGGCCGAGCGGCGGGATCTCGCCGATCTCGTACAGGTCCTTCTTCGCGATCCGGTTCAGGGCCGGCTGCTTCAGCTCGATGACCTCGGCGGTGTTGGCGGACATGGCGCTGCGCGGTCCTTGCGGCATGATGTGGCGTGGCTCGACATAGGCGCTGGCCCTGCCGCCGCCGGCGGCGACCATGGGCAGCTCGGCCTCGACGAAGAAATCGTCCGGCGCCAGCTCGAGCCCGTCGCGCCGGGCGATCGCCAGCAGCTCCTCCTGGCGCTTGGCCGGGATGGCGCCGCGACGGACCCAGCCGCTCACGGCGGTCTGCCAGATGCCCAGCAGCTCGGCGACGCGCTGCTGCGAGCCGAACTTGCGGATGACGTTCTCGACCGTGTTCCTGCTCATCGCGAATGGTGTTCCCGGCTGCGGACGGGCGAACACCTGACAGGTTGCGTGTTGATCGTCAACACGGAAACACCTTTGACGCACTCGCAGCATAAGTGTTACACGGATCAGGCCGAGACGTCGCCGCGACCACGCGGCGCCGAGCTAGGTGTTGGGTCAAGTGTTTGATGCGGTGCGGGAAGGTGTTGAGATGACCGGAAGTTCGGCCGTGACGCGCGACAAGCCGTGGCTGTTCCGCACCTATGCCGGCCACAGCTCGGCCGAGGCCAGCAACCAGCTCTACCGCACCAACCTGGCGCGCGGGCAGACGGGGCTGTCTGTCGCCTTCGACCTGCCGACCCAGACCGGCTATGACAGTGACCATCCGCTGGCGGCGGGCGAGGTCGGCAAGGTGGGCGTGCCGGTCACCTCGATCGCCGACATGGCGACCCTGTTCGACGGCATCCCGCTCGAGCAGATGAACACGTCCATGACCATCAATGCGACGGCACCGTGGCTGCTGTCGCTCTACATCGCCACCGCGCAGAAGCAGGGTGCGGACGTCACGAAGCTGCAGGGCACGGTCCAGAACGACATCATCAAGGAGTATCTCTCGCGCGGGACCTACATCTACCCGCCCAAGCCCTCGATGCGGCTGATCACCGACGTGATCGCCTACACCTACCGCGAGCTGCCGCGGTGGAACCCGACCAACGTCT
>JBFWWD010000295.1:0-7172 GCA_050246385.1 Geminicoccaceae bacterium
GGCCCAGCCCGGCCACGCCGCCCGGGCCAGCCGCACCGCCTCCTCCACCTCCACAGCCCCGCCCAGCGCCACCTCGCCGGTCCGCTCCCCGGTCGCCGGATTGAACACCGGCCCGAACCGGCCGCTCGTCCCGGCCGTCAGACGACCGCCGAGGAAATGGGGAATCTGGGTCGGCATCACGTCGCCTCCTCTGCCATCGGCCCAAAGCACGCACCGATGAAGCAGATCCGTGCGCCCGTGCAAAGCCGGCGCAGCGGTCGGATCAGCCCTGCGCGGGCACGAGGCCATGGCGGAGCATGACCTCTCTCATCCGGGCCGGGTCGGGCGGCCCGTCGGCCACCAGCTCCGCGACCTCGCGGAAGTAGCCGGGCCCAAGCACGCCCGGCGTGAGCATGCAGAGGCACTTGCCGACCGCCCGGCCCGGATTGTCGAAGCCATGAACGATCCCGCGCCCGATGAACAGCGTCTCGCCTGGACCGACCTCGACCTCGCGCCCGTCGACCCGCCAGAGCGAGGCCCCTGCCAGACCGTAGACGGTCTCGTCCCAGCTCTCGTGATAGTGCGGCACCGGCATCCGGGCACCCGGGCGCAGGGTCAGCTCGAACAGATCCAGGCTGCCGCCCGTGGTCTCGCCGGTCTGCAGGAACCGGAGCTCGAGGGCACCCAGGCGGATCACCTCTACCATGGCACGTCTCCCGCTATGCTGGCTCCGATCTCGCCGAGGCACCGGTGCGGCCAGCGCTATCTCGGCACGAGCTCACCGTCGACGATCCAGGGCACGCCCCAGCCGCTCGGCCCGGAACGGCGGCGGCCCGAGGCGCGGGACACGCCCTCGTCGGTGAGCCCCATCTCCCGACGAAGAGCCCGCCCCGCCCGATTCGACAGGCTCAGCCGTGCTTCTCTCGCCAGGTCGCGTCCGCGGCCGCCAGGGTCGTGCCGACCGCGACCGCGTCGACCCAGACGGTGACGAGGTCGAAACCCTCGCCAGCCATCCTGGCCGCATAGCCCGTGGTCGCGGCGTGCATTCCGGCATGCCCGCCGGCGGCCCGGCTGGCGGCGAGGATCCGCGCGAAGGCGGCGGTCAGCTCCGGCTCGGTGCGGTCCTGGCCGATCCCGAGGCCCATGGACAGGCCGAGATCGCCCGGCCCGATGAACAGCCCGTCGAGACCGGGCACCCTGGCGATCTCCTCGCACCGCTCGAGCCCGGTCTTGGTCTCGATCATCGCCAGCACCACGGCCTCCTCGGCCGCGGCGAAACCGTCGCCGCCCACGCGCAGCACGGTGCGGATCGGGCCATGTGAGCGCCTGCCGACCGGCGGATAGCGGCAGGCCGCGACCAGCGCCTCGGCATCGCCGACGCTTTCGACCATGGGTGCGATGACCCCGGCGGCACCGGCGTCCAGCAGATGGCCGATCAGCGCAGCGTCGATGCCCGGCAGGCGGACCATTGGGGCGAGCCCATAGGCCGAGACGGCGCGGATCGCGGGCAGGGCGCTGCCATGGTCGAACATGCCGTGCTGCAGATCGAGCGTCACGGCCTCCACCTTGGCGCGGGCCGCAACCAGCTCGGCCAGATGGTCATCCGGAATCGTCAGCCAGGCATTGCGCGCCGCCCGACCCGCGGCCCATGCTTCCCGCACCGCCTTCGCCGGTGTGTCCGTCATCCTACCCCCTGTTCAGTTTCATCACTCCGTCCCCGGGCACCGGGAACGAGCGCCGAATAGTCCCTACCGACGAAGGCCGGCGATCGCGGCACACCGGCCAGACCGCAGACCGTCGGCGCAATGTCCAGCGGATTCATCGGCACGTCGCTGCTCCCGCAGGCGACCGTGGCGCCGGGCACGGAGACCATCAGGCCGTCGCCGTCCATCGCCGGCAGCCCGATCAGGATCGCGCGCCGGGTCACGCGAGGGTCGATCTCCCCCGGCAGGAGAAGGAGGCGGGGCCGGCCCCGGCCTGCCCCGGCCGAAGGCGCGAAGGCGGCGAGCAGGGTCGTTTCGACAGGCACCGTGCCGGAACCGATCGGCCGGCCCGCCAGCACGTCCGCCCAGCCGGGTGACCAGAACGGGAAGCGGTCGCGGTAGTTGACGAACCGGAACCCCTCTTCCGCGGCGTGTCCGCCGACCGTCAGGATCACGTCCGGCCGTGACGGCGCCGCTTCGACCCGCGCCGACGGGCCGCAGACCAGTGCCGCCGAAGCCCGCATCAGGCCGCGTCGTGTCAGCACGGGCTCAGGGTGCCGCAACGACGATCTCCTCCCGGCCGGTGAACCCCGGCGAGGCCGGATCGACCTGCGCGTCGGCCGGATAGTCGATAGGGATGCTCTGCTCGTAGCGGAAGAAGTTCCCCGAATCGTAGAGGCGCTTCACGGTCACCAGATCCCTGACGATGCCCGGGAAGTAGAGTTCCAGATAATCCGTCTGGCTCCCACGCGGATAGTCCTGGTTGGCTTGCGGCCGGCCGTCCGGCCGATCGAAATAGGGCCGCATCAGGGCCATGAACTCGTCGAGAAAACGCTGCGCATGCGCCCGCTCGGGCTCGTCGGCCCAGAAGACGTCGAGGAAGAAGTTGCACCAGGCGTCACGGTGGACGAACGCGTTGCCGCCGGCCGGATAGTCGTTGATAGCGCCGCCATAGGCCTCGAGATTGAATACGCTGTACGGATTGGGCGTCCGGCGGAAAAGCTCGATCACCCCCTCCCACTCGGCCAGGGTCATCGGCGCGCGCAAGTATCCCGACTGCTTGTCCTCCTTGGCATCCGCCGGAACGCTGCCGATCACGCCATCCTCGTGCCGTCGGTTGAGCTCGAGATAGCTCGCCTCGAACCCGTACTCGAGCTCGACCCCCGTCGTCGCCAGCGCCGGTCCCAGCGCCTCCAGCGCCTCCTCCCGGCCGCCGCGATGGATCCCGCGCATCAGCAGCATCTGCCGGTCGCCGACCGTGGTGGCGTGCGTCTCGCAACCGATCAGCCGCGACCGGTTGGTCTTCATGTAGCCGTTTTGGATCGTGACGATCGCCTGCGGCGCGTCCTCTATCCGCCAGCGCAGGCCGAAGCCCCAAAGCGGGCCTGTGCGATGCAGCCGGTAGCTGATCTCCAGCAGCACGCCGAAATTGCCGCCGGTGCCGCCGCGGATGGCCCAGAACAGCGGCCGGTTGCGTCCCTCGTCGGCGACGAGGATCCGCCCGTCGGCGAGCATGACCTTCACCGCGGCGACATTGTCGCAGTTCATGCCGTACATGCGCGAGGTGTAGCCATAGCCGCCGCCCTGCATGAAGCCGGCGACGCAGACGCTCTCGCAGCCGCCGCCGGGCACGTGCAGGCCGAAGCTGTCGAGCACCGAGTTGACGTAACCCCAGTCGCTGCCGGCGCCGACATGCGCCACGGACCCGTCGCCCTCGCCCGAGATGTGGACGTAGCGCATCCGGCTGGTGTCGATGACCATACAGCCGTCGGCGACCGAGTAGCCCGCCGTGCTGTGCCCGCCCGACCGACACCTGACGGCGAGGTCGAGCCGGCGCGCGAAGGCGAGCGACTGCCGCACGTCACCGGGCGTCTCGCAATAGACCACCAGCCGCGGCCGACGCACGAAGGCCGGATTGGCCTGGCGGCTCGCCAGATCGTAGTCGGCATCGCCCGGCACCATGACTTGACCATGGATCGCACGCTCGAGCGCAACGATGTCACCGGTCGGGAGCGCGGCGGGCGGGCGATCTGCCCAGGCGCGGATCCGCTCCTCCTTCTCAGCGACTCGCCGGCTCGTCCGATAGCCCATGCCGATGCTCTCCCCGGCCGCAGCCGAGCACCGAAGACGGGCGCGATCAATCCATGATCGAACGCCGACCCACAGGCTCAGGCGGCCCGCCAGAAGATCGGGACATAGTCGTAGCCGTCTCCGGCGCGCGCGATGTGGCCGGTGGCCGGGAACGGGAAGTGGAAGCCCGCGACCTCGAGCCGCTCGCTCGCCGCCATGTCGAGCAGCCGCAGCCGGGTCGCGGTGGCCTCTTCGCCGTCCATGTCGAAAACCGCCTGCCAGGTCGGGTGGCGCACGAACAGCTCCGGCTTGTTCGTGGTGTCGGACCAGACCAGGAGCTGCCGGTCGCCGTCGCTGACCAGGAACACCGTGTGCCCGGGCGTGTGGCCCGGCGCCGCCATGGCACGGATGCCGGGCACCACTTCCTGGCCGTCGCCGAACCGGACGACCTTCTCGGCCACCGGCCCGAACACGCGCCGCACATTCTCGAACGCCGGCCGCATCCCCTCGGGCGCCCGGCTCATCACACCGTCGTCCATCCAGAATGCCCATTCGGGCCCGGGCACCATGATGGTGGCATTGGGGAACGCCGCCGTGCCGTCCTTCCAGCGCAGCCCGCTGATGTGATCGCCGTGGAAGTGGCTCACCAGCACCGTGTCGATGGCACCCGGCTCGAAGCCGGCCGCGGCGAGGTTGCGGCGGATCTGGCCGGCGGACGGCGGGGCGAAGTCGCCGAGGCCGGCGTCGATCAGCACCGTGTGCCGCGGCGTGCGCACCAGCGTGGCGGTGAACGGGATGATCAGCTCGTCCCTGGGCTGGAAGGCGGCATCGAGTGCCGCCTGCACCTCGGCGAGCTCGGCATTGCGGACGAAGCCGGCATCCAGGGGCCGTGCCGCGTAGCCGTCATGCACGCGGACAATTTCGATGTCGCCCACCTTCAGCCGGTAGAAGCCCGGCGCCTGGCGGCCGGTCACCGGCTCGGCGGCAGCACCCGCTACCGTGGGAGCGAGCATCGCCGTGGTCCCGATCAACCCTGTCGCCAGCGCCCGCCTGCGATCGAACATCACCGTCTCCAACCCTGGCCGATGATGCCAAGTTGAAGGGTACGGCGCAGTCGCCCAAGCCCCGGCGGAATCGCGATCGCGTGAGCGGCCGGTCGAGTCAGACCTGCTCACCGTCCCAGTAGCCTCGGACAGGGCGAGGACCCGTCTTCGCGGCGCAGGGCGTCCACCGCCATCTTGCTCGAGTCGGGATAGACGCAGACCTGGTTCGGGTTGCGCTCGCCGATCATCAGATGGCTGGTACAGGGGTCGGAGCCGCCGACCGCGGCCTGAGACGGATGCCGCCAGCACAGGCCGAAGCGCGGCAGGTCGGGCCGCCCGGTCCAGGAGATGTCCGCGGTCGCGGTCGGCTTCGGCGAGGCTGCTGAAACCGGCTGCATGGGCGATCCCCGTCGATCCGGGAGCGCATGGCGGGCGACCCGACTCGGCCGAGCGGTCACAGCGATCATCTCGCCCAATGGCCGGTCAGGACAGAAGCCGCTCGAACTCCTCGGGAACATGCCCGCCCGCGAAGAGGTCGTGATGTCCCCGAAGCGGGCACGATCACCCTAGTTCTCGCTCGGTACGGCCATGCAGCCAGCCCGATCGAGCATCGCCGGCAAGAGCGCGACCGCCAGCCGAGCCGACCCACGGCGGCCCGCGCAGCAGGCGCGGCCGGCGCAGTGCTGGTTCAGCGAACGGATCAGGTCGATCTCGGCCCCGCGCGCCGCAGCATGCGGATCATGACCGTCTGCTCGTCGCACATGCCGGCGAACTCGCCCTGCATGAGAACAGAGCTTCAGCCATCGGAGAGCGACCGCTCACGCGTCCAGCAGCATCCTTTCCGGACTCTCGATGCACTCCTTGACCCGCACCAGAAAGCTCACCGCCTCGCGCCCGTCGATGATCCGGTGGTCGTAGCTGAGCGCCAGATACATCACCGGCCGGGCCTGGATCGAGCCGTCGGGCATCACCGTCGCCCGCTGCTTGGTCGCGTGCATGCCGAGGATGCCGACCTGGGGCGGATTCAGGATGGGCGTGCTCAGCATCGAGCCGAACACGCCGCCATTGGTGATGGTGAAGGTGCCGCCGTTGAGATCCTCCATGGCGAGCTTGCCGTCGCGGGCGCGCTTGCCGAGGTCGGCGATCCTCTTCTCGATGTCGGCGAGCGAGAGCAGCTCGGCGTCGCGCACGACCGGCACGACCAGGCCCTGGTCGGTGCTGACCGCCACGCCGATGTCGTAGTGGTGCTTGTAGACCACCTCGTCGCCGTCGATCTCGGAATTGACCGCCGGATAGGCCTTGAGCGCCTCGACCGCGGCCTTCACGAAGAAGCCCATGAAGCCGAGCTTGATGCCGTGCTTCTTGGTGAACTGGTCCTGGTAGCGGGCGCGCATCTCGATCGTCGCCGTCATGTCGACCTCGTTGAAGGTCGTCAGCATGGCGGCGGTGTTCTGCGCCTCCTTGAGCCGCTCGGCGATGCGCTTCCGCAGCCGGGTCATGCGGACCCGCTCCTCGCGCCCGGCGGGGCGTGCTGCGGGCTCCGGCGCCGGGGCCGGCCTGGCGGCGGGGGTGGTTTCGGGCAGCGGCGTCTCGGCGGCGGCCAGCGCCTTGTCGGCGAGTGCGGTGACCACGTCGCCCTTGGTCACGTTGCCCTTCGGCCCGCTGGCGGGGATGGCCGCGAGGTCGAGGCCCTTCTCCTCCGCGAGCTTGCGCGCGGCGGGCCCGGCCTGGACGGCACCGTCGCCCTTGGCCGTGTGCTCGGCCTGCTCCATCGCCCGCGCCGGCTCACCGGCCGCCCCGGGCGGGCCGCTGCCTTCGGCGGCCGCCTGCTCCTTGGCCTCCGCCTTGGCCGCCGCAGGCTTGGCCGCGGCCCCCGCTCCCGCCTCGATCCGCCCGATCACCGCACCGACCGACACGTCGCTGCCGACCTCGACCAGGATCTCCGACAGCACGCCGGCCGAGGGGGCTGGGACCTCGAGACTGACCTTGTCGGTCTCGAGCTCGACCAGGGGCTCGTCGGCGGCGACGGCATCGCCAGCCTGCTTCAGCCACTTGGCGATCGTCGCCTCGGTCACCGATTCGCCCAAGGTGGGCACCCGTATCTCGACGCTCATCACAGCCTCTCCGACTTCCGCCCCGGCGCGACCCGTTCCAAGCTCAACCCGTCAGCGCGTCGTCGACCAGCTGACGCTGCTCGCGCTCGTGCTGTCCGTGAGATCCGGTGGCCGGCGAGGCCGAGGGCTTGCGGCCGGCATAGACCATCCGCCGCTGCTCGATCCCGACCGCCTCCATCAGATTCTCGATCCGGGGTGCGGTGAAGAACCAGGCGCCCATGTTGCGCGGCTCCTCCTGGCACCAGACATAGTGCGCCGTCTTG
>JBFWWD010000296.1:0-7078 GCA_050246385.1 Geminicoccaceae bacterium
CTGGTCTGGAGCCGAGACAACCGTACCTCGGGTTTCCGCGTGCTCGGGCATGGGCCTTCGACCCGGATCGAGTGCCGGGTCGGCGGCGCGGACGTGAACCCCTATCTCGCCTTCGCCGCCTTCCTCGCCGGCGGGCTGCACGGCATCGAGAACGGTCTGGCCCTCGGGGCCGAGTTTCAAGGCGACGCCTACCAGTCGGGCGATGTGCCCTCGGTGCCGCGCACCCTCCACGAGGCGCTGGATCGCCTCGCGCGATCGGAGATCCTGCGGGCGGCGTTTGGCGACGAGGTGATCGAGCACTATCTGCATGCAGGGCGCTGGGAGCAGGCGGTCTACGACAAGGCGGTCACCGACTGGGAACTGGTCCGCTACTTCGAGCGCGCCTGAGTGGAGCTGCCGAGGTGAGCCTCACCTGGACCGTTGCGCTGCTGATCGTCGGCTTGTCGCTGGCGGCACTCGCCCGCTGGCAGGAGACACGGCCGCGCGGAGCCGGAGAGGTGCGCCTGTTCCCGGTGCTGCCGGTGATGGCGGCCGGCGTCATTCTCAGTGTGCTGGCCGCAGCCCATCTGGTCTCACTGATGACCGGCTCGCCGCTGAAAGGGCGGCTCGGCTTCTAGAGGATGGTACCTGTGCCACACCTGGTCCGGAAGGCGCCGTTGTAACGAGCACGTCATGCACCGGCGATGGCGGCCCACCTGATATCCGGTGCCTCTTGCCCGAGCGCCGTGGAGGAGTCGATGCGCTGGGAAGGGTTGGTTGCTATTCTGGGCTGCCTCGTTCTGACTGTGGCTGGTCCGGCAAGTGCCGCCCAGGGTTTGTCAGGACTGGACCTACGTCTGAAGCCGGGCGACGTCGCACCTTCGCCGCCGGCCCCATATCGGGCCGTAACCGGGGCGCCAACGCTGGCAGAGCTTGCGATGAACCTCGCGAGCACGCTCGATCAGGGACCGCAGGCTCAGACCCCGAATCGACGCAAGTCCGGCACCGGCTCCCTGGACGCGCTTGCCGGTGACGACGAGTTCTTGAAGCAACTCCTCGAGGACAAGACGATCCCTCTGTTCAGGATCCGCGTCGAGCCGCCGTTCTAGGGCCGAGCTCCTGGCAGCAGGCGCCGGGAACGCTACATAGGGGTCCAGCTCACGCGTCGAAAAGGAGGCAATGCCGTGCGCTATCTGCACACGATGGTCCGGATCAGCAATCTCGAGGAATCCCTGGCGTTCTATACCGAGAAGCTCGGTCTCCGCGAGGTGCGCCGGCATGAAAGCGAGCAGGGACGCTACACCCTGATCTTCCTCGCCGCCGACGAAAATCCCGAGTCACAGGTCGAGCTGACCTTCAACTGGGATCCCGAGGTCTATACGGGGGGACGCAGTTTCGGGCATCTCGCCTATTCCGTGCCCGACATCTACGCCACCTGCCAGGAGCTGATGGACAAGGGCGTGACCATCAACCGCCCGCCGCGCGACGGCCGCATGGCGTTCGTCAAGTCGCCGGACGGGATCTCGATCGAGCTGCTGCAGCAGGGTGAGGCATTGACGCCCAAGGAGCCCTGGACGTCGATGCCGAACGTCGGCAGCTGGTGAGAGGATCGCAGCCAGGCATTGTTCAGCCCCGGCATGACTGACGCGTCAGCGCCTCCATCTTGGTGCCGCTGACGCCGCCACCGTCCGTCAGGCGGCGTTGACCTGCACCCGCGTCACCCAGCGGCCCTCCCGGTCGCGGCAAGCGACGCCGCGGCTGGACACGTTGGTCTCGTTCTCGGCCACATGCGCCTCGAAGGCACGACAATACCGGCCGTCCGCGTTCACGAACGTCGTCAGCGGCTTGACGGTCCCAGAGACACCCTTGACCCGGTCGTTGAAGGCGACGGTCGTACCGCTGAGCTGGGTTTCCAGGACTTCGGGCAGCTGCGCCTGAATGGCCGCCACGCCTGGAGGCTCGCCCTCCCAGACCAGAGTGGGACTGAGCTGCCCGCCCGCAAAGCCGACGAACAAACCCGCGAGCCCCGCCGCCAACGCGAGACGCATCGCCCGCGATGAGGGCGCCGGTCGACCTTCCGTCGTCATGGGAGGGCGTTCCGTCAGCGCCAGAGCGGGCAACGGACTGTCCAAGATCGGCTGGAATGCGGCGTCGAGCGCGCGGTCGACGCGCCTGAGCGCTTCCAACTGCTGCTGGAGCCACGGATCGCCCGCGAGGGCTGCTTCCACCCGCAGCGCGGCCGTGTGGCCGAGTTCACCGTCCAGGTAGGCCACCAGGGTGGCCGAATCGATTCTCGCCGTCATCACCCGCTCCGTGCCAGCGCCGCGCTCGACACTGCATTGACCTCCTTGTCTTCCAGCGCCTCGATGAGCGCCAAACGTGCGCGCGCCACCCGGCTCGCGACCGTACCGGCAGGCACGCCCAAAATCTCGGCCGCCTCCGCGTAGGTCGCGCCGTCGAGCGCGATCAGCATCAGAGCGGCCCGCTGCTCGGGCGGCAGTTTCGCGACCAGTCTGCGGACGTCTGCCAGATCAAGCCGTGCATGTGCGTCCCGCTCGCCATCGGATCCGACCAATGTGTCGGGATCGACAGTCCCGTCCTTGGTCCGCCGAACCGCATCATGTCGCTGACGGCTGATCCACAGGCTGTGCGCGATCTTGAACACCCAGCTGTGGAACCGCGTACCCGGCTCCCACTGCAGGTGGCGCTCGACCGCACGCTCATAGACTGCCTGAACCAGATCATCTGCTTCGTCGAGCGAGCCCGTCAACCCGGAGGCGAAGCGGCGCAACCGCGGCCGTAGGGCGAGCAGCGCCTGCCATGCAGCCTGTTGCGACCAGGGCTCCGTCCCTTCCATCACCCGACCGTGCCTTGTTGAGGCGCTAGGGAGCACACCGATTGCCCTATTCTATCGCAATGGACAGAGCTCAGGGCCAGAAGAATATTTTTGTCTGCTCGTGGAAAAACGGGCCGGGGTTCGGCGTTATCGGCGCCAGAGCGGGCAATTTCGGGCGCTCTGGAGACGCAAATGCATTCGGGGAACGAGACGCGCCTCTTGCTGCTCTGCGGAGCAGGTCTGGTGACGATGCAGTTGGCCACGGAGCTGGGTTCGACCAGCATCCGAGACTTTCTGTTCCCCGCGGCGATCGCGCAGGAGGTGTCGTGCTTCGTCCCGGGGACCCTGGTGCTGATGGCGGACGGCAGTCAAAGACCGATCGAAGACGTCGTTCCGGGCGATCGGGTGCTCGGCCGGCGCGGTCGGGTCAACCGCGTGGTCGGCTGCGAGCGTACCCGGCTCGGGAGCCGGCGGCTCTATGGCTTCAACGGCACACGGCCGTTCGTGACGGCCGAACATCCGCTTCTGACATCGGAGGGCTGGAGGGCGCTCGATCCCGATGCCACGCGGCGGGAGACCGTCGATCTGTCGGTCCTTCCGCTACAGGTCGGCGATCGGCTTTGCCGTGGCGTCGCCCGCCGTCTCCGGCGGGGCGATGAGCGCGAACACCTCGTCTTTATCCAGGCTACGACCGTGCTCGAGGCGGTTGCGGCAGTTGCGGCCGAGCCTTCCACACCAGTCTTCAACCTGCTCCTCGACGGGGACCACAGCTACGTCGCGGACGGCTGGATCGTGCACAACAAGGATCCCGAGGCGCAGGACCCGATCAGAACCGACGCTCCGAAGGATACGAGCGCGGCAGCAGCCGGAGCGGGGAGCCCGGCCGAACCAACCGCTCCGCCCGGCGGCATGCATGCGCCATCCGAAGCTCCATCGAGCAGCGTCGACGCCCTGCTGAAGGATATGGGCTTCAGCAGCTCGCGGGACGCGGGGCTGGCCCCAGCTGGCCCGCCGCTCTCGCCGGACCAGGAGCAATCCGCGATCGAGCAGCAGTGGGAGCAGTCCAAGTGATCGGACGGCTACTCGATGCGATCCGGATCGCCCGCGAACTCCGCCGAGCAGAACGAGCCGCCCTGAAACTGCTCGGCGACCAGGTCGGTTGATTCGGGCTCGGCAGCCAGGACCTCGGCGGCAAAGGGCTCGGATTCGTCCTCTGGGCGGTAGCCCAGCCGGTAGGCATTGGCATTGTCCCACCAAGCGCGGTCGCTCTCGGATGCGCCATAGACGACCTCATAGTGCAGATCCGGGTGCTCCAGGCCGATCCTGACCAGCTGGCGGAAATCACGCGGACTGATCCAGATCGAGAGCCGTCGCCCGTCGAGCGGCTGGTCGGCGAAGTTCCCGATCCGGACGCACATCACGCCGAGGCCGAACTTGTCGGCGTAGAACCGGCCGAGGGCTTCCCCAAATGCTTTGCTGACGCCGTAGCGGCTGTCGGGCCGGGGCGGCACCTGATGATCGATCCGAGTCGCGCGGGGATAGAAGCCGACCACATGATTGGTGCTCGCGAACACCACACGTCGCACACCCTTGCGCCGGGCAGCCTCGAACAGATTGTAGCAGCCGCCGATATTGGCCTGGAGCACGGTCTCCCAGTCGGCCTCGACCGACTGGCCGCCGAGATGAACAATGCCCTCGATGCCCTCGCAGATTGCCTCACAGGCCCCGAGGTCGGCGAGATCGGCGACGACCACTTCCTCACCCGCGCCTGCCGGCGCCGGTGGGACCCGATCCGACAGGCGCAGCAACGAATAGACGCCTTGCAGATCCGCTCGCAGGCGGCGACCGATGCCGCCCGCCGCGCCGGTAATCAGTACGCGTTGCACTCGCCGGTCCCTCCCCACTCCTGTTGCGCCACTATCAGACGGCCGCGAGCCGCGACAAGGCCGGTCGAGCCATGGCCAGCTAACCCCCACCGACAAAAGAATTCGTCTTGCGCTCCAGGGCGATCGTCGAGCCGGGGCCATGCCCGCAGAGGAATGACACCTCATCGCCGAGCGGGAACAGCTTTTCGCGGATCGAGCGGATCAAAGCCGGGCCATCGCCGTAGGGAAAATCCGTGCGGCCGACCGACCCACGAAACAGGACATCGCCAACCAGGGCGAAGCGATCTGCCTTGCTGTGCAGCACGATATGCCCCGGCGTATGGCCCGGGCAGTGGAGCACCGCGAACTCGTGGCCACCGATCTCGACCCGATCGCCCTCCGCCAGCCACCGATCTGGCAGGACGTTGCGGACACCAGGGATCCCATACTCTCGCCCCTGGCGTTCGAGGCCGTCGAGCAGGAAGCGATCGCGCTCGTCGGGGCCTTCGAGCGGCACCGTCCCGCCATCGCGGATCAGTGCGTCCCGCAGCGCGGCGGCGCCGCCAGCGTGATCGATGTGCCCATGGGTGAGCAGGATGCGCTCGATCGTGACGCCGAGCTTGCCGATGGCATCGATGATCCGGTCGACGTCGCCGCCGGGGTCGACCACGGCGCCTCGCTTGCTCTGATCGTCGAAGACGATCGAGCAGTTCTGCTGGAACGGGGTGACGGGAACGATCGCGGCCTTGAGACCCGACATCGGCATGCTTCCTGCATTGTGCTGCACTGCGATAGGCCGGTGTTGGCCGGTCCGGCAATGCCGCACACGCCCAAGACTTGACTCGCTTCGGCGACGGGTCACGATCCGGCCACAAGCAAGAACCGTTCTCGGCAAGAAAAGGCACCATGATGACGGATGTCCGCCTCCTGTCCCAGCTCGCCCGCCGCAATCCGGTGCGGTGGGGCGGTATCGAAGGCTTCAGGTTGACCCGTCGCGCGCTGCTCGCCGCCGGCGCCGCCGCGTCGGCGGGTGCCATGCTGGGCCGGCCAGCCATGGCGCAGGAACGGCAGCTCAACCTTCTGACCTGGGATGCCTATGCCGACCCGCGGCTGAACGAGCTGTGGCAGCAGCAGACCCAAGGCTCGCTCAAGCCGGAGATCCACATCTCCGATCCGCAGTCGGTCAATCGGCTACGGGCCGGCGAGACCAGGAACTTCGATTTCCTGAACGTCAACGACCCCTGGGCCCGGCCCTATCTCTGGCCCGAAAAGCTGATCGTCGAGCTGCCGAAGGACCGGTTCGAGCCGCTCTACATGCAGATGAAGCCCAAGTTCCATCCTCCCTTCAAGCGCTGCTACAGCGAGGATGGCGAGCATCTGCTCGGCGTGGTGCAGCGCTTCGAGACCTTCGATTTCGTCGTCAACACCGATGTGATCTCCGTCGACACGGCGGAGAAGGAGGGCTGGAGCCTGTTCTCCAACCCCGACTTCGCCCAGCGCTTCGGCATTCTCGCCTATGACGACTGGAACGTGATCGACATCTGCATGGGCGCCGGCGTCCATCCGTTCAGAGACAAAGGTGATGCCGAGATCGCGAGGTTCACCGAGACCGCGAATCTCTGGGTGAACAACGCGAAGATGATCACCACCGATTTCGTCCAGCTCAATCTCGGCCTGCTCAACGGCGACATCGACCTTTACTTCACGGGCGGCACCTACTCGATCGCCGGCGCCCGTACGGAGGGGAACAACAACCTATATGCGATCACCCCGCTCAGCGGCCCAGCGGACGGCAAGGGTGGCGTGAACTGGATCGAGCTCAACTCGGCGATCAACAACCCCAATCTGCACCCGCGGATTTTCGACTTCCTGGAGTTCATCACCACCCCCGACGCCGCCTACATCGTGGGCTCGGGCAACGGCAATCTGCAGCCGGTGAGCCAGATGCAGCAGGAGGCGGTCCTGGCGAAGTTCTCCAAAGACGAGCTGAACGCCATGCAGTACGACACGCTCGACCACCGGATCGCCAACGCGGTCGAGTTCGACGTGGTGCCGCAGTACGACCAGCTTCTGGACATCTACACCGCCGCCCGGCGCACCCGCGGCTGAGGTGGCGGACGCGGAAGCATCCGCCACCCTGTCGCTGCGCGGGCTGAGCCGGAGCTTCGGCGGCCGGCCCGCGGTCGACGGGATCACGCTCGACATCCGGCTGGGCGAGCTCTTCACCATCGTCGGGCCGTCGGGCAGCGGCAAGAGCACGCTGATCCGGATGCTGGCGGGCCTCGAGACGCCCTCCTCGGGCCAGCTCCTGCTGCGCGGGCAGCGGCTGGACGGCGTGCCGGCCAACCGCCGGCCTACCTGCATGGTGTTCCAGTCGCTGGCCCTGTTTTCGCTGATG
>JBFWWD010000297.1:0-7005 GCA_050246385.1 Geminicoccaceae bacterium
CCAGCACCCTGTTCGCGCTGGCGCTGCTGGCTTCCGGCCAGAACTCGACGATCACCGCCACCCTGGCCGGTCAGATCGTCTTGGAGGGCTTCCTGCGCCTGCGGATGGCGCCGTGGCTGCGCCGGATCATCACCCGACTGATCGCCGTGGTCCCAGTGGTGATCGTGGCGTGGCTCTATGGCGAGAGCGGCACCGCGCAGATGCTGATCCTGAGCCAGGTCGTGCTCAGCCTGCAGCTGCCATTCGCGGTCGTTCCGCTGGTGCGGTTCACGACCGATCGCAAGCTCATGGGAGCGCTCGTGGCGCCGCGTTGGATCGGCGCCCTGGCATGGACGGTGGCCGTGATCATCATCGCGCTGAACATGAAGCTCTTGTTCGACGTCGCGACCGGCGCCTGATCTCTCCGAAAGAACGACACGCTACCCCGAAGAGCAGGCTCATCCGCAGACGGCAGCTGGATGGCGCAGCGGCGCGACGGTCACACCACATGCGCCGGGGCCTGCGGACACGGCTCTCCGGCCTCGAGCTGTATGGTCGCGTGGTCGATGTCAAAGCGCGCATGCAGCTCCTGGCGGAGCTGCGCCAGGAAGCCGTCGTCGGGCGCGGCGCCGGGGCGGACCAGATGCGCCGTGAGCGCCGTCTCGGTCGTGCTCATGCCCCAGATGTGCAGGTCGTGCACCTCGCAGACGCCGGGCTGCTCCGCGAGGAAGCCCTCGACCGCGACCGGGTCGATGCCGCGAGGCACGGCGTCCAGCGCGAGATCGACCGAATCCCGCAGCAGACCCCAGGTGCCGATCAGGATCACCGCGCCGATCACGAGGCTGATCGCGGGATCGAGCCAGAGCCAGCCCGTGGCGGCGATCAAGAGGGCGGCGGCGATCACGCCCACCGTCACGGCCGCGTCGGCCACCATGTGAAGAAAGGCGCCATGGACGTTCAGGTCGCGCTCTCGGCCGCGCATGAACAGGAGTGCCGTGCCCGTGTTGACCACTACGCCCAGAGCCGCGACCCACAGGACGACACCCGTGTCGATCGGCCCGGGCGCCTGCAGCCGTCGCAGCGCTTCCCAGGCGATCGCCCCCACCGCCACCAGCAGCAGCATGGCGTTGGCCAGGGCGGCGAGGATCGAGCTGCGGCGATAGCCATAGGTGCGTCGCGCCGTAGGCTGCCTGCGCGACAGCCAGGCCGCACCCCAGGCCAAAGCGAGGCCGAGCACGTCCGAGAGATTGTGGCCGGCGTCGGCCAGCAGCGCGAGGGAGCCTGAGACGACGCCGAACACCACCTCGAACACGACATAGATCAGGTTCAGCGCGATCCCGATCGCGAAGGCACGATCATGCGACGGCACGCCGTGATCGTGGCCGTGATGGTGATGCGCAGCGCTCATGCGACGATCCTGCGGCCGAAGAGGACGATCGTCGCACCGACCAGGCAGAGTGCGGCGCCGCCCAGATCGAAGCGATCGGGCCTGGTACCCGCGACCAGCCACAGCCAGCCGAGCGAGGCGAAGATGTAGATGCCGCCATAGGCCGCGTAGGCCCGGCCCACGAGGTCGCTGTCGACCCGGGTCAGGGCCCAGGCGAGGACGACCAGGGTGAGCAGGCCCGGCACCAGCCACCAGGCGCTCCGACCGAGCCGCAGCCACGACCAGAACGCGAAGCAACCCGCGATCTCCGCGAGGGCCGCCAGGCCGTACCAGGCGAACGATGTGAGCATGGCCGCGCTCTACACGGTTTTGCCCAAGCTGTCGCGCCGGGTCGGCTTCCCTCCGCGTGCCTTGACCCGGCTTGACCCGCATCGCCGGGCTGCGCCATCGTCGGGCGCATGAGGGAGCTCGCCGCTGCGGCCGACAGCGCTCCGGCCGCGTACGCCGCGGCCGTGGTCGAAGCCGTCGGCGTGTCCCTGACCTACGAGACCCGCGACGGGCCGGTCGTCGCGCTCGCGGACATCGACCTCGCCATCGCCAAAGGCGACTTCGTCTCGCTGATCGGGCCATCGGGTTGCGGCAAGACCACGTTCCTGCGGGCGATCGCCGATCTGGAGCAGCCGACCGGCGGATCGCTCAGCGTCAACGGCAAGGCCGCCGCAGCCGCCCGGCTCGGGCGTGAGTATGGCTATGTCTTTCAGGCGCCGGCCCTGTTCCCCTGGCGGACGGTCGAGCGCAACGTGACCCTGCCGCTCGAGATCATGGGGCTGCCCGCCGCAGAGCGGCGCGAGCGCGCGCAACGCTATCTCGCCATGGTCAACCTGCAGGATTTCGAGCACAAGCATCCCTGGCAGCTCTCGGGCGGGATGCAGCAGCGCGCCTCGATCGCCCGCGCCCTTTCGTTCGAGCCCGAGCTGCTCCTCATGGACGAGCCCTTCGGCGCGTTGGACGAGATCGTCCGCGACAAGCTGAACCTGCAGCTGCGCCGGCTCTGGGCCGAAACCCGCAAGACCGTGGTGTTCGTCACCCATTCGATTCCCGAAGCTGTGTTCCTTTCTACGCGGATCGTCGTGATGTCGCCGCGGCCGGGCCGGATCCTCGACGTGATCGAGGTCGACCTGCCGGAGGAGCGCCCGCTCGCGCTGCGCGACAGCCCGGCCTTCCTCGAGGTTGCCCACCGTGTCCGGGACGGTCTGCACGCCGGGCATTCCTATGACGACTGAGGCGCTGTCGCTGCCGCAAGCCGGCAGTGCAAGCGGCCACCTGCAGCGCCTGATGGCCGGTCGGATCGGGCCCGTGCTGGTCGTGCTCCTGATCCTGATCGCGGTCTGGTATCTGGCCGCGGTCTGGCTGAACGCGCCGTTCGCCCGGCAGATCGCGCCGGACCCGGCGGCCCTCGACGGCACGGCGCTGGTCGCCGCGACCATGAGCCAAGAGCGGCCGGTGCTGCCCGCACCGCACCAAGTGGCCGTGGAGCTGTGGCGCAGCGTCGCGACCCTGCCGCCCAGCTCGCGCCGGAGCCTGCTCTACCACGCCTGGGTGACCCTCGCCTCGACCATGCTCGGCTTCGCCATGGGTGCTGTCCTGGGCATCGTGCTGGCGGTCCTGATCGTCCACGGCAAGGCGCTGCAGAAGAGCCTGCTGCCCTGGATCATCGCCTCGCAGACCATCCCGATCCTGGCCGTGGCGCCGATCGTCATCGTCGTCCTGGGCTCGCTCGGGCTCAAGGGTCTCGTCCCCAAGGCGCTGATCTCGACCTATCTGTGCTTCTTCCCGGTGACCATCGGCATGGTGAAGGGCCTGACCTCGCCGGAGCCGATGCAGCTCGACCTGATGCGCACCTACAGCGCGGACCGCTGGCAGACCTTCTGGAAGCTGCGCTGGCCGGCGGCCGTGCCGTTCCTGTTCACCAGCCTGAAGGTCGCGGTGGCGATCAGCCTGGTCGGCGCCATCGTCGGCGAGCTGCCGACCGGCGCCCAGGCCGGCCTCGGCGCACGCCTGCTGTCCGGCTCCTACTATGGCCAGACGGTGCAGATCTGGTCGGCCCTGTTCATGGCCTCGTTCCTGGCAGCGGCGCTGGTGGGGCTGGTCGGCCTCGCCGAGCGTGCGACCCTCGCCGCCATGGGCGTCCGGCAGTGAGCAAGACGCTCGCCGGCGGGGGGACCGGGCTCGGGCGCGTCCGGACGGTGCTCTGGATCCTCGCTGGCGCCCTGATGGCCGTGAGCCTCGTCCTGCCGCCGGCCGGCGCATCCGGCATCGCCGGCGAGTTCCCTCTGCCACCGATCCTGCTCGCCGCGGCCTTCCTCACCGCCGGTGCGGTCGGCAGGCTGGATCTGCGCCGCCTTCTGCTGCTCACGGCGCTGATCACTCTCGGCTGCGCGGTGGTGCTCGCCGAGGTCCATGGCCCGGCTCTGGCCGGTGCTTCCGGCCTCGGCTTCTGGCTTCGGGTGCTGAGCCTGTGGCTCGCCGCCTGGCTCGCGGTCGACGGTCTGGCGACGATCGAGCTGCTCGACCCGCGCCGGCAGCGTCTGCTCGATCTCGGCGTGGCCGTCGCCTTCGGCGCCTGCCTGCTGTTCCTGTGGGAGGTCGCGACGGTCGGCTTCGGCGTGCCGCCGGTGCTGCTGCCGAGCCCGTCCGCGGTCGGTGCCCGCTTCGCGGCCTCGACCCCCGTCCTCTGGGCCGACTTCGTCCAGACGTTCGTCCGTGCGGTGCTGGTCGGCTGGGCGCTGGGCTGCGCCGCCGGGTTTCTGGTGGCGCTGGCCGCCGACCGCTGGCCGTTTCTCGGCCGTGGACTCCTGCCGCTGGGCAACTTCATGGCGGCCATCCCGGTCATCGGCATCGCTCCGATCATGGTGATGTGGTTCGGCTTCGACTGGCACTCCAAGGTCGCCGTGGTCGTGGTGATGACCTTCTTCCCGATGCTGGTGAACACGGTGGCGGGCCTCACCATCGCGGGCCGGCTCGAGCTCGATCTGATGCGCTCCTACGGCGCCTCGTGGCTGCAGACCCTGCTCAAGCTGCGCCTGCCGGCGGCGATGCCGTTCGTCTTCAACGCGCTGAAGATCAACTCGACCCTCGCCCTGATCGGGGCGATCGTCGCCGAGTTCTTCGGCACGCCGATCGTCGGCATGGGCTTTCGCATCTCGACCGAGGTCGGGCGGATGAGCCTCGACATGGTCTGGGCCGAGATCCTGGTCGCGGCGATCGCCGGCTCGGCGTTCTACGGCGCGCTGGCACTGCTGGAACGTGCGGTCACCTTCTGGCATCCATCCTTCCGGCGGTCATGAGCAAGGAAGCTCCGACATGAACAAGACGACCATCGCTGCGGCTCTGCTGGCGCTCGGGATCGGCTCGGCCGAGGCGGCCGACCCGCTGACCCTGCAGCTCAAATGGGTCACCCAGGCACAGTTCGCCGGCTATTATGTCGCCAAGGACAAGGGCTTCTACGAGGAGGCCGGGCTGGATGTGACGATCAATCCCGGCGGGCCCGACATTGCCCCGCCGCAGGTGATCGCCGGCGGCGGGGCCGACGTGATCGTCGAGTGGATGCCCGCGGCGCTCGCCAGCCGCGAGAAGGGCGTGCCCCTGGTCAACATCGCCCAGCCGTTCAAGAAGTCGGGCATGATGCTGACCTGCCGCAAGGACACCGGGATCACCAAGCCCGAGGACTTCCGCGGCAAGACCCTGGGGGTCTGGTTCTACGGCAACGAATATCCGTTCCTCTCCTGGATGGCCAAGCTCGGCATCCCGACCGACGGCTCGCCCCAGGGCGTCAAGGTCATCAAGCAGGGCTTCAACGTCGACCCGCTGCTGCAGAGGCAGGCGGACTGCATCTCGACCATGACCTACAACGAGTACTGGCAGGTGATCGACGCCGGCATCAAGCCGGAGGACCTGATCGTCTTCAAATATGAGGACCAGGGCGTGGCGACGCTGGAGGACGGCCTCTACGCGACCGAGAAGAGCCTCGCCGACCCGGCCATGGCCGACAAGCTCGCCCGCTTCGTCGCGGCCTCGATGAAGGGCTGGGCCTGGGCGCGCGAGAACCCGGACGAGGCGGCCGAGATCGTGCTCGAGAACGACACCACCGGCGCCCAGACCGAAAAGCACCAGACCCGCATGATGGGCGAGATCAACAAGCTGACCGAGGGCTCCAACGGCGTGCTCGACCCCGCCGACTACGAGCGCACGGTGCAGATCCTGCTCTCGGGCGGCTCGGACCCGGTGATCAGCAGGCAGCCGGAGGGTGCCTGGACTCATGCGGTGAGCGACGCGGCGAAGCTGTGAGGCCGATGCTGCGGCTGCTGGGCGGCGGGCTGATCGCCGCCGCCCTCTTCGGCTCGCCTGCCGCCCGGGCGTCCGATCAGCCGGGCTTCATCCTCCGGCTCAACGGGCCTCTGGGCGCCCAGTTCGCAGGCTATTATGTCGCCGACTATCAGGGCTTCTACGAGGAGGCCGAGGTCGCGGTCACGCTGGCGCCCGCCGGCGTCGAGATCGATCCCGCCCGGATCGGCCCCACCGGCATCGCCACGCTCGATGTCGAGCGGATGCCGGCAGCGCTCCACGGCCGCGAGCAGGGTGAGGCGCTGGTCAATATCGGCCAGTTCTTCGCCCGGCCGGCCGTCGAGCTGGTCTGCCGCAAGGACAGCGGGGTGACCACGCTCGCCGACTTGCGCGGGCGGCGGGTCGGCCTGTGGACCGACGGTGACCGGGCCGGGATGCTGGCCTGGCTCGCCGGCCAGGGGGTCGCCGACGGGGTCGAGTTCGTCGACCAGGATCACGACCCGAGCCTCCTGTTGCAGAACGAGGCGGACTGCATCTCGGCGCGGAGTTGGGACGAGCGTGCGCAGCTGGGCGACGCGAACGTGCCACCGGAGGATCTGGTCGTGCTGGCCGCGGCCGAGCACGGGCCGGCACCGCTCGAGGAGGGCATCTGGGCGCCGGCGGAGCTGCTGAAGAGCCCGCACGCCGTCCGCGCCCTGGGCGGCTTTCTCTACGCCGCACGGCGCGGCTGGAGCTGGGCGCGCGAGAACCCGGTCGAGGCGGTCCGCATCGTGCAGGAGTACGATCAGGACAAGACCCTCGAGGAGAAGCCGCAGGTGCGGCGGATGCACGAGATCAATCGGCTGACCGAGGGCAGCGGCGGCATGCTCGACCCGGCCGCCTTCCAGGCGACGGTCGACCTGCTGCTCGCCGCCCCGGGCGAGCGTGCGATCACGCGGCCGCCCGAGGCGGCCTGGAGCCACGGGCCGGCCGAGGAGGCCGGGCTCGACGAGCCCGAATGACCATCGACTAGGGAGACAGCGGCCATGGCGATCCTGATCCGCGGCGGCACGGTGGTGAACCACGATTTCAGCCGGCGCGCCGACGTGCTGGTCGAGGGCGGCATCATCGCCGCCGTCGGGCCGAAGCTGGAGGCGCCGGCGGGGGCCACCGTGATCGATGCCGGCGGCTGCTACGTCCTGCCGGGCGGGATCGACCCGCACACCCACATGGAGTTCCTGTTCATGGGGACCGTGTCGGCGGACGATTTCGAATCGGGCACCAGGGCGGCGCTCGCCGGCGGCACCACCATGATC
>JBFWWD010000298.1:0-7001 GCA_050246385.1 Geminicoccaceae bacterium
CTTCCTGCTCAGCAACACCTCGATCCACACCAACAACTGGTCGATCTCGATCGGCTGCTCGCCGATCAATCCCAACGGCAGCTGCACCGGCGCCACCAAGATCTCGGGCGACCCGGGCTGCCCGGAGTCGAACCGCCAGACCGAATGCGAGCCGGCCGACAATTGCTGGGTGACCTGGAACGAGCAGTGCATCAACAATAATGTCGTCAGCAACTACTATTGCAGCCAGGCGCTGTTCGTGACCACCTGCTTCAGCTGCGAATCGACCTCCACTTCCGCCGGAGCGCACTGACCCGTCGCGCGCGCCAGGGGCGCGGTTGGGCTCCAGGCCGGCACGTTGCACAATGGGCCGGCCGCAAGGACCGGGAGCAGGCACCATGACCGACCTCGCCGCCTTCAACGCCAGCCTCGTGGAGGCCGAGCCGCCGCCGGGCCTGTCCCCGCCCGTGCGGGCGCTCTGGCACGCGGCCCGCGGCGAGTGGGAGACGGCGCACGAGATCGCGCAGCGCCAGGAGGGCGAGCCGGCGCACGACTGGGTGCATGCGCATCTGCACCGGGTCGAGGGCGATCTCGGCAATGCCGGCTACTGGTATCGGCGGGCGCGCAGGCCGATGGCGCAGGGCGATCTCGCTGCCGAGCGCGATGCGATCGTCGCCGAGCTGCTGCGGGGATGAGCGCGCTCGCGCGAACTATCGCATTTGGAACAATCTGAGCGTTGGTGAGTCTACCCTGAGTGTAGAATCCGTGGCTGACGACCAACCGCGGAATGTCAGGGAGAAGACGCATGCGCGCTGCAGGCAGCCGAGGCGTCCGGTTCTTCGCGATCGCCGGCGCCCTGTCCCTCGCTCTCGCCGCCACCGCCGCCTCGGCCCACAATACCGGCTGGAAGTCCGGGGTGATGCGGACCGCGGTGGCCGAGCCCCAGGCCTTCGCCAACTGGCGCGGCACCTCGCTCGGCGTGGCGATCGGCTGGATCCAGTGGCGCGACGGCGGCTGGCGGCGCATGTACGAATATGCCAGCGGCAGCGACATCCGGGCCCTGCGCCGTGCCAGCGCCAATGTCAGCCTCGGCCAGCCCTTGTTCCCGGCCGGCGGCACGGTCTGGGCCTGCGCGCACAACCAGTACGACGCCAACCATCGCGAGGTGGCGCGCCGGCTGGTCGCGAACGGCGTTGGCAACGCCGAGATCCGGCTGGGCTGGGAAGGCAATGGCGACTGGTTCCCGTGGGCCGCCGCCGGAACCGACCCGGCCAACTGGCGCCGCTGCTTCGTCAACGCCGCCCGGGCCTTCAAGTCGGTGTCGCCCAGGTTCCGGATCGCCTGGAGCATGTCCAAGAAGGGGCGGCTCGACGTCCGCAAGCTGTGGCCCAGCAAGGAGAACGCCCGCCTGATCAGCAACATCTGCCTTTCGGTCTATGCCGACCCCTGGGTCCGCTGGGGCCAGGAGACCTATGAGGGTGGCCCCTACGGCCTGCGTGCGTGGCTCGACTTCGCGCGGTCCAAGGGCAAGAAGCTGTGCATCGGCGAATGGGGCGTGGGCCTGCACGGCGACGATCCCGCCTTCATGCAGAAGATGCACGATTTCCTGACCTATGCCCGGACCACCGGCGCCTTCGCCCACGAGGCCTACTGGAACACCGGCAAGGGCCGGCTCTACCCGACCACCTCGGTGCCCAAGGCGGCGGCGCGCTACCGCGAGCTGTTCTGAGCCGGCTGCCGGTCGAGCAGGCCCAGCACCCGCTCGGCTGGCCGGCACAGCCTTGTTCCCAGAGGCGTCTCGACGATCGGCCGCTCGACCAGGATCGGGTGCGCCACCATCGCCGCGAGGATCCGATCGCCCGTGACCGCAGGATCGAGCAGGCCGAGCTCGTCCGCCGGCGTCCCACGTGCGCGTAGGAGGTCGCGTGGGGCCGCATCCATCCGGGCCAGGAGCGCCTCGAGCTGCGACGGGGTCCAGCCGGCCTTCAGATACTCGACCACGGTCGGGACGTAGCCGGCCGCCTCGATCATCGCGAGCACGTTGCGCGACGTCCCGCAGGCGGGGTTGTGGAAGATGGTGATCGGGAAGTCGCTCATCGGCCGCTGAACCCCCTCCGCTTGCCGCCGTTCGGCCACCATGTTACCGATCTCGTCGACGGTGTCCTTTGGGACTTGAAAGGGAAGCCGGTGCGGGCCTTGGCCCCATTCCGGCGCTGCCCCCGCAACTGTAGGCGGCGAGCCTCGTCCGACATGCCACTGGGCCGATGCGCCCGGGAAGGCGGAGCGAGGTGCCTAAGCCGCGAGCCAGGAGACCTGCCGTCGTTGGACCACCCCTTATGAGCCGGGCGGGGTGCACCGGCGGAGGCGACGATGCACGAAGCGATTCCCGATCCCGATCCGCTCGGCCTGATCGGCGCGTTCCTCGGCGCGCCGGCGGCGGATGCCGTCGAGCGGACCTACCTCGCCTGGCTGGTCACGCTGACGCCGGCGCTCGATCCGGCACGGGCGGCGGCCCTGCTGCTGGCCCGCCCGGCCGACGCCACGCCCACGGCGGCGGGCGAGCGGATGCTCGGCCTGCTGCGCGACACCACCCGCTGGCCCGGCCCGGCGGTGAGGGCCTTCACCGCGGGCCGGCGCCCGCATGCGGAGCGGCGATGAGCACCAAGATCCCGACCACCATCGTCACCGGGTTCCTCGGGGCCGGCAAGACCAGCCTCGTCCGGCATCTGGTCGAGAACGCCCGCGGCCGGCGGCTGGCGCTGTTGATCAACGAGTTCGGCGACATGGGCGTCGACCGCGGCATCCTCGGCGGCTGCGGGATCGAGGCCTGCCGCGAGGAGGACGTGATCGAGCTCGCCAACGGCTGCATCTGCTGCACCGTGGCGGACGACTTCCTGCCGGCGATGCGCACGATCCTGGCGCGCGAGCCGGCGCCCGACCACATCGTGATCGAGACCTCGGGCCTGGCCCTGCCCAAGCCCCTGGTCGCCGCCTTCAACTGGCCCGAGGTCAGGAGCCGGCTGACCGTCGACGGCGTGCTGGTCGTCGCCGATGCCGCAGCCGTGCGCGACGGCCGGTTCGCGCACGATCCCGAGGCGGTGCAGGCCGAGCGCGCGGCCGATCCCGCGCTCGACCACGAGACCCCGCTCGAGGAGCTGTTCGAGGAGCAGCTCGGCTGCGGCGACCTGGTCCTGGTCAACAAGGCCGACCAGATCGCCGAGGCCGAGCGGCCCGAGGTCGAGCGGGCGATCAGGGCCGAGCTGCGGCCCGGCGTCCGGCTGGTCTGGACCAGCCATGGCCGGATCGACCCCGCCGTGGCGCTGGGCCTCGGCATGGCCGCCGAGGGCGATCTCGCCAACCGGCCCTCGCACCATGACGGTGGCGAGGAGCACGGCCACGACGAGTTCGAGAGCTTCGTGATCGAGGTGCCGCCGCTGGCCGACCCCGAGCCTCTGATGGCACGCCTGCGCGAGGCGATCCGCGGCCACGACATCCTGCGGGTGAAGGGCTTCCTCGCCGTCGCCGGCAAGCCGATGCGCCACGTCGTCCAGGCGGTCGGCGAGCGGGTCGACCGCTACTACGACCGGCCCTGGCGCCCGGGCGAGGGCGGCGCCGGCGAGCTGGTGGTGATCGGCATGAAGGGGCTGGATCGCACCGCCATCGCGGCGGCGGTGCTGGGCAGGTGACGACGCTCGCCCGGCCCGTCACGACCCTTCCGTCCTGGCGCTGCCGACGGGCGGGCTGGAGGCGGTCTGCGTGGCTCTGGCGTGACGTTGGAGCCTGTCCACGACCGACGTCGCAAAGCTGCAGGGTTCTGTCGCGCCGACCAACGCGTGAGGTGAACGATCGGTGCTGATCTGGGCGCGTCGAGGTGCCGCGGCGCGGCGACGCGCCCGGAGAATTGGGAAGCCGGTCAGGGCCTTGGCCCGATCCCGGCGCTGCCCCCGCAACGGTAGAGGAGCGGCGAGCGCAGCAGGGCCACCGGGGCCGACCTGACCCGGGAAGGTGCTGCGCCGGCCCATGCGGGCCACTCCTGAGCCCGGAAACCAGCCTCGGCTCTTGGCCATGCAAGGTCGCGGCGGGCGATCGCGCAACGCGGGTGGAGCAGGGGATGTCAGCATTTCTCGAGATGGGCGAGGAGCTCGGCCGGCGGCGCGTCGGGTTCAGCCTGCCGCGCGCATTCTACACCGACGCCAACTATCACCGGCTCGATCTCGAGCACCTGTTCTACCGCACCTGGCTGTTCGCCGGCCACGAGTGCGAGCTGCCGTCGCGCGGCCACTATTTGACCCTGCAGGTCGGCGACTACCCGCTGGTCGTCGTCCGCGGCAATGACGGCGAGATCCGCGCCTTCCACAACACCTGCCGCCATCGTGGCTCGGTGGTCTGCACCGAGGCCAAGGGCAAGGCGCTGCGCCTGGTCTGTCCTTACCACCAGTGGAGCTACGGTCTCGACGGCAAGCTGATGCGCGGCCGGCGGATGGGCGAGGACTTCGATCCGGCACCCTACGGGCTGAAGCCGGTCCACGCCCGGACCGTGGGCGGGCTGATCTTCGTCAGCGTCGCCGAGGATGCGCCCGACTTTGGGCCATTCCAGGCGCTGGCCGAGCCCTATCTCGGTGCGCATCGCCTCGCCGACGCCAAGGTCGCGTTCGAGGAGACGATCGTCGAGCACGGCAACTGGAAGCTGGTCTGGGAGAACAATCGCGAGTGCTATCACTGCGCCAGCAACCATCCCGAGCTGTGCCGCACCTTCCCCGAGACGCCGACCATCACCGGCGTGGACGAGCTGGCCGATCCCACGGTCCTGACCCATTGGCGCCGCTGCGAGGACGCCGGCCTGCCCAGCCGCTTTCGCCTCTCGACGGACGGCGAGCACCGGCTGGTCCGCATGCCGCTGATCGGCGATGCCGTCAGCTACACCATGTCCGGCGCCGCCGCGGTCGCTCGCCCGCTGGCCGAGCTGGGTGCCGACCGGGTCGGCACGCTGATGCTGTTCCACTTCCCGTCGATCTGGCTGCATGTGCTGGCGGACCACGCCTGCACCTTCCAGGTCTTGCCGCTTGGGCCGCAGGAGACGCAGCTCACCACGCGCTGGCTGGTGCACAAGGACGCCGTGGAGGGCGTGGACTATACGGTGGAGGAGCTGACCCGGGTCTGGCGGGCGACCAACGCCCAGGACCGGCGGGTGGTGCAGGACAACCAGAGGGGCATCAACTCGCCCGCCTACGAGCCGGGGCCCTACGCACCCGAGGACGAGGCCGGCGTGGAGCAGTTCGTCGCGTGGTATTGCGCGGCGATGCGGCGGTCGCTGCCAATGGTGGCGCCGGGCGAGCTCCGCGTCGCCTGACGGGGGACTTGGCGCAGCAGGTTGCAGTGACGCTATCGCTCATGATATCATCTCCGTCCGGAAAGGTGGGTGCTAGGCATGGGCCAGGTGATCGTCCGGCAGCTCGACGATGACGTGATCGAGGAGCACCGGCGACGGGCGCGGGCGCGCGGGGTGTCGCTGGAGCAGCAGCTGCGCGACGTGTTGAGCAACGCCGCCCGGGCGCAGCGCGAGGAACTGCTGCGGCGGCTGGACGCCGTGCGAGCGATGACCCCGGTTCCGGCCCCTGGCACGCGCGTCTGCTCTGCCGAGGAGCTGGTCCGCGAGGATCGCGACAGTCGGTGAGGGTGGTCGACGCCAGCGTCGCGCTGAAATGGTTCCGGGCCGAGGCCGGCAGCGCCGAGGCACGTGCCTTGATCCTGACGGAGCCGCTCATTGCACCGGAGCTCATCCTCGCCGAGACGCTCAATGCCGCCTGGAAGGCTGTTCGGCGGGGCCTGATGACCAGCGCTCAGGCGGACGTCCTCTGCGCCGAACTGCCGTCCTGCTTCGAGCGGTTCGCTCCGCTGGCGCCTTTGGCGGCCGCCGCCGCGCGCATCGCCCGGATCCTGGATCACCCGGTCTATGGCTGCTTCTATTTGGCGCTGGCCGAGCGCGAGGCCGCGCCGGTGGTGACAGCCGATGTCAGACTCGCCGGCCGGGTTGTGGGGACGGCATGGGCCGATCTCGTGCTGCTCCTGCAACCGGCCGGCGCGGCGTCATGACTCGGCTTGCTCCCGACACCCACCTCCGCGCCATCTGCCTCGCTCTGCCCGAGGCCGCCGAGGTCGAGACCTGGGGCGACGCCACCTTCCGGGTGCGCGGCAAGATCTTCGCCATGGCCAAGCGCGGCGACGGACGGGTCTCGTTCTGGTGCAAGGCGCCGCCAGGCAGCCAGGCGATCCTGGTCGAGGCCGATCCGGCGCGATTCTTCGTCCCGCCCTATGTCGGGCACAAGGGCTGGGTGGGGATGCGGATCGACGACGGCCCTGACTGGGCCGAGGTCGAGCATCTGGTGCGGCGCAGCTACGGGCTGACCGCGCCGAGGAAGCTCGCCGCGCAGGTCGGCGCCGCCCCTACTCCTCCTCCCAGTCGACCTCCTCCTCGCTGACCAGCTCGCCGCGCATCGACGGCCCGTCGGTATGGACCCGCTCGGGGTCGCCGCAGACCAGATGGTGCCATTCCGGCAGGTCCATGCCGAAGGCCACGAGACGGTAGGCGCAGCTGTGGGGCAGCCAGTTCAGCTCGCGCACGTTCTCGGGCGTGATCTTGACGCAGTCCGGCACCTTGGCCTTGCGGTGCGCGTAATCCGAGCAGCGGTTGGTGCATAGGTCGAGCGGGCGGCAGGCGGCGTCGGACAGAGCGATCTCGCCGGTGTCCTCGTCCTCGACCCGAATCTGGCAGCACAGGCCGCAGCCGTCGCAGAGCTGCTCCCATTCGGTCTCGCTCATCGCGGCGAGCGGCTTGGTGCGCCAGAAGGTCATGGCACGCGCTCTAGCAAAGGCGGGCGAAGCTGGCATCATCCGAGGCGACGGACATGCTCAGCTATCGCCACGCCTTCCATGCCGGCAGCTTCGCCGACGTGCTCAAGCACGCGGTGCTGGTCCACGTCCTGCGCCACGCCGTGCAGAAGCCGAAGCCGGTCTGTTTCCTC
>JBFWWD010000299.1:0-6988 GCA_050246385.1 Geminicoccaceae bacterium
AAGATGAGCAAGTCCAAGCGCAACACGATCGATCCGGCGGCGATCATCGCGGGCTACGGCGCCGACACGGCGCGCCTGTTCATGCTGTCGGACAGCCCGCCGGATCGGGATCTCGAGTGGACCGACGCCGGCGTCGACGGCGCCTGGCGCTATCTGAACCGGCTCTGGCGCCTGGTGGGCGAGTTCGGCGCGCCGGTGGAGCCGGACGGCGGCGAGCTCAGCGCGGACGGCGTCGCCCTGAGACGCCTGCTGCATCGCACGATCGCGCAGGTGACGAGCGAGCTCGAGCGCCTGCACTTCAACAAGGCGGTCGCGCTGGTGCGCGAGCTGTCCAATGCGGTCGAGGCGTTCGCGCCGGCCGGCGCCGCCGACCGGGCACAGTCCCGCGAAGCCGTGGAGGCGGCCGTGGTGCTGCTCGGGCCGATGGTGCCCCATCTGGCCGAGGAGCTGTGGCAGCGTCTCGGCCGTGACACGCTGCTGGTCGACACGCCGTGGCCCGAGGCCGATCCGGCCTGGATCACCGCGGACACGGTGGTGGTCGCGATCCAGGTCAACGGCAAGCGGCGGGCGGAGATCGAGCTGCCACGCGGCAGCTCGCGCGAGACGGCGGAAGCCGCGGCGCTGGCGGAGGTGGCGGTCCAGCGGGCGATGGACGGCAAGGCGCCGCGCCGGCTGATCGTCGTGCCCGACAAGATCGTCAATGTCGTGGTCTGAGGCGCGCCGCCACTTCCTGCTCACCGGCTTGCTCGGGCTCGGTGCCTGCGGGCTGCAGCCGATCTACGGCCGCAGCGAGGCGCGCAAGGTGGTGCCGGTCCTGGCCTCGATCGACGTCACCCAGCTCTATGGCCGGCGGGGTCAGTATCTGCGCAGCTACCTGCTCGACGAGCTCAATCCCGAGGGCGTGCGGCTCTCGCCCGAATATCAGCTCGACATCACGCTGCGTCAGGAATCGAACGCGCTGGCGATTCAGCTCGACAACACGCCGACCCGCGCCAATCTGGCGCTCGGGGCGGCATTCACCCTCCGGCGCCGGGCCGATGGTGCGGTCGTGTTCGACTCGGCGGTGCGCCGGGTCGTCAGCTACAACATCCGCTCGGACCCGTTCGCCACCCTGATCACGGAACAGGACGCCGAGCGGCGCGCAGCCAAGGAGGTCGCGCGTCAGATCCGCACCCAGCTCTCGCTCTATTTCGCGCAGCAGACCGCGTGAAGCTCAAGGCCGGGGCGGTCGACGGCTTCCTCGCCCGACCCGACCCGAAGATCGCGACGGTGCTGCTCTACGGGCCGGACTTGGGTCTGATCGCCGAGCATGCGCGGTCGCTCGCGGCCAAGGTGGTCGACGATCTGCGCGATCCCTTCCGCGTCAGCGAGCTCACCGGCGAGGAGCTGCGCTTCGGGCGAGGCCGCCTCGTCGAGGAAGCGCAGGCGCTCTGTCTCATGGGCGGCCGGCGGCTCGTGCGTGTGCGCGAGGCGACCGACGGCTCCAGCGACGCCGTGCGCGACCTCTTGGCGCTCCCCGCCCAGGCCGGCTTCGTGGTCATCGAGGCCGGCGATCTGCCGGCATCCTCCAGTCTCCGCAAGCTGATCGAGGCTGCCCCGAGCGCCATGGCGCTGCCCTGCTTTCACGACGAGGACCGGCAGCTCGGCGGGCTGGTCCGCAGCCTGCTGCAGGAGCACGGGCTGCGGGCCGAGCCCGATGCGCTCGCGTTCCTCGACGGCCACCTCGGCAGCGACCGCGGCATCACGCGCGCCGAGATCGCGAAGCTCGCCCTCTACATGGCCGACCGGCCGGGAGCGTCGATGACGCTGGCCGACGTCTCGGCCGTGGTCGGCGACAGCTCCGCCCTCGAGGTGGAGGACGCGTTGTCCGCCTGCCTGCTCGGGCGGCGCCGCGAACTCGACCGTGCGCTCGAGCGGCTGCTCGCGGAAGGCGAGGCGCCGGTGCGCCTCATCCGCGCGGCCGCGACGATGCTCATGCGCCTCTTGCGCATCGCCGCCGTCGCCAGGGCCGGCGGCTCCGTCGAGGCCGCGCTCGCGGCAGCCCGCCCGCCGGTCCATTTCCGTCTGCAGAAGCCGTTCGCGGCGGCGTTGCGGCGCTGGTCGCCGGACACGTTCGCCCAGGGCCTGGCGCTCCTGCAGGCCGCCGAGCTGCGCTGCAAGTCCGCGGGTTCCCCCGACGCGCTGCTCTGCCGGTCGGCTCTCGCCCAGCTTGCGCAGCTGCCGGCTCGCCGCGAGCTTCCGGCTGACGGCGTGGAGAAACGCCGCTAGGGTGGCGCCGCGGCGGTCTTGGGGGGAACGTGCTCCGCTATCTGGTCCATCGGCTGTTGGTGATGGTGCCGACGCTGGTCGCGATCAGCATCATCGTCTTCGTGATCATCCAGCTTCCGCCGGGCGATTACCTGAGCACGATGCTCGCCGAGCTGCAGTCCCAGGGCGAGGGTGCCCAGCAGGCGAAGATCGAGTATCTGCGTGCGCTCTACGGCCTCGACCGGCCGCTGTGGGAACAGTACCTCTACTGGGCCTGGGGCCTGCTGCACGGCGATCTGGGCTACTCGTTCGAGTATGACCGGCCGGTCTCGACGGTGATCGGCGATCGGGTTTTCCTGACCTTCGTGATCTCGTTCGCCACGATCCTGTTCACCTGGGCGGTGTCGTTCCCGATCGCGATCTACTCGGCGACCCACAAATACAGCTGGGGCGACCACACGCTCACCTTTCTGGGCTTCCTCGGCCTCGCCACGCCGAACTTCCTCCTGGCGCTGGTGCTGCTCTACGTGGCGAACGTCTGGTTCGGCACCTCGATCGGCGGCCTGGTCGACCCGCAGTTCCTCGACCAGCCGATGAGCTGGGCGAAGTTCCTCTCGGTGCTGGAGCATCTCTGGGTGCCCGTGATCGTCATCGGCACGGCGGGGACCGCCGCGATGATCCGGCGGCTGCGCGCCAACCTGCTCGACGAGCTGCAGAAGCCCTATTACGTCACCGCCAAGGCCAAGGGCCTGCCGCGGTGGAAGGCCTTGGCCAAATATCCCCTGCGCATGTCGCTCAACCCGTTCATCGCCGACATCGGCAGCCTGCTGCCGGAGTTCATCTCGGGCTCGGCCCTGGTCGCGGTCGTGCTCTCGCTGCCGACCACAGGACCGGTCCTGGTCCGGGCACTCCAGGTCCAGGACATGTACCTCGCCGGCTCCTTTCTGATGCTGGAGTCGTTCCTGGTCGTGATCGGGGTGCTCGTCTCCGATCTGCTGCTGGCCTGGCTCGACCCGCGCATCCGGTTCGGGGGAGGTCAGGCGCGGTGAGCTCGATGCCCGACGTCCGCCCCCTGCCGCAGCGCTACGTCGACGCCGCCCCGTTCGATCCCTACGACGTCGATCAGCTCACGCCCGAGCAGGAGCGCTTCTACACCGCCTCGCAATGGCGGCTGATGTGGTGGAAGTTCTGTCGCCACAAGCTGGCCGTGGTGTCGGCCTTCGTGCTGCTGGTCTTCTACGTCGCGATCGTCGTGGTCGAGTTCCTGGCGCCCTACAATGTCGGCACCAGGAACGCCAAGTTCATCTACGCGCCACCGCAGACGATTCATCTGTTCAACGACGGCCGGCTGATCGGGCCGCACGTCCTGGGCTTCAGCTACAAGCTCGACATGGACACGCTCAAGCGCGTCTACACGCCCGACCCGGCCAAGCCGCAGCCACTGCGCTTCTTCTGCCGTGGCGACAAGTACAAGTTCTGGGGCCAGTGGGAAGGCGACTTCCATCTCGTCTGCCCGGCCGAGGGCGGGACCCTGTTCCTGATGGGGACCGACCGGCTCGGCCGCGACCTGTTCTCGCGCATCCTCTACGGTGCCCGCGTCTCGCTCACCGTCGGCCTGCTCGGCATCGCGGTCAGCTTCGTCCTCGGCATCACGCTGGGCGGCATCTCGGGCTACTATGGCGGCTGGATCGACAACATCATCCAGCGGCTGATCGAGATCATCCGCTCCTTTCCCATGATCCCGCTGTGGCTGTCCCTGTCCGCGGCCCTGCCGGTGACCTGGGATCCCTTGTGGGTGTTCTTCGGGATCACGCTCATCCTGGGCCTGGTCGACTGGACCGGTCTCGCCCGCTCGGTGCGCTCCAAGGTCCTGGCGCTGCGCGAGGAGGAGTTCGCCCAGGCGGCGAGGCTGATGGGCGCCGGCCCGTCGCGGATCATCGGCCGGCACCTGATCCCGTCCTTCATGAGCCACCTGATCGCCTCGGCGACGCTCTCGATCCCGGGCATGATCCTGGGCGAGACCGCGTTGAGCTTTCTGGGCCTCGGCGTGCGGGCGCCCATGGTGAGCTGGGGCGTGCTGCTCAACGACGCCCAGAACGTCAACGTCATCGCGCTCTATCCCTGGCTGATGCTGCCCGTCGTGCCGGTGGTGATCGTCGTCCTCGCCTTCAACTTCATGGGCGACGGCCTGCGCGATGCGGCGGACCCCTATTCCTGAGCGGGGGCGTGCAGCTCCGCTCGCTTCCCGGGAGGCTCGCATGACCACCACCGCCGCCGGCCAGGCCGAGCACCTCCTGCGCGACGCCGATGCCCACTGCCTCCTGCCGATGGCGGCACGCGCCGAGGCGGAGCCGACCGTCTATGTCCGCGGCCAGGGCCTCGAGCTCACCGACGCGCACGGCCGGACCTTTCTCGACATGATGGGCTCGCACACCCGCGCCAACTCGCTGGGCTACGGCAATGCCGAGATCGCGCGCGCCGTCCAGGAGCAGCTCGCGACCCTGCAATATGTCGGCACGGCCAGCCATCTGGCGCCGCCGACCATCGAGCTGGCGACCACGCTCGCCCGGCTCGCACCCGGCCGGCTCGACAAGGTGATGTTCGTCAGCGGCGGGTCCGAGGCGGTCGAGGCGGCGCTCAAGCTCGCCCGCCAGTACCAGCAGGCCTCCGGCCGCAAGCCCAGGGCCTGGAAGACGATCTCGCGCTGGACCGCCTATCACGGCGCCACCATGGGTGCGCTCTCGGTCACCGACTGGCTGCCGGTGCGCGAGGTGCCGGACCCGCGCGTGCCCGGGCACAGCTTCGTCCCCAACCCGACCAACTGGCGCAACGCCTTCGGCCTGGACGACGAGGCCTATGCCGATCTCTGCGCCACCGCGCTCGAGCGCCAGATCGAGCTCGAGGGGCCGGAGCAGGTCGCGGCCTTCATCGGCGAGCCGATCATGCAGGCCCACGGCGTCCAGATCCCGCCACGCCGCTATTGGCAGCGCGTGCGCGAGATCTGCGACCGCCATGGCGTGCTGCTGATCGCCGACGAGGTGATCACCGGCTTCGGCCGCACCGGCGCCTGGTTCGCCTGCGAGCATTTCGGCCTCGAGCCCGACATCATGACCATGGCCAAGGCGCTGACCGCCGGCTACGCGCCGATGGGGGCGGTGATCACCCGCAGCGAGATCGCCGACGCGCTGCCCATGTTCCGCCACGTCCATACCTTCAGCGGCCATGCCGGCTGTGCCGCCGCCGCCAACGCGGCGATCCGGATCAAGCAGCGCGACGGCCTGATCCCGCGCGCCCGCCAGAACGGGGAGTACCTGCGCCAGGCGCTGGCGGAGGCCCTGGGCGAGCACCCGATTGTCGGCCAGGTGCGCGGCATCGGCCACTGGCACGCGGTCGAGCTGACCGCCGACAAGCGGAGCAAGGCCCCGCCCGCGGACGGCCTGGTCGCCGCCGTGGTGCGTCACATGCGCGAGGAGAGCGGCGTCCTCGCCTGCGCGATCGGCCACGCCTTCGAGCTGGCGCCCCCGCTCACCGCGACCCAGGACCAGCTCGACCGCGCCGTCGAGGCCACCGCGCGCGCCGTGCACGAGGTGGCGCAGGAGCGCGGGCTCGGCTAGGGCGTCCCGCAGGGCCGGTCGACGCGGATCTCGGCGACCGATCCTTCCCCGTGACCGGCTTCACGCCGGAGCGCGCGGCGCACGGACGGCTCGAGCACAAGATGGGCAACGCGACGCTCGAGCCTGGGAAACTGATGGATCGTCGCATTTCCTGGAAATTCCAGCAAATTCCGCATTATTACCGATAAGCCAATTGACGTCGAGCTTTCACGCGGTTGCGCCGGTCGAGCCGACTCCTTACGGTGGTCGTACCGATACCCGCAATCGAAGTCGGATAAACTGCGATGAGAAACGTTCTCGCGGCAGCACTGCTGTCTACTGCAGCGTTGATGATGATTTCTTCGGCGGCGACAGCGACGACGACGTGTGAGCCGTCGGGACTTGCCGGCAGGTGGAATTCCTACACCCTCGGCAGCGCCGGCACCGAGCCCTTCTGGGAACGCTGCGATCTCAGGTTCAATCGCAGCGGCAAGCTGCTCTCCGGGAGCACCTGCCATACCGACACGAACGAGCGCAGCGTGTTCTCGGGCCGCCTCACCCTCAGCAGCGACTGCCAGGTGACGGGAACCTTGACGCAGCAGTTTCCCGGCGAGCCCCCTAATGTCTGCAGGATGGTTCAGGCGACCCTGGCCAAGGGACAGCAGGTCCTCAGTGGCGTCGGCACCTGCAAAAGCAGCAAGTCGATCTTCTCCTTCACCATGATCCGCCGCTGAACGGCCGAACGACCACGCGCTCGCCCCAGGCCGGCCGTTCGCCGACATCGCCCGGGGCAACGGGCTGGACCCGGCCTGCGCGTACATCGCGGCCTGCCGCGAGGAAGCCGCGGCTCGTGCAGGCGTTGACCGGTCGTGCCTACGCGGCCCGCCGCCTGCGGGCTAGGGCGGCGAGGCGCCGCCGCTCATGGCGGTTGCGGACGGGCGGCTCGGGTTCAGACCTGCACGCGGCGACGTTGCCGTTCGCCGCGTCGGGTTCAAACGTGCGCGCGAGTTCGTTCGTGTATTTTGCCTCCTGCGGCTCCCGGCTCTCGGGTTCGGACGTGCACGACGACAATTCGTGCGTGAAATCTCGTGTGGCCAATTCGGCCTCGCCGGGTTCGGACGTGCCGTCCTGCAGCTCGTCGATCCAGG
>JBFWWD010000300.1:0-6956 GCA_050246385.1 Geminicoccaceae bacterium
GGGCCCGTTCTGCCCGGGTGCTCCACTGCTCTGTGGACGAGCGGCTCTATCGCCCGGTGGCCTCGCCGAGGCGTTGGGACCTCGGCTATCTCGGCACCTACAGCCCCGACCGGCAGCCCAAGCTCGAGCGCTTGCTGGTGGGGCCGGCCTGCAGCTTGCGCGGCAGCCGCTTCGTCGTCGCCGGACCGCAATACCCCACCGGCATCGATTGGCCGCACAATGTGCAGCGGCTCGAGCATCTGGCGCCGCCGGACCATCCGGCGTTCTACGCCGCCCAGCGCTTCACCTTGAACGTGACCCGGGTCGACATGATCGCGGCCGGCTGGTCGCCGTCCGTCCGCCTGTTCGAGGCCGCGAGCTGCGGCGTGCCGATCATCAGTGATAGCTGGCCCGGTCTGGACGAGTTGCTCCGGCGCGGTGCGGAGATCCTCGTGGCCGACAGTGCAGAGGATGTCGGTCGCATCCTCGTCGACACTACCGAGACGGAGCGGTCCGCGATCGCTGCCGCGGCGCGAGAACGTGTGCTTTCCTGCCACTCCTCCGCGGCACGTGCCGCTCAGCTGGACGGATATCTGCAGGAGGCGGGATGGGAACGACAGGTGCTGCGGTGCGCCGGCTAAGCCGCGCGAAAGGAACGGGCATGGGCGAGACCACTGCACTGGTCACCGGCGGTGCCGGCTTCATCGGTTCCCACCTCTGCGCCGCTCTGCTCGCGCGTGGTCACCGCGTGATCTGCCTCGACAATTTCCAGACCGGGGCGCATGGCAACCTGGCGCCATTCATCGGCCATCGCGGCTTCCGCCTCGTCGAGGCCGACATCACGGAGCCGTTGCCGACACGTCTCCGCCCGAACTGGATCTTCAACCTCGCATGTGCCGCCTCGCCCGTGCAGTATCAGCGGGACCCGATCCACACCTGGAAGACCAGCGTCTTGGGTGGGATGCATCTTCTGGAGCTGGCCGAGGAGTGCGGCGCAACCATTCTTCAGGCCTCGACGAGCGAGGTCTATGGCGACCCGGACGTGCACCCGCAGCCCGAAAGCTACTGGGGCAACGTTAATCCGGTTGGGCCCAGGGCCTGCTATGACGAAGGCAAACGCGCGGCCGAGACGCTGTACTTCGAGTTTCACCGCACCCGCGGCGTGCCGATCAAGGTCGCTCGCATCTTCAACACCTACGGTCCGCGGATGCACGCGGAGGACGGGCGCATCGTGTCCAACTTCATTGTGCAGGCTCTGCGCGGCGAGCCGCTGACGATCTATGGCGATGGCCGGCAGACCCGCTCGTTCTGCTTCGTGGACGACATGGTCGAGGCGATGCTGGCGCTGATGACCAGCCCGACGCAGGTCGTCGGACCGATCAACCTCGGCAACCCCGACGAGCAGTCGGTCCTCGACGTCGCCCGGCAGGTGCTGGCGCTCTCGGGATCCCGGTCGCCGATCGAGTTTCTGCCCCTGCCGGTAGATGACCCGCGCCGACGCCGGCCCGATATCGCCTGCGCGCGGCAGCTTCTGGGCTGGCGCCCGCGCATCGACCTCGACACGGGCCTGCGCCGCACGATCGCTGATTTCGCCGCCCGGATCGCTGGCGTCCCGATGCGAGCACCCGGCAATCTACCCAAGCTCTCATGGCAGCGAGAGCCATCGGCCGATGCGGAGCTGAGCGGCGCGCCTGCGTGAAGGAGCCCGCCATCGTGACAATCTGGACGGCGGGTCCGCGATCACCTGACTAGCGGTGAGCGTGGTGGTCGCCTTTGGCGCGCTGCTCCGCCATGTCCCGTCCGACGATCTTGGAGAACATGCTCTTGGGATCGTAGAGCAGCGCAAGCTGCCGCTGCTCGAACTCGTCGAAGAACTCGCCCCAGGAAATCTCGGTGAGGGCGTCGTGCTCGGAATTCGGGTTGTCCGGGAACATGATGCGGATGATGCCGACATCCTCGCCCTTGTGCGTCGATCGCACCGCTGCCGGCTTGCCGCCCTTGCTCTCCGCCCATCGGACGATCGTGTCGCGATCGGTCGTAGTCTCGGCCATGTCCAACCTCTCGATGACGTCAGACCCAACAAACGAGGCTGCGCAAGGCGGCGTTCCCTCCGGGAGGACGAAGCACCGGCCCGAAGGGGCACCAGCGTGTCCGGCCAGATTTGACGCCGCACCCCCTATTCGCACTGTCGGAGTTGGCCTTCCAGGTGTCCTCCCGGTCCGGCGAGCATCGAGCAGGCAAAGCCTGGAGAAATCGCTTATCCGCCTCAGCGCCAGGGCGACGCGCCGGCGGATCGGCTGGTCGGCTGCTGCGGCTTGCACGTGCGGTCGAGCCGGCCCTGCAGAATGAAGGTGGTGCCGTAGGAGCTGAGGCCGTTGGCCGTCAGCGTCCGGCCCTGGTCGCCGCCCACGTTACCGTGGAAGGTGAGCCAGAAATCATCCACCTGGCCGGTGGCGTTCAGCGCCTGGAAAGCGTTGGTCTGGTCGTCGAGCGCGTCGAACCGGTAGAGCACCGGGCCATAATGCTCGACCAGCAGCTGGCCGTTCCTGGCGAAGAAGAAGCAGGCGAGGAAGTCCTGACCGTCGCTGCCGTAGACGTGGGCGAGATAGCCCTTGCCGCGGGGCGAGGCGGTGTCGGCGGCGTGGGCCGGCAGGCCGGCGAGGCCGAGAAGGGAGCAGGCGAGCAGCACAAGGCGGATCGTGGTCATCGCGGGCTCCGGGTTCAACGGTAGCTCTGGCCGGGCGCTCGATTGCCCTTGCAACCCGAAACGAGCACGCCCTGGAAGACGAAGGTGGCGCCGTCCGAGGTGGCGATGTCGCCCGCCATTGTCTCGCCACCTTCGCCCTGGACGGTGCCGTGGACCAGGAGACCGAAGCCGAGATTGCCCAAGGTGGGGGCGGCCTGAAAGGCCCCGAGCTCGCTGTCGAGCGCATCGAAGCGCCAGATCAGCTGGCCGAAGCCCTGTATGGTCATCTGGCCCCAGGGGGTGAAGGCGAAGCAGTCCGTGAACGGACCGCCGCTCTTGCCGAACACCGTCACCGCGTAGCGCTTGCCGGCCGGCGGGTTGGCCAGTGCCGGGGCCGCGAGGCCGCAGGCGAGCGCCAGACCCAAGACCCAAGGCGTTCCGATACGCCGCATGCTGGTTCCCCCGCTGCCCAGCCAGAGCCGCTCAACCTTACGTTAAAGAAACGGGTGGTCAATGGCGGCGCCATCACCGGAGGTTCGCCGAGCCCTTCGATCTGGCACGCGACCACATCCACTTCTTCGAGGGCGACCGGAAGGGCTATCCCCGGTCGCTCACGACCTGTCTCCTCCGGGTGATCGAGGCAGGCCGCCCGAACGAGCAGCCCGCCTGAGCCGGCGCGCTTAGTTCCACCAGCCGCGGTGCTCGCGCTTGGGATGGCGCAGCACCTCGCCCTCGACCGGAGGCTCGATCTCCATGAGGTAACGGTGCACCGGGCTCATGCGGTCGTAGAGGCCCTGGGTCAGGTGATCGAGCTGCACGAGCTGCTGCGGCAGGTCGCGCCGGGTGTAGGTCAGGTGCAGCATCCGGCGCGGCGTGTCCGCCCGCTTGACCGTCCCGCTGTGCCACATCGACGAATTGCAGATGATCGCCGAGCCAGCGGGGGCGGTCACCATCACCTCGCCCGGAAAGGATGCGCCGAGGTCCGCCGGCACGCGCGCCTGATCCTCCGGCGCGAGCGGGGTCGGCTCCCAGTCGCCCTGGTTGACGTAGGGCACGTTGATCGGCGCCCAATGGTGCGAGCCTGGCACGACGCGGGTCGGGCCGTTGTCCAAGGTCATGTCGTCGAGCATCAGCATCGCGTTGAGGACCCACCAGTCGTCGGCGAACTTCTTGGGCACGTCGACATGCAGGTCCTGCTGGCCGTAGCCCACGACCGGGTCACGCAGGTTGGCGCCGTGCAGCTTGATCTCGCCGAGCAGATAGGCCGACGCCGCCAGCACCTCGGGAATCTCGAGGCATCGGTCGAAAGCGGTGGTCTTGTTGAAAATGTTGGATACCCGGCGGGCACCCGGCTCGACATGCACCTCGTGCCCGCCCTGCCCCTGCTCCTCGGCGTGCATGCGCTCGAACTCGGCCCGCATCTCGGCGAGCTCGGCCTCGCTCAGCACGGACTTGACAATAAAAAACCCCTGTTCGTTCAATTGCTGCTTCTGCTCATCGGTGAGCGTCGCTGGCGTGACGCGCAAGTCCCTGAGCGCCTGCTTAGTGTACATGTCGCCTCCCGCCTTTTACTATTCCGCGCATATCGCTCGACTAGCGAGCCGCTGCCGGTCCGTCAACCTCGCGGCCGGCGGGCGATCCCGGGGAGGCGACGCTACCGCAATATCTCTTGAACCAGTCCCGCGCCAGCTCCGCCACCTGGTCGAGCGCGCCCAGCTCCCCGAACAGATGCGTCGCCCCGGGGCGACGCCGGTGCTGGCGCCGAAACAGCCGAGGCGCAGCGACCGAGTCACCGGCTGCCGGGCCAGCCAGTCCGCCGCTTCGACCAGACGCTTCGCCAGCAAGCCGATGTCGAAGCGAAGCTGGGCGGTCCGCACGTCGACCACCACCTCGTCGGCCGTGAGCATATCCATGAGCAGGGTGGCCAGTCCCGCCCGGTTCAGCGCCCGCGCGACCTCGCGATTGCACGGGCTCTTGCGGCTGCTTCCGCTGCCGTGCGCGAACCGGACGAGATCACGAGCCCCGCCGGGCAGGCACAGATCGCCTTCCAAGGTCGCCTGCCCCTCGGGAACATGGGCATGCCGCTCACTCACGTGAGCCGCCCTGATGTCACCCTGGACGCAACCGGCCTCACGCGGCACGCGGCGACCGCACTGCGGCGGTGCCGGTCTCGTGCGAGCCCGACCGCATGAGGATCAAGGCCGGCAGCTTGCTCCCGTTCGAAGCCGTCTCGACCCATCCCGACGAGCGGGTTGGATTCCATGTCCAGCCGCCGATGCCGGTTTGCCTTCCATCCTTGTGCCGCTCATCCGTCCCTGCTCCTTCTCGCCACAAGGCCCCAAGGACTGATTGTACTCGGACGGACGGGTCGGAGCATTGACCTATGTCAAGGAACGGGTTCCGCATCGGGCGGTCTTGCCGTCGCCCAGGCCGGCCAATCGATCAGCGCGGCGGCGCGTCGCCTGCCGCCAGCGCGCCGACATCGATCAGGCCGTCCGTGTAGAAGCGGTCGCCGCCGGCGTTGCGGCCGTTGACGGTCGGACCCATGCCGGGGAGCTGGAATTGCCCGCTCAGCAGCCCGGCGGCGGCGAGTCCGTCCATCAGCCGGTCGCGCTCGGCGTCCAGGTCGGGCGCTATGTGGTGGGTGATCTGGCCGGTGAGGTGGCTGAGGCCGCTGTCGCGATCGTAGCTGGCCGCACCGAGCCAGAACGGGCGACCCTCCTCGGTCCGGTCGGTCAGCCACCAGCGGACATGGTGGCGATGGTCGGCGCTGCCGCCGACCTCTTGCTCGAAGGCGAGATCCTGCCTGCGGCCGAATAGGAACAGCGCACTCACCGGTGCATCGGGGTCGGGGCGGCCGAGCAGCACGCTCGCGGCGATGCCGATCGAGCTGCGGAAGGTGATCGGGTCGGCCGGGAACCAGCCGGCGGCGATCATGGCGCCGATCAGCTGCTCGCGCGTGCCGATCAGGGCAACGTTGACCGGGCCGCCGGGGATGCCGTCGGCATTGGTGGTCCGCACCGGCAGGGTCTCGAGCTGCGGGTGCCGACCGCGCTCGACAAGCCACCATGCCCAGGGCAGCAGAAAGTAAGCGAGCACGCCCCACAGCAGCAGCAGGACGGTGAGCGCACGTCCTGCCCGATGCAGACGCCTGCGCCGCTCAGTCATGCGCGGCCCGGCTGGTCTCGCGCCAGCGCCGGAACTGAAAGGCGGCGATCCACACCAGCGTTCCGGCGAGCAGCAGCAGGGCGATCGGCCGCTCGAAGCGATGGATCTCGCCGAACAGGCCTTCGACTGCGCGGCCGAGGACATAGCCCAGCAGGCCGTAGACGATCGCCCAGCCCAGCGCTCCGATCGCGTTCAGCAGCATGAAGCGCCGAAGCGGCACGCCGTAGAGGCCGGCCGCGAGCAGGCCACCCAGGGCCAGGCCGGGCAGAAATCGCACGCCCACGATGACCGGCGCGTCCCAGCGCTCCAGGCGCGGGCGGACCCGCGCGACCTCGGCGGCCCAGGACGGGCGCAGGGCGAGCAGCCGGTCACCGATCTGATGCGCCGCTAGATACCAGGCTGCGCCGGCGAGGAAGCTGCCGAGCGCACCGAAGAGGATCACGAGCGGCAGGCTCATCCAGCCGCGATGCGCAGCGAAACCGCCGAGCAGCATGATCGGCGTTCCGTCCAGGGCGCTGCCAAAGACCAGAGCGAGGTAGCCATAATGCGAGAGGAGGTGTTCGACTTGCATGGACGTCCCCGCCGTCGCCTCAGGCCTGCGCCAATCCCGACAGCGACGTGGGATCGGCTCCGCCTTTCAGGGCGGTTCCTGCTCGTATCGGCGACCGAGGACATCACCAGCCCAGATCGCGCGTCGACGCAAGCGGTGGCTCCTGCTCACGCGCGCATGGCGGTCGCTGCGACCAGTACGGCGGCGACGGCGCAGGCGACTCTTCAGATCACCCGTCGCTCGCGCAGGGATGCGATCTCGGCCGGCGCGTAGCCAAGCTCCGTGAGGATGCGGTCGGTGTCGGCGCCGAGCCGGGGTGGCGGCGTGTCCGGTGTCGGATCGCCGCTGGCGAGGCGGAAACCCGCGCGGACCACGGCGACATCGCGCTCGACGCCCGGAACGTGGGCGAACCGGTGGACCAGACCACGGCCGACGATCTGGGGATGCTCCAGAACCTGCGGCACCGAGAGCACCTCGCCCGCGGGCACGCCGGCGGCATTGAGCAGCTCCGACCATTCCGCGGCGGTGCGGCCGGCGAGCGCGGGCTCGAGCTCGTCCTTCAGCGCGTCGCGA